>DASUJB010000046.1:0-16387 GCA_036279475.1 Acidimicrobiales bacterium | reverse complement strand
CGCCTCGTCGGCGTAGATGTTGCCCACCCCGGCGATCGGCCGCTGGCTCAGCAGCTGAGTCTTGACGGCCCGCCGGCTGGCCCGGAGCGAGCGCCAGAACGCCTCGGGCGTGAGGGACCGGTCGAGGGCGTCAGGTCCCTGGACGGCCAGGGTCCCCGCGTAGTGGCCGCCCTCGGCCACCGCCAGGCGCCCGAACCGGCGGACGTCGCGGTACTCCAGCACCTCCCCCGCGCTCCCGCCGGGAGGGGCCGACCCGCCGTCGAGGGACCACCGCGCCCGCACGTAGGGATCCGTGCCGGCATCGGCGGCCCCGATCCGCAGGGAGCCGGTCATCCCCAGGTGCACGACCAGCTCGCGGTCGCCCTCCAAGCCGATCAGCAGGTACTTCCCCTGCCGGCGGACCCGCTCGACCCCGGACGTGGCGACCTCCAGGGCGGGGGCGAACTTGGGGTGGGGGAAGGCCCACACCCGGTCCAGGCGCCGGCCCACGAGCAGGGGCTCGAGCTGGCGGCGGATCGTCTCGACCTCGGGGAGCTCGGGCATGGACCCCGGCCGGCCGTCACGCCTCGGTGACCACCGGCACGATCATCGGCCGGCGGCGGGTCGACTCGTTGACGAACCGGCCCGCGGCCCGCCGCACGACCTTCTTCAGGGCCTCCACGTCGGTGGCCCCGGTGGCGAAGGCGTCCTTCACGGCCACGCGCACGACGTCGGCGCACTCGTTCAGCAGCGGCTCGGCCTCGGGCGCGTAGACCCAGCCCCGCGTGATCACCTCGGGCCCCACCAGGATGGCCCCCGAGGTGACGTCGACCGTCACCACCACCACGACGACGCCCTCCTCGGCCAGCACCCGCCGGTCGCGCAGGACGCCCTGCCCGACGTCGCCGATGATGCCGTCGACGAAGAGGTAGCCGGCCGGCACCGCCTGGCGCTCCACCCGCATGCCGCCGTCGGTGAGCACCAAGCGGTCGCCGTCCGTGCACACGTGGACCTCGCCCTCGGGCACCGCCCCCACCGCCCGGGCCAGCTTGGCGTGGGCCACCATGTGCCGGTACTCGCCGTGCACGGGCACGAAGTGGTCGGGCTGCACGATCGACAGGAGGGTCTTCAGCTCCTCCTGCTTGGCGTGGCCCGAGGCGTGGACGTCGGACAGGCCCGAGTGCACGACCTCGGCCCCCAGCCGCACCAGGCCGTCGATGACCTTGGACACGTTCATCTCGTTGCCGGGGATGGGGTGCGACGAGAGGATGACGGTGTCGTCGCGGTCGATCTCGAGCCAGCGGTTGTTGCGCTGGGCCATCAACGCCAGGGCCGACATCGGCTCCCCCTGGCTGCCCGTGGAGATCACGCACACCCGGCCGGGGGGCAGGCCCCTCACCTCGTCGATGTCGACGAGGGCGTCGTCGGGGATGTGCAGCAGGCCCATCTCCCGAGCCAGCCGCACGTTCTTCTTCATGGACAGGCCCAGCGTGGCGACCTTCCGACCGAAGGCCACGGCGGCGTCGGCGATCTGCTGCACCCGGTGCACGTGGCTGGCGAAGCAGGCGATGACGATCCGCCGGCCCTCGTGCTCGTGGAACAGGTCGAAGAGGACCTTGCCGACCGACCGCTCGCTGCGGGCGTGGCCGGGCTCGTCGGCGTTGGTCGAGTCGCTCAGCAACAGGCGGATGCCCTCGCCCGCGGCCAGGTAGCCGATGCGCCCGAGGTCGGTGAGGCGGCCGTCGACCGGCGTCAGGTCCAGCTTGAAGTCGCCCGAGTGGAGGATGGTCCCCTGGGGCGTGTGGAAGGCGGTGGCGAACCCGTGGGGCACCGAGTGGGTGACCGGGATGAACTCGACCTCGCACGGGCCGATGCGGCGCCGCTCGCCGTCGGCCACGGGGATCAGCTCGGTGCGGCCGAGGAGGCCCGCCTCCTCGATGCGGTTCCGGGCCAGGCCCAGGGTGAGCGCCGACCCGTAGATGGGGAACGACAGCTCCCGCAGCAGGTAGCTGAGCCCGCCGGTGTGGTCCTCGTGCCCGTGGCTGATGATGGCGCCGTCGATGCGGTCGGCGTTCTCGCGCAGGTAGGTGAAGTCGGGAAGGACGAGGTCGACCCCCGGCATGTCGAGCTCGGGGAACATCAGCCCGACGTCGAGGAGCAGGATGCGCCCGCCGACCTCCACGCAGGCGCAGTTGCGGCCGATCTCCCCCAGGCCTCCCAGGAAGGTGACGGCGACCGGCTCAGCCACCGGTGCCGCCCAGCTCCGACAGGACGCGCCCGACCGCCGAGCGCACCTGGTGGTCGAGGGGAGGCAGCGGCAGGCGCAGGGGGCCCGCCGGTTGGCCGAGGGCGGCCATGGCCGCCTTGGCCGCCCCGGCGTGCACCCAGGTGGGGCCGACCTCGACCTCGAACGAGGGCACCAGCCGGGCGTTGAGGGCCCGGGCCGCCTCCAGGTCGCCCTTGCCGTGGGCGGCGATCATCTCGGCGTGGAGGCCGGCGCTCCAGTGGGTGCAGACGCCGATCACGCCCACCGCCCCCACCGCCAGGAGTGGGAGGGTCAGCCCGTCGTCGCCCGAGTAGACGTCGAAGCCCGGCGGTGCGCCGGCCACCACGGCGGCCGCCTCGCCCGGCTTGCCCCGGGCGTCCTTGAGGCCCACGACGGTGGGCACCTCGCGGGCCAGCCGGAGGATCGTGTCGACCGCCATCTCCCGCCCTGTCCGGGTGGGCACGTCGTACATCACGATGGGGAGGTCGGTGGCGCCGGCCACGGCCCGGAAGTGGGCCTCGATGCCCGCCTGCGGTGGCCGGTTGTAGTAGGGGGACACGACCAGGAGGCCGTCGACGCCGGTCTCGGCGGCCCGCCGTGACAGCGCCACCGTGTGGCGGGTGTCGTTGCTGCCGGTGCCGGCCAGCAGCGGGACGTCGACCGCCGCCCGCACGGCCCGCCACAGCTCGACCTTCTCGTCGTCGGAGAGGGTGGGCGCCTCCCCGGTGGTGCCGGCGACGACCAGCCCGTCGTTGCCCTGGTCCACGAGCCAGCGGGCGAGGGCGGCGGCGCCGTCCACGTCGAGCCCCCCGTCGTCGTGGAAGGGGGTGACCATGGCGGTCAGGACCTTGCCGAAGCGAGCGCTGCTCATCGTCGACGGGACTCCTCGATGGTGGGAGGGGACGGGCGGAGGGTCACGGCACGAGCTCCTGGCTGCGGTCGAGGCCCAGCGTGGCCAGCAGGTCCTCGTGGAGCTCGAACCACACCGTGTGGTAGCTGGGCAGCGACGGCCCGGTGAACCAGTCTCGCTCCCCGGACTCGACCATGCGCACCGCCCGGCGGAGGCGTGGCCCGTAGCCGCGGTAGCGGGGGAGGGCGGCGGCGAGGTCGTCGAGCAGTGGGTCCGCCCGCCGCTGCAGGTGGGCCAGGTCACCGATGACCCGGGTGTCGTAGCGGCGGTCGCCGTGGTCGTTGCGCACGGGGCGGCCCCCCACGTCGCGCACCTGCCAGCGACTGCACGTCTCGAGGGCGGTGGCGTTCAACGGCACGAAGCGCCGGTAGGCGTCGGCGACGGCCGGGCGGGCACCGGCCGTGTCGACCTCGGCCGCCACGGCGCGGTCGACGGTGGCCCGGCCCGCGGGTGTCAAGGTCCACCCCACCGGCGCCGCCAGCCGCTCGACCGCCAGGCCCCGCTCGGCCAGGTCGGCGAGCTGGGCCACGACGTCCCCCACGGGTTGCCCGGAGTGCTCGGCCAGCGTCGCCGCGCCCGCGGCCCCCTTGAGCCGGAGGCCGAGCAGCACCAGCAGGTGGGCATCGGAGGGGGCGGCCATGGGCGCAGGGTACCGCGCCCCCGCTGGAGCCCCGTGGCCGGCCGGCCCGGGCCGTCGCCGGGTCAACGGCCCTGGTGCACCAGGCCGGCCAGCTCGGCGTCGAGGTCGTCCTGGTCGTCGACCTCCTTGCCACGCCGGGCGACCACGTGGCGCAGCACCAGCGGGTAGCCGAGCACGGCGATGGTCGAGAAGATGAACCACTGGGCGGCGTAGCCGAGGTGGGGCCCCTCGGACAGCTCCGGAGGCGGGACCGGCATGATCGACCGGGGCGTGGCGCCGGTCGACGGCGCGGCCGCAGGCTCGGGCGGGTCCGACTCCTCGGCCAGCACCAGCCCGGGAAGGGTGCCGCCCCGGGACAGCAGGGGATCGAGGTCCCGCGGCGCCGTGCCGTCGAAGCTGCCGGGATCGACGACCGGCCCGTGGACGGTCACCACGCCCGCGGGGACGGGCGCCGTCACCGGGTCGCCGTCCCCGTCCAGGGGGACGAACCCGCGCAGCACGCCCACCCGCCGGCCGTCGGGGAGGGTCAGGGGGCTGACCAGCCAGGCACCGGCGACCCCGTCCTGGCTCCGGTTGCGCACCACGACGGTGTCGCCGCCGTCGTACCGGCCGATGGCCGAGACCTGCCGGAAGCGGGCGTCGTCGACCGAGCCGGTGTCGCCGACCGCGAGCACCTCTCCCACGGGCCGGACCGGCTGCTCCAGCCGCGACTCGATCAGGTCGTTGCGGTCGCGCCGCTCGTCGAGCCGGCGGAGCTGCCACAGGCCCAGGTTCACCATGGCGACCACCAGCAGCACGACCAGCAGGTGCGACAGGATCCACAAGGGACGCAGGAGGAAGCGGGCCCTGGCCACGCCGTCAGGCTACGGCCGCTCCCGACCGGGCGGCCATTCCCGTGGCGAGGTCGGGGGCGGGCTGCACCTCCGGTCGCGTGAAGCTCGCGAGAACGCACGTCCGCGCCCGTTCCCTGCCTGCGGTGGCTGCCGGATACTCCGGCCATGGTCCAGGTCACCGTGCCCCGCAGCTCGCCGGCGCCGCCGGTCGCCGTCCCGGCGCTCCCGGACGGGGAGGATCGGTTGCGGGCCGACATCCGGCTCCTGGGCCGGGTGCTGGGCGAGGTCATCCGGGACCAGGCCGGCGACCGGGTCCTCGCCCTCGTCGAGCGCACCCGGCGGGAGGCGCTGCGCCTCCGGCGCCAGGGCGGGCGGGCCGACGCCCTGGTCACCGACCTGCACCTGCTGGGGTACCGGGACGTGCTCCACGTGGTCCGGGCCTTCAGCCACTTCTCGCTGCTGGCCAACCTGGCGGAGGACCTCGACGAGGACCGCCGCCGGCGCCGGGACCGGCTGGCGGGGCTGCCTCCCGGGCCCGGCACCGTGGCGGCCGCCCTCGCCCGGATCGATGCCGCCGATCCCGGGGGTGCCGCCGTGGCCGAGGCGCTGGGAGATCCGCTGGTCGGCCCGGTCATGACGGCCCACCCCACCGAGGTGCGCCGCAAGACCGTCTTCGAGGTGCAGCGCCGCGTCGTGGAGCTGGTCCGTCGCCGCGACCGCTCCGACCTCGACGCCGCCGAGCGGCAGGCGTGGGGGGAGGCGCTGTGGCGCGCCGTGCTCACCCTCTGGCAGACGGCGTTGCTGCGGCTGGAGCGGCGCCGCCTGGCCGACGAGGTCACCGAGGGGCTCCAGTACTACGAGCTGTCGCTCTTCGAGGTGGTCCCCGAGCTCGACCACCGGGTCCGCCAGGCGCTCCAGCGGCGGTTCCCCGACCACGACCTGGTGCCCACGCCGATCCTGCGACCCGGGTCGTGGATCGGTGGCGACCGCGACGGCAACCCCTTCGCCACCGCGGCGGCGCTCGACCTGGCGGTGCGCCGGCAGGCGGCGACCGCCATGGTCCACTACCTCGACGAGGTCGAGCGGCTGGGGGGCGAGCTGTCGATGTCCGCCCGGCTGGTCTGCCCCACGCCTGCCCTGCGGGACCTGGCCGAGGCGGCCGGCCCCTCCCCCTCCAGCCCCGACGAGCCGTACCGCCGTGCCCTCCGGGGCGTCCACGCCCGACTGGTGGCCACGGCCACCGAGGTGGTGGGCGAGGCCCCGGCGGGCCACCGGGCCCACGCCTCCCTCGCGCCCTACCCCTCGCCGGCGGCGTTGCGCGCCGACCTCGACGTCGTCGACGCCTCCCTCCGGGGCCACGGCGCCGACCGGCTGGCCGACGACCGGCTGGCCCGGCTCCGCCGGGCCGTGGACGTGTTCGGGTTCCACCTCGCCGGGATCGACCTGCGCCAGAGCGCCGCCGTCCACGAGCGGGTGGTGGCCGACCTGCTGGCGTGGGCGGGGATCGCGCCCCGCTACGGCGACCTCGACGAGGGCGGGCGGGTGGAGGTGCTGGTGGCCGAGCTGGGCAGCCGGCGACCCCTGACGGCGCCCGACGCCGACCTCGACCCCGCGACCCGGGCCGAGCTCGACGTGCTCCGCTGCGCCCGCCGGGCCGTCGACGTGCTGGGGCCCGACGCCGTGCCGTGCTACGTCGTCTCCCAGTGCCGATCGGTCAGCGACGTCCTCGAGGTGGCGCTGCTGCTCGAGGAGGTCGGCCTGGCGCACACCGGCGACGTGCCGACGCTGGGCCCCGGGGTCGTGCCGCTGTTCGAGACCGTCGACGACCTGCGGGGCGCCGGGGCGACGATGGCGGCCCTCCTCGCCCAGCCTCGCTACCGGGACCTCGTGCGGGCCCGGGGCGACGTGCAGGAGGTGATGCTGGGCTACTCCGACTCCAACAAGGACGGTGGCTACCTCGCCGCCAACTGGGCCGTGTACCGGGCCGAGGTCGAGCTGGTGGAGGTGTTCCGGCGGGCCGGCGTGCGCCTCCGGCTGTTCCACGGCCGGGGCGGCACCGTGGGCCGGGGCGGCGGCCCCAGCTACGACGCCATCCTGGCCCAGCCCGAGGGCAGCGTGCAGGGCAGCCTGCGGCTCACCGAGCAGGGCGAGGTGCGGGCAGCCAAGTACGCCGATCCGGAGGCGGCCCGCCGCAACCTCGAGGCGCTGGTCGCCGCCATGCTCGAGTCGAGCCTGCTCGACGTGGAGGGCCTGGGCGACGACGCCCCGGCCGCCTACGCCCTCATGGACGAGCTGGCCGAGGCGGCCCGGCTCAGCTACCGCCAGCTGGTGGCGGACACCCCGGGGTTCGTCGACTGGTTCCGGGCCGCGACGCCCCTGGCCGAGATCGCCGAGCTCAACATCGGCAGCCGGCCCCCGGCGCGGTCGGCCTCGTCCGGGATCGACGACCTGCGGGCCATCCCCTGGGTGTTCTCGTGGACCCAGACCCGGATCATGCTGCCCGGCTGGTACGGCACGGGCACGGCGCTCGCCGACTGGGTGGGCGGCGACGACGAGCGGCTGCAACGGCTGCGCCACCTGCACGACGCCTGGCCGTTCCTCCGCACCGTGCTCTCCAACATGGCCATGGTGCTGGCCAAGGCCGACATGAGCATCGCCCGCCGCTACGCGGAGCTCGTGCCCGATCCGGAGCTGCGCGAGCGGATCTTCGACCGGATCGTCGCCGAGCACGACCGGGCGGTGGCCATGGTGCTGGCCGTCACCGGTCGCCCCGACATCCTGGGCGAGGATCCCGACTTGGCCCGGAACCTCCGGTACCGCCTGCCCTACGTGGACGCCCTCAACCACCTCCAGGTCGAGCTGCTCCGGCGGTGGCGGGCGGGCGACCACCACGAGCTGACCAAGCAGGGCATCCAGCTCACCATCAACGGCCTGGCCACGGCGCTGCGCAACAGCGGGTGACCTCCCTCCGGGGGAGGGGCGGGCGCGGGCGGGCGACCGCGCCCGCCGTGGCTAGGCGGTGGGCAGCACGTGGTCGGCGAAGCGGTCACGGAGCGACCGCTTGGAGAACTTGCCGACGCTCGTCTTGGGGATCTCGTCGACGAAGACGACGTCGTCGGGGAGCCACCAGCTGGCCACCCTGTCCCGGAGGAAGGCCACGACGTCCTCCTTGGTGGCCGTCTGGCCCGGGCGGAGCACCACGCAGGCCATGGGGCGCTCCCCCCACTTCGGGTGGGGCAGCCCGATCACCGCCGCCTCGGCCACGGCGGGGTGGGCCATGATCTCGTTCTCGAGCTCCACCGAGCTGATCCACTCCCCGCCCGACTTGATCACGTCCTTGGTGCGGTCGCGCAGGCTGATGTACCCGTGGTGGTCGATGGTGGCCACGTCACCGGTCCTCAGCCAGCCGTCGGCGGTGAACGACTCCGAGGAGCGCTCGTCGTCGTAGTAGCTCGCCGCCACCCAGGGCCCCCGGACCTGGAGCTCACCCGCCGACTCGCCGTCCCACGGCAGCTCGTCGGTGGTGTCGACGGCCACGACGCGTGCCTCGACCCCCAGCAGGGGCTGGCCCACGGTGGCGCGGAGGTCGGCCATGCCGTCCTCGTCGAGCACGGCCGCGAGGGTGGACTTGATGTGGGCGCCCGACGCCACCGGCGACGTCTCGGTCATGCCCCACGCCTGGGTGATGGGCACCCCGACCTGCTCGCGGTAGGCCTCCGAGAGCGACCGGGGCACCGCCGACCCCCCACAGGGGATGGCCCTGAGGCTGGACACGTCGCGACCCTTTAGCTCGGGCAGCACGCCCATCCAGATGGTGGGCACCCCGGCGGCCACCGTCACCCGCTCGGACTCGATGAGCTGGGCCAGGCCCCGCGGCGACAGGTCCGGGCCGGGCATGACCAGGTCCGCACCGCAGGCCACGGCGGCGTGGGCGAGGCCCCAGGCGTTGGCGTGGAACATGGGGACCACGGGCAGCACGCGGTCCTCCTCGACGGGGCCGAGGCCGGCCGACGTGAGGACCCCGAACGTGTGGAGCACGGTCGACCGGTGGCTGTAGACGACGCCCTTGGGGTTGCCCGTGGTGCCGCTCGTGTAGCACATCGACGCAGCCCGGTCCTCGTCCCGCACGTCGAAGGCCACCGGGGACGCCGCGGCCAGCAGGGCCTCGTAGTCGTGGACCTCCTTGCCCGGCGGCGGCTCGGGCACCTCGCCGGCACCGTCGTCCATCACCACCACGTGCCGCACGGTGCGGAACTGCCCGAACAGCGGCCACACCAGCCGGGCGAGGGACCGGTCGACGAACACCACCTCGTCCTCGGCGTGGTTGGCCACGTAGACCAGCTGGTCCGGGAACAGGCGGATGTTCAGCGGGTGCAGCACCCGCCCCGTGCAGGGAGCGGCGAAGTACAGCTCGAGGTGTCGGGCGGTGTTCCATCCGAAGGTGCCCACGCGACCGTCGGGGCCGACCCCCAGCTCGTCGAGGACGCCGCCGAGCCGGCGGGTGCGCTCCGCCCACTCGCCGTAGGTCTCGGTCTCCTTGCCCGTGGCCGTCACCGTGACGACCCGCTTGTCGGCGAACAGGCGCTCCGCCCGGCCGTGGATGTGGGGCAGGGCGAGGGGGAAGTCCTGCATGAGCCCGTGCATGAGGGCAGGCTAGCCAGACCCCTCCCGCCGTCGTCGGCGCGGCGCCTCGCCGGGGCCCGGCTGGCCCGGAGAGGGCCCGGGCGCGCCGCCGTCTCCTAGGATGTTCGCCCCATGGCGGACGACGCGCCCGGCACCGACGTGCCACCGGCCCCGAGCGCGCCGCGGCGACCGTCGCGCCGGGCCCTCGTCCTCGTCAGCCTCCCACTGATCGCGCTGGTGATCATGGGCTACCTCGGCGACGCGCTGGCACCGACGCTCGTCGACACGCATCCCCTGCTGCTGATCCTGCTCAACCCCCGCAACCGCTACCTGGCCCTGGTGAGCAACGACCTCGACGCCTGGTCGTACTACCTCGTCGGCTTCGGGCGCCTGGCCGTGAGCGACCCCCTCTTCTTCCTCCTCGGCGCCTGGTACGGCGACGCCGCCGTCCGCTGGATGGAGCGGCGCACCCGCACCTGGGGCCAACTCCTACGGCAGGTCGAGCGCTGGTTCGCCGCCGCCGCCGCTCCCCTGGTGTTCATCGCTCCCAACAACTACATCTGCCTGTTCGCGGGAGCGGCCGGCATGTCGGTGTTCGCCTTCGTGCTGGCCAACGTCGCCGGCTCGCTGGTCCGGCTGTGGGCCGTCCGGGCCTTCGGCCGCGCCTTCGAGGGCCCGATCGACGCCGTGGTCGACTGGATCGCCGACAACCGCGCCGTGCTCCTCCTGGTCACCACCGGCCTGGTCGTCCTGTCGGTCGCCCTGGAGGCCCGCCGGGGCGAGACCGAGGTCGAGGCGCTGGCCCGCCTGGACGACGAGCTCGAGGAGGCCGACCGGGGGACGCCGGGCACCGGCGGTGGCCACGACCACGACCCCTGACCGGCGGGGACCCTGGACCGGGCCCCGTCACCGGCCGGGGCCCACCGGGGCGGGGGTGCGGCCGTCGATGCCGGACCCCCCGACGGCCCCGGTGCGGCCTCGGCGCCCCCGGGCCGCTCACCACCTCGCCCGGTGCGACGCGCTGTAGGACGAGGAGGTGCGACCCCCGGAGCGGCGCACGACGTCCTCGTTGGTGCCGAGGTAGGAGTTGACGACCCGGGCATCGGCCAGCACCGCGGCCGGCTCGCCCCGGGCGATCACCGACCCCTGCTCGAGGGCCACGAACTCGTCGCACAGCGACGACAGCAGGGCCATGTCGTGCTCGATGACCACCAGCGAGCAGCCGGTCTCGCCCTGGACGCGGCGCAGCAGCGGTCCCAGGCGCTCCGTCTCCCGCTGGGCCACGCCGGCCGAGGGCTCGTCCAGCAGCACGACGGCGGGATCCTGGGCCAGGAGGCAGGCCAGCTCCACGATGCGCCGCATGCCGGTGGACAGCTCGCCCGTGGGCCGCTCGGCGTAGGGAACCAACCCCAGCAGCTCGAGGAGCTGGTCGACACGGTCACGCGCCGCCGCCTCGGAGTCCACGGACGCCGGCAGGCGCAGCGCGGCGGCGATGGGGTCGCGGTTGGCGAGGTGCTGCTCGAGGGCCACGGCCACGGCGTCCTCGACGGACAGGGAGGGGTAGAGCCACGCCTCCTGGAACGTGCGGCCGACCTGTGCCACCGCCCGCCGGTGGGGGGGCCAGTCGGTGACGTCGACGCCGTCGAGCAGCACGCGGCCGCCGTCGGCCGGCAGGAACCCGGTGAGCACGTCGAACAGCGTGGTCTTGCCGGCGCCGTTGTGGCCGATGAGCCCGACGATGGTGGCCGGCGGGACGACCAGGTCCACGTCGTCGAGGGCGCGGATCCCCCCGAAGCGCTTGGTCAGGCCCTGGGCCTCGAGGGTCACGCCCCGGCTGGGCCGCTCCCCCGGTGGCAGCGCGGCGGCGGGCGTCGCCGAGATGTGCTGGCCCCCCTGGACGGCGTCGGAGCCGATGAACACGGCCCGCAGGATGTCCGGCCGGTCGAGGAGGCCGGCCGTCGGCCCCCGGAACCGCACCTGGCCCTTCTCCAGGAACACGGCCCGGTGACACAGGAGGAGAGCGACGTTCACTGACTGCTCCACCACGACGACGGTGGTGCCGTGGTCGTGGATCTCGCGCACCTTCTCCACGAGCCGGTCGACCACGGTGGGGGCGAGGCCGAGCGACAGCTCGTCGATGCACAGGAGCTTGGGGCGGGTCACGAACGCCATCGCCAGGGAGAGCTGCTGCTGCTCGCCGCCCGACAGGTCGCCGGCCAGCTGCTCGTGGCGCTCGCCGAGGATGGGGAACATGGCCACCGTCTCGTCCACCTGGCGACGGGCGACCTCCGGGTCGTGGCGCAGCATCCAGCAGGCGAGGCGCAGGTTCTCTCCCACGGTGAGCGTGGGGAAGACGCCCCGGCCGCCCGGCATGAGCGACAGGCCGAGGCGGGCGATCTCCTCCGCCGGACGACGGGTGATGTCACGCCCGTCGAAGGTGATGCGGCCCCTGCCGGCCGGCAGGAGGCCGGCGATCGTCTTCAGGACGGTCGACTTGCCGGCCCCGTTGGTGCCCAGCAGAGCCAGCAGCTCGTTGCGCTCGACCTCGAGATCCAGCCCGAACAGGACCTGCAGCGACCCGTAGGACGCCTCCACGCCCTCGCAGGCGAGCAGGTTGGCACCGAGGCGCTCCCGGCGCACGCTGCCCAGCATGAGCCCGGCGCCCACCGCGTCGCGGCGGATGGTCGCCCGCTGGCCGGGCTCGACCGCCTCCTCGACGGTCTCGACCTCGTCGCGCTCCACCATGCCGTGGCGGCGGGCGACGATCCGGACGAACCTGTCGCGCACCCTCTCGGCCGCCTGGGCGAGGCCGCCGGGCACGACGAGGAGGATGGCCAGCAGGCCGACGCCAGTGAGGAGGAGCTGGGCCCGGGGGAACAGGTAGCCGGCCCACTGGACGAGGACGACGCCGGCCAGCGCCCCGCTGACGGAGGACACCCCACCGATGACCGCCATCGAGAAGACGAGGAGGCTCGTGGACGCCGGGTAGGTGGACTGCCCGATGCCTCGCAGCGCCACCGCGTGCAGGGCCCCGGCCACCCCCGCCAGGATGCCGGCGAAGACGAAGGCGGCCAGGCGGGCCTCGACCACGTTGATGCCGGCCGACTGGGCGCCGCGCTCGTTGTCACGGGTGGCGGAGATCGACCGCCCGGCACGGGCGTGCCGCAGGTTCCGGACGACGTACACGCCCCCAGCCAGGAGGGCGAGCGCCAGGGCGTACAGCCACCGCTCGTCGGCCAGCTCGACGGTGCCCCACAGCTGGGGACGGGGGTAGGCGGACGGCAGCCACTCGTGGAAGTTGGCCGGGTTGAGGACGTAGAGCTCCATCGCCACCGCGAAGGCCAACGTCGTGACGGCCAGGAACTGGCCCGACACCCGCAGGGCGGGGAGGCCGAGGACCAGGGCGACGAGGCCGCCGGCCGCGCCCGACAGGGCGAGGCACACGAAGAGGTCGACGTTGTGGTCGGCGACGAGGTTGGCGGTGATGACGGCGCCGACGCCCATCACGGCCACCTGTCCGAGGCTGACGACGCCACCCCACCCCGTCAGCACGACCAGCGACACCGCCACCAGCGCGTAGGCCAGGGTGACGGTGCCGAAGTTGACCTGCGACTCGGAGCCCAGGAGGGGCAGCAACAGGACCGCCACCGCCACCGCCGCGCCGACCACCACCCTGGCGGCGCGCACCTCGGGCAGGCGGGCGTAGGCCTTGGCCAACCCGTGGCCGACGCCGACGACCGACCACGCCGACTCCCCCTGGTCGGCCCGGCGCTCCGGCGCCCGCCGGCGGAGGAGGAGGGCGGCCACGATCACGACCAGCAGCACGACCGACGTGGGGGCAGCCGAGTCGACGTTCCACAGCACGAGCTGGTCGAGCACGCCCAGGAGCACCCCGGCGACGAACGCACCCGACAGCGAGCGCATGCCGACGATCACCGCGGCGGCCAGGGCGGGGAGCAGCACGGTGGGTCCGGCGGCGGCCGACAGCGGCACTCCCTCGGTGGGCGCCCGGAGGACGACGGTGAGGGCGGCCAGGCCGCCAGCCAACGACCACAGCAGCATCGAGAGCTTGTTCACCGGGATGCCCAGCAGGCGGGCCCGGTCCATGTTCTCGGCCATGCCCCGCACGGCCATGCCGGCCTCGGAGCGCAGCAGGAACCACGAGAGGGACCCCAGCACGATGGGCACGACGGCCAGGAGCAGCAGGTCGTTGCCGGTGAAGGTGACGGGGTCGACGCTGAAGGTGGTGTCGGTCAACGACGTGGCAACCCGGGGGATGAAGGCCGGCGAGTCGAGCCACGTGGGGAGGTAGATGGCCAGGCCCCCGAGGAGCTGGGCCAGGCCGATCGTGGCCACCGTGAGCACCAGGCGGGGGGCGTTGGCGAACCGGCGGACGACGAGGCGCTCGACGAGGGCACCGACCACCACGCCGGCGGCCACGCCCACCACGGCCGACTGCGCCCAGTTCCAGCCCTTGCCCTCGGTGAGGGCAGCGGCGAGCCCGCCGCCGAGGCTGCCCATGGCGCCGTAGCTGAAGTTGATGATGCGGGTGGTGCGGTACGTGAGGACCAGGCCGACGGCCAGCAGGCCGGTGGCCGAGCCGAACAGGGCGCCCTTGAGGACGATGCCGGCCGGCACCTGGTCCGGCAGCACCACCGTGGCCAGGGCGAGGCCGAGGACCACGCCGCCGAGGGGGACGGCAACACGCCGCTGGGTCACGGGAACACCTCCGGGTCTCCCTCGGCGATCTCGTCGAGGTAGTACCGCTGTCCGTTGTCGGCGTAGGAGCCGAGCTCGCCGTTGAAGGGCGACACCTTGTCGGGGTCCCACCACAGCTCCCGGATGTCCACCACCGGCGTGTAGTGGCCGGGGCTGAAGTCCCACGCTCCCGCCTGCCCGTCCCCCGGGGGATAGGAGAACAGGCCGGTCTCGAACGTCTCGGGGGTGAGGTCGGGCCCGGCCATCTGGATGCCGAGGGCGAGCGTGAGGAGCTGGTAGTAGATCTGGTCCACCAGGATGGAGGGCTCGTCGTCGCGGACGCTGCGGTAGGCGGCGTAGGCGACGCTCTTCTCCGGTGGCTCCTGCGCCGCCCACGGGCTGCCGCCGAAGGCCCGGACCCACTGCTCGGGAGCGTTCTTGGCGATGATCTGCCCGCCGAGCTCCTGGTCGATGAATCCCACGCCGGCGATGAGCCACTCCGGGTGGTAGCCCTGCGCCGTCGCCTCCTGGGCCAGGTACATCTGCATGATGGGGTCGCAGGTGCAGGCCACCGAGGTGGTGCCCTCGGCCTTGAGCTTGGCCATGAGGCTGGCGGCCTGGGTCTTGAGCTGGGCGGGGTCGAGCGTGTAGTCGAGCCGCAGGCTCACCTCGTTGCCGTCCTTGCCGATGAGGTCCTCGAAGCTGTCGACGCACTGCTGGTACTCGAGGTTGTTGGGCGCCACCACCGACAGGGTGCGGCGCCGACCCTCCAGGTCGCCGCCGGCCCAGCGGGCGTCGCGGCCGAAGAGGCGGCGGTTGGAGTAGATGGCCGACGCCTCGGCGGTGATGGTGCAGTCGGGGTACGTGCTCCACGAGTAGGGCCGGTGCGACTCGAACCACTGGCGCGACATGTAGGGGACGCCGATGTTGACCACGCCGTTGCGGGCCAGGGCGTCGGCGTAGGGCTGGGTCAGGCCGGTCACGTCGGCGAAGGCGCCGATCTCGTCGGCGACCTTGATGCTGTCGTTGGTGGCGGCGTCCTGCCCACCCCCGGTGAACTCGGGGAGGATGAGCCCCCGGCCGTCGTAGCCCACGAGCTCGATCTTGCGCCCGTAGAACTCGAAGTGGTCGTTGAGGTACTCGACCAACGCCTGCGCCGTGGCCGCCTGCTCCTGGTTGGTCTCGTCGAGAGGCACGTTGCCGAGGGTGCCCAGCAGCACGAGCAGGTTGTCGTCGGCGGTGATCCGGTACGCCACCTTGATGGTGTCGGCGGTGACCCCCCGGGCGGTGGCGCCGCCGTTGTCGCCCGAGAAGCGGTAGCACGGCGGCGAGTAGCCGAGGTCGGGCACCTGGAGGTCGCGGTCGCGACAGGCCTCGACGGTCTCGCCCCAGCCGGTGGCCGGCTCGCCCGCCGCCACCTCCGTGGCCTGGCCCTGGCCGATGGCAGCCAGGTCGGCCGGCACCTGTGACGGCACCACCACGACCATGACCACGAACGCCACCACCAGGACGACGAGAGGCGCGTAGCCCTTCAACGGGCGCCTCCCGGCACCACGCAGCCGTCGTCGATCACCGGCCATCCGACCCTCCCCTGCACGTGCGGTGACATCGTGACACCGATCACCGCAACCGTAGCGGTTGGCACCGATGGCGCCGGAATCAACGCCGTACCGGCCGGTAACCCTGGACGGCGGCGCCCACGGTCACCCGGGCCCGGTCACCTCACGCCGTGGACCGCTTGGCGGCGCGCGCCCGCTGGGGACGGCTCAGGACGACCTTCCGGATCCGCACCGACCGCGGTGTCACCTCGACGCACTCGTCCTCGGTGATGTGCTCGAGCGCCTGCTCCAGGGACAGCACCCGGGGCGGGACCAGCTTCTCGAAGCTCTCCGAGGTCGACGACCGCATGTTGGTGAGCTTCTTCTCCTTGGTCGGGTTGACGTCCATGTCGTCGGGACGGGCGTTCTCGCCGATGACCATGCCCTCGTAGACCTCGACCCCGGGACCGACGAAGAGTTGGCCCCGCTCCTGGAGGTTCAGCAGCGAGAAGGCCGTCGTCACCCCGAGCCGGTCGGCCACCAGCGAGCCGTTGCGGCGTCCCCGGATGGCACCCGCCCACGGCTCCATGCCCTCGAACACGTGGTGCAGCAGGCCCGTGCCCCTCGTCTCGGTGAGGAGCTCGGTGCGGAAGCCGACCAGGCCCCGGGCCGGCACCAGGTGCTCGAGCCGCACCCACCCGGTGCCGTGGTTGACGATCTGCTCCAGCCGCCCCTTGCGCAGGGCCAGCAGCTGGGTGACCACCCCGAGGTACTCGTCGGGGACGTCGACGGTCACCCGGTCCACGGGCTCGTGCCGCCGACCTCCGATGTCGCGGGTGAGCACCTGGGGCTTGCCCACCGTGAGCTCGAACCCCTCCCGCCGCATCATCTCCACCAGGA
>DASUJB010000045.1:0-7931 GCA_036279475.1 Acidimicrobiales bacterium | reverse complement strand
GCCCCCGCCCCCGCCCCCACCCCCGCCGGGGCGCTCGCGCGGGCCCGGTGCCGGCCCGGGGACGAGCTCGGGTGGGAACCAGGTCCCCCGGTGGGCGATCTGGGTGATCGGCGCCGCGCTGGTGTCGTTGCTCCTGGTGATGAGCCTCGGCCCGCGCGGCGACAGCCAGGACATCGCCTACTCCGACCTGCGGGCCAAGGTGGCGGCCGACCAGGTCGACGAGATCCGGTGGTCCAACGACGGCGGGTCCATCTCCGGGAAGCTCACCGACGGCACCGAGTTCCACTCGAACGGCCCCACGGAGCCGCCCCAGGACGACCTGGCGCTGTTCCGCGAGCACGACGTCGAGGTGGAGTTCACCAACCCCCAGCCCTCGATCTTCGAGGTGATCCTGCCCCTGATCCTGCCGGTCGTGCTGATCGTGGGGATCTTCTGGCTGCTCCAGCGCCGCGCCCAGAGCCAGATGGGCGGCATCATGTCGATCGGCCGCTCCAAGGCCAAGACGTACTCCACCGAGCGGCCCGGCACCACCTTCGCCGACGTCGCCGGCTACGGCGGCGTGAAGCAGGAGATCAAGGAGGTCGTCGACTTCCTCAAGTACCCGGAGCGGTTCGCCCAGATCGGCGCCCGCATCCCCAAGGGCGTCCTGCTCGTCGGTCCGCCCGGCACGGGCAAGACCCTCATCGCCCGGGCCGTCGCCGGCGAGGCCGGCGTGCCGTTCCTCTCGGTGACGGGGTCCGACTTCATGGAGATGTTCGTCGGCGTCGGTGCCAGCCGGGTCCGCGACCTCTTCCAGACCGCCCGCAAGCTGGGCCGCGCCATCATCTTCGTCGACGAGATCGACTCGATCGGCCGCAAGCGGGGGGCGGGGCTGGGCGGCGGCCACGACGAGCGGGAGCAGACCCTCAACCAGATGCTGTCCGAGATGGACGGCTTCGAGGCCACCGAGGGCATCGTGATGATGGCGGCCACCAACCGGCCCGACATCCTCGATCCCGCCCTCCTGCGGCCCGGCCGGTTCGACCGCCAGGTCGTCGTCCCCCTCCCCGAGGCCGAGGAGCGCCGGGCCATCCTGGCCGTCCACTGCAAGTCCAAGCGGCTCGCCGATGACGTCGACCTCGACGTCATCGCCAGGGGCACGCCCGGCATGAGCGGCGCCGACCTCGCCAACCTCGTCAACGAGGCGGCGCTGTTCGCGGTGCGGGCCGGCCAGGACGAGATCCGCCGCACCGACTTCGAGCAGGCGCGGGACCGGGTGCTCATGGGCCAGCGGCGCGAGTCGATGGCCCTGTCGGGCGCCGAGAAGGAGGTCATCGCCTACCACGAGGCCGGGCACGCCGTGTGCGCCGCCGTCCTGCCCACCGCCGACCCGGTGCACAAGGTCACGATCCTCCCCATCGGCATGGCCCTGGGCGTCACCCAGCAGCTCCCCGTCGACGAGAAGCACATCTACCGGCAGGACTACATCGAGGAGAGCCTGGTCGTGCGCATGGGCGGCCGGTGCGCCGAGGAGCTGGTCTTCGGCGTGATCTCCACCGGTGCCAACAACGACCTGGTGGGATCGACCGAGCTGGCCCGGAAGATGGTGTCCGAGTGGGGCATGTCCTCACGGGTCGGCCCCATGGCCTGGGGCTCGAGCGGCCAGGTCTTCCTGGGCGAGGACCTGATCCACACCCGCGACTACTCCGACGAGACGGCCCGGGTGATCGACGAGGAGGTCGAGCACATCCTCCGGCAGCAGGAGGACCGCTGCCGGGAGACGCTCCAGGCCCATCGCAAGGGCCTCGACCTCGTGGCCCGGGCCCTGCTCGAGCACGAGACCATCGAGGGCGCCGAGGTCACCCGCCTCATCGAGCTGGCCGAGGGGTCGGGCGAGGCGGGCGACGTCCCCGCCGGCGACCGGGGGCCGGGCGTCGACATCGGCCCGGGCCGCGGGCCCGACACGCCCGTCGCCGCCCCCACCGACGCCTACAGCCGTCCCACCCGGCCTTCCGCGCCCCCGATGTGACGGCGCCGGCCGGCCGGACCGGCAGGGGTGACGGGGGGCGCCCCCTCCCCTGCCGGTCGGGCGGCTCAGATGCCGATGCCGTACCCCGTGCAGGTCGCCCGGAAGCCCGGGGAGTCGGGGCCCAGCTCGTTGAGCACGTTCTGGATGGCGGGCTGGTCGAACGACAGGCCGACGTGGCCCACCGGGTCGTCGGGGCACTGGTCCTGGATCAGGATGTTCTCGACGCCCGGCCCCTCCAGGAAGGCGTTGGTGTACGGCGTCACCACGAGGTCCCTCGACGTCTCGATGACCGTGTAGTCGGGTCCGGGGACCGTGTCCCCGTCGCCGAATAGGGAGGTCTGGAAGTCGGAGCCGACCTCCTGCTGCACGGCCGCCGGGGCGAGGAGGCCGAGGACGCTGTTGGCCACCCCGAGGAGGTGCAGCGCCTCGCCCAGCTCGGTCAGCCCGCTCAGGGTCGTGCCGTGGTTGCTGGGCGCCAGGGCGACGAGCTGGTCCACCTTGTCGGCGCCACCCAGTCGCTCGATGTAGTAGTGCGGCATCATCCCACCCTGCGAGTGGCCGACGAGGTCGACCTTGGCCGACCCGGTGGCCGCCCGCACGCGCTCCACGAACGCCCCGAGCTCGGCGGCCGACGCGGCGATGTCGGCCAGGCCGGGGAGCCGGCCGTCGAGCGACAGGGCGTTCTCGCCGTAGGTGAGGGCGAAGACGCAGTAGCCCTCGTTCTTGAGGACGGGGCCGAGCGCCGCCCAGTTGAGCGCGGGGGCCTCGAGGGTGCCGTGGACGAGCACGACGGGACGGGGATGGGCACGGTCCGGCCGGCACGACCAGTCGTTGGCGCCGGGCACCACGCGGGGCGACACCAGCGTGGCGGCCACGCCGCTGGCCAGGTCGCCGACGGGGACGGCCGCTCCCGAGGGCGCGGCGCCGACGAGCAGGCAGGCGAGCGCGGTGGCCAGCACGACCCCGAGGCGGACCCGCCGGCGCGGGCGAGGTGGCTGCGACATGTCTTCCCTCCTGGACAGGTGGCACCGGATGTGCCGCGCCTCATCATGCGCCATCCGTGGGTGTGCCGACCTCCCTACGCGTTCAGCCGGCCCCCTCGTCCTCCACCCCGTGGTGGCAGCCGTCCACCGGCGACGTGCCCGGTCGGCGGAGCTCGGCGACGCGGGCCCACAGGTCCGTGGCCGTGACCGGCCCCAGGAACGTGGCCCGGACGTCGCCGGCACCGTCGGCCACCACCACCAGCGGGACGGCGTCGACTCGGTAGCGCCGGTGCAGGTCGGGCCGGTCCCCGACCTCCACCACCTGGGTGACCACCTCGTCGGACGCCAGCAGGCGGGCCTTGGCCCACACCTCGGCGCACGTCGAGCAGGAGGCCGACGTGAACACCGCCACGAGCCAGGGCGCCCCGGGACGGTCGAAGTCCTCCCGGGCCAGGTGGGTCGGCGGCGTCCCCACCGGCGTGACCGGGCCCGGGCCGGGGCGGCGCCGTTCCAGCAGCGCCGCCGCGCCCACTGCCACGATCACCAGGCCCACGACGACCAGCAGCCGCTCCACGGCCCGAGGATAGGCCCGGTGGGCCACTGGCCGACCTCCCCGGCGACCGGCCGGCCCGCCCCGGCGGCCGACTCAACCCGGGGGACCGCCCGGCGCCAGCAGGCCGGGGAGGCCCACCGTGCCGCGGTGGGCGGGCACGGCGGGGGCCGCCGCCACCCGCCGGCCGTCCTCCTCGCGCAGGACGCGCTCCACCACCACCGGGCCGTCCGCCTCGACCACGAGGCCGGATCCCCCACCGAGAGCGGTGGCGGGCGACAGCGCCACCCGGGACCCCGCGGGCACGGCCCCCGCCGGCGCCTCGCCGCCGGCCGCGGGGACGAGGCGGACCGCCACCGCGGCGCGGGGGTCGGGGTTGAGGACGACGACGTCCACGGCCAGGTGCCGCTCGCTCGCCGCCGCCAGGCCGGGGACCCGCCAGGTGGGGGCGGCCAGGCGCGCACCGAGGGCGGCGGTGACCTCGCTGCGGCGCCGGCCGGCACCCACCTCGGGCCCGTGGTCGGCGGTGACCCGCTCGGCCACGACGGGCACCCCGTTCGTGGACCGCACCACAGTGGCGTGGGGCACCCCGGGCACCACGCGTGCCTGGGCTCCCTCGTCCACGACCTCGAAGCGGCCGGGACCGACGACGAGCCGGAAGGGAGTGGGCGGCGACGCGTCGGCGGGCACCGGCCGGAGCTCGACGTCCACCTCGGCCCGCCGGTCACCAGGGTTGTAGATGACGATCCGCTCGCTGGCCACGGTGGCGTCGGGGTCGTCGCGGGGGTCCGGCCGGGCCTGGCGGTCGCCACCTCCCCCCGGTCCGCCCGACGGTGCCCGCCTGCCGGTGGCCACGTCGGGCGGCCCCAGGCCGGGCGAGGACGCCCCGCCCTCGGCGAAGGCCCATGCCGTGCCGGCCGTGGGCGACGCCAGCTCCACGTCGAGGCCGGCCAGGCCGAACGATCCGTCCAGCTCGACCAACCGCTCCACCACGATCCGCCCCGAGCGCGCCCGGACCGTGGCCGACACCTGGTCGGCGGCAGCCACCGCGTCGCCGACGTCCAGGCCCACCACGCTGTGGGGGGGCACGGGGACGCCCTGGAAGCGGACCGGCTCCCGGCCGCCCTCTCCCGTGGCGAACCGGGCGTCGACCGTGGCGCCGGTGGGGAAGGGGTTGAGGAGGACCACCACCTCACGGGCGTCCCGCCCCGTCGACCCCCAGGCCAGGTGCCACTCGCCGGCGGCGGCGGGCGAGCACGGCCCCACGTCGTCGCCGTGGCGGCCGGCGACGCGGTGCTCGACGACGACGTCCCCCCCGTCGACTTCGACGACGGCCGCGGCCAGGGGCGCCTCGACCAGGTCCCCGAGGCGCAGCCGGGTGGTGCTCCGGGCGGGCAGGTCCACGGCCTCGACCACCGGCCGCACCGCGGGCGTCGGCCTCGCCGCCGCCATGACGCCCCCGCCCACCACGGTCACCGCGGCCGCGAGGTCGCCGTCGGTGGGGTTCTGGATGCTCACGGTGTGGTCGGCGGAACCGCCACGCTCGGCCGTCCCCGCGGCGCAGTACCAGGTCGAGGAGTCGTGGCCGGCCGGTGGGGAGACGGGCATCGGGAGCACCGTCGCGGCCGGCCCGCCCGGCATCGCCCCCTCCCGACGGCCGGGGGCACGGGTGGCGTCCGCCACCAGCGCCCCCGCCACGGCCGCCACCAGCACCACCACGGCGGGCAGGCGCCGGGCGAGCGCGTCGCGGTCGAGCCGGCCCCGGGGCGGCCGGTGCCGGTCGCCCCGGGCGTGGCGCGGCCGGGGCTCGTGACCGTCGCTCACCCGTCCGCCACGGGGACCGCCGGGGGGCGACCGGCGGGCTCGGCACCGGCTCGCGGGAGGGCGAGGGGGGCGGGTGCCTCGGGCGCGGCCTCCCCGGGGGACCCGCCGAGGGCCCCCGCCGGTGCGTGGTCGGGCGCCGTGGCCGTGCCGAAGCGCATCCGCACCGCCACGGCCACCGCCAGGAGCCACAGCAGGACCTGCATCGCCCGCAGCAGCCGCACGGACGCCGCCGTGCGGTAGGCCAGCGTGGCCTCACCCCCCCGCTCCACGGCGAAGGCGTCCGCCCAGCCGTCCGCCGTCCCGTGGTCGGCCCGCCGCCCGCCCACCCGGAGCTGCCAGCGCGCCGAGGCCGTCGAGGCCTGCACCACAGTCACGCGCCCGGGCACGGGTCCGGTGGCGCCCCGCTCGGCGTCGCCGCCGAGCACCGGCACCGGCCGCCCACGCCGGCCGGCGGGGGCGGCGGTGCGCAGCGGCAGGGCCGCGGTGTTGCGGTAGACGACCAGGCCGCGGTCGTCGTACACCTCCTCCAGGTCGAGCTGGCTGGCCAGCACGACCTCGAGGCTCGCCGCGGCGCGGTCGGCGGCAGGGTCGGGGACCACGTGGTCCGACGGTGCCAGGCTGCGGGGCACGGCCACGAACAGGACGGCCTCGGGGGCCAGGGCCGCACCCAGCCGGGTCGTCCCCTCGTCCATCGCCCGGGAGAGGGTGGCGCCCAGCCGCTCGGAGGCACCGTCCCCCGTGGCGGGCCACAGGTCGGCGACCCCCGGCACCGCCCGACCCGTCGCCGCCGTGTACACGAGGTGGTGGCCGAGCGGCCAGCCCGCCCCCCCCGGCACGAGGTCGTCGTCGCCCACCCACAGCACGCGGGAGGGCCCCGACCGCACCACCCCGTCGACCGAGCGCAGGACGCCGGCGTGGTCGTCCCTCGGCATGCCCCACCAGCCGTCGGCGGCGGCTGCCACCACGCCCGTGGTGGAGGCGCACAGCGCCGCCAGGCCCACCACCGCCACCAGGCGGCGGACGCCGAGGCGGGCGGAGCGGCCCGCCACGTCCCGCTCGACGGCGGACAGCCCCAGGCCCACGGCCAGGGCCAAGCCGGCGGCGCCCGGTGCCAGCACCACCCCCGGGTCGGGCTGCCGGACCTCCAGCCACCCCTGGCCCCCCGCCCACACCAGGCCTCCGGCCAGCAACCCCACGACCCAGCCCCGGACCGCCCACCCGAGGCGCCAGCGGCGCCCCACCAGCACGGGGACCGCCGCCGCGCCCGCCACGGCCAGCGCCGCCCAGCGCCAGCCCCCCGCGCCGGCGCCCGACGCCGCCACGTCGGGGACGGCGAGGCCCCGACCGGCATCGTCGCCCCCCAGCCACCGCTCGAGGCCATGGGGAGCGGTCACCACGTCAAGGGCGGTGGGGAGGAGGAGGGCGGCGCCCACGGTGGCGCCCCCGGCGGCGGCCACGGCCACACGTCCACAACCCCGCACCTCACCGACCAGCAGCGAGCCCAGGACCAGGCCGGCGCCCGCGAGGAGCACGAGCAGCGGCGCCTGCGGCACGAGCACCCCCGCCGCCCCCGTCACGGTGCCGGTGGCCACCACGTGCTGCCACAGGGGGTGCCCGGCCACGTCCCCGCCGGGAGCGCCGTGGTCGGGGCCCCCGCCGTCCGGGCGGCCGCCCTCCCCCGCCACCTCCCCCGTGCCCCGGAGGGGCCCGAGAGGGCCGGCCGGGCTGGGGGCGGCGAAGGGCGGCACCCCCGAGGCCCGGGCCAGCCGCGCCAGCAGCCACGGGGCGGCGGCGTAGGCCGCCAGGTCGCCCCAGCGACCCCTGGCCAGCGCCTCGTAGGGCAGCGGGACGGCGGCGTACGCCACGGCGGCAGCCACTTGGGCGCGCCGCGAGCGGGCGGGGGCGAGCAGGCGATGGGCCCCGACGACCCCCACGGGCACCAGGCCCAGCACCAGCCACGTGCGGGCCGTGCCCACGTGCCCGAGGAGGGCGCCGCCCGCCAGGCCCAGCGCCGCGGCCACGTCGGGGGTCGCCGCCTCGGCCCCCAGGCCCACGGTCCGCCAGCCGCCCGCCCACGCCGCCAGCAGGTCGCCGGCGCCCCCGCCGGGCGGGACGAGCTGGCCGACGGCCGGCACGAAGCGGGTGAGGAGGTGGCGGCTGCCCACCAGCAGCACCCCGGCCAGGACGGCGGCCACCAGCGCGGTGTTGGGCGACCACGCCGCCGGATCCGCCTCCATCCGACCACGGACGGGCACGGCCGTCACCCCGCGGGCGGCGACCGCGCCCCGGCTCCCGGGGAGGTGGCGCACCGCCAACCGGGGCCCGAGGAGCCCCCGGACCTGGTGGCGGGCGACCTCGCGGTCACTCACCGTGCGGAAGCGGGCCACCTGGCGTCGGGCCGCCACCAGCGATGGGAGGCGCAGGAGGTTCGACGGCCACGCCGCCGCCCCGGCCGCCGCCCGGGAGGGCTGGCCCCTCGCCAGGGCGCCGAGGACCTCGACCACCGACAGCACCAGCGCCTGGGGGACCACGGCCAGCAACGTCCCCCAGCGGTCGCTGGTGAGCA
>DASUJB010000044.1:0-22729 GCA_036279475.1 Acidimicrobiales bacterium | reverse complement strand
CCCGGCAACTGGCGCGAGGTCGCCGCCGGGAACGGCATCGAGAACCCCGACCTCATCTACGTGGGTCAGGTCATCGACCTCGGCCTGACTGCCGCCCCCGTGCGCTCGGCGCCCCCGGCGGCGCCCGAGCCGTCGGCACCGGCACCGGCCCCCGAGCCGGCTCCTGCGCCGGCTCCTGCGCCGGCTCCTGCGCCCGTCGCCAGCCGCGGCGGCGGGACGGTGTGGGACCAGCTTGCCCAGTGCGAGTCGGGCGGCAACTGGTCGATCAACACCGGCAACGGCTACTACGGCGGCCTGCAGTTCTCGCAGGGCAGCTGGAACGCCGCCGGTGGCTCCGGCAGCCCGGCCTCGGCCTCTCGCGAGGAGCAGATCCGGGTGGCCGAGAACCTGCAGTCGATGCAGGGCTGGGGCGCCTGGCCCGCCTGCTCCAGCAAGCTGGGGTTGCGCTGAGCCCGGGACCATGCGGCCACGCCCGCACGGCGCGACGACGAGGGGGCCCCGCGGGGCCCCCTCGTCGCGTCCGTCCCCGGCCGACCGGCGCGCTCAGGGCTGGCCGGCGCGCTCGAAGCCGACCGGTGTGATCAGAGCTGACCGGCGGCGTGGCGCTGGAACCGGGTGATGCGCTCCTCGCCGATGCGCTCCCGCTTCTCGGGATCGGTCACGCCCTGGCCTGCCCCGGGGGCCAGGCACAGGACCGCCAGCTTGCCCTCGGCCTCGTTCCGGTGGACGGCGCGTGCCGCCTCGCCCACCTGCTCCAGCGGGTACACGGCCGACATCACCGGTTGTATGGCGCCCCGGTCGATGAGCCGGTTCATCTCCCACGCCTCCCGGTAGTTGGCGAAGTGGCTGGCGACGATGCGCTTCAGCTTCATCCACAGGTGCCGGTTGTCGTACTCGATCATGAAGCCGCTGGTGGCGGCGCAGGTGACGATGGTGCCCCCTCGCTTGGCGATGAACACCGAGGCGCCCATGGTCTGGCGGCCGGGGTGCTCGAACACGATGTCGGGATCGTCGCCCACCAGCGAGCGCACCTTCTTGCCGAGCCGGCGCCACTCGCCCTCGTCCTGGGTGTGCTCGTCGGCCCAGAACCGGTAGCCCTCCGCCTTCCGGTCGACGACGTGCTCGCACCCCATGTCCCGGAGGAGCCGGGCCCGGTCCTCGCTCGACACCACGCCGACCGGGATCCCCCCGCCGTTGAGCACGAGCTGGGTGGCGTAGGCGCCGATCCCGCCGGTGGCCCCCCAGATGAACACCGTGTCGCCCTGCTTCATGCGGGCGGCGTGGCGACCGACCAGCATGCGGTAGCTGGTCGACGCGCACAGCCCGTTGACGGCGGCCTCCTCCCACGTCAGGTGGGCCGGCTTGGGCATGAGCTGGTTGGCCTTGACGATCGCCAGGTCGGCCAGCCCCCCGAAGTTCGACTCGAAGCCCCAGATGCGCTGGTTGGCAGCGAGCATGGAGTCGTCGTGGGCCGACGGATCCTGGTCGTCGACGTAGTTGCAGTGGACGACCACCCGGTCGCCGGGTCGCCAGTTGCGCACGGCCGAGCCGACGCGGAGGATCACGGCCGAGGCATCGGACCCGACGACGTGGAAGTCTTGGCGGTGCCGGGCCGCCCACGGCGACTCGCGCGCCAGGCGGTCGAGGAACCCGAAGGTCGGTAGGGGCTCGAAGATCGACGTCCACACCGTGTTGAAGTTGATCGAGCTGGCCATGACGGCGATGGTCACCTCGTCCGGCGCCAGCTCGGGCGTGGGCACCGGCCCCACGTGGAGCGACTTGCGGGGATCCTTCTCCTCGGAGGGCACCCCCTCCCACATGTCCTGCTCGGCCCGCAGCACGTGGGCCGCCCGGTAGCTCTCGGGGAGGGCCAGGGCGGCGATCTCGTCGCTCGACGCTCCCGCCTGGATGGCCTCGAGGATCTCCTGCATGGCCGGCAAACTACTCGCCGGTAAGAAGACCAGGCCACCGAGGTCGGGGGTGCCCTGCGGCGCCACGCCGGCCTGCCGGATCGGGCTGCCGGGTCGGCCAGGGCTAAGTTGATCGCCTTCCGGCACCGGAAGTCACACGCTGGGGGATCACATCCGATGGCCCGTCCGAACCCCGCCGCGCGCCGGCGCGGCTACCACCTCGAGATCTTCCTGATCAGCGTCGCCTCGCTGCTCCTCGAGGTCAGCTATACCCGTGTGGTCTCTTTCAAGCTCTTCTACTACTACACCTACCTGGTCATCGGGCTGGCGCTGCTCGGCATCGGCAGCGGCAGCGTCCTCACGTCGGTCTCCGCTCGCCTGCGGCGAGCCGGTACCGACACCGTGCTGCTGCTGGGATCGCTGGCCGGGGCGGTCAGCGTGGTCGTCGGCTACCTCGTCGTGGCCCGCATCCCCATCGACTCGCTCGCCATCTGGCGCTACGGCACGGCCGCCTCGGTCGGCAACTTCGCCAAGCTCGTGCTGCTCTGCCTGGCGCTGTACGCCTCGTTCGTCTGGGTGGGGGTCATGGTGTCGACCCTCCTCTCCCGTCGCACCGAGGGCATCGGCAAGCTGTACGCCGCCGACCTGCTCGGGTCCGGGATCGCCGCCGCCGCCGCGGTACCGCTCATCTCGGTCATCGGCCCGCCGCGGATCATCGCCCTGGCCGGGGCGGTGCTGGCGGCCGTGGGCCTGGCGGTCGCCCTCCGGCTCCGCTCCCGGCTGGTGGCGGTGGGCGGAGCCCTCACCCTGGGCCTGGCCGCCTCGGTGGCGCTGGCGGGCGTGGTCCCCGACGTGAGGGTCGACGACGGCAAGACCGACCTCAGCGGCGCCGACGTCTCCCGGTGGAGTCCCATCTTCCGCGTCGACACGGGGGTGTTGGACAACGGCATCCTGCTCAACCACGACGGCATGCTGGGATCGGTCATCAAGCCGTGGGACGGCGACGTCCGCAGCCTGGGCGGCAAGGCCTACGGCTTCGACCACGACCCCCGCTCCTTCCCCTTCGACGTGCTGGGCTCCCCGCCCCGGGACGTGGCGATCATCGGCGCCGCCGGTGGCCACGAGGTCCTGGCCTCCCTGTACTTCCGGGCGGAGCACATCGACGCCGTCGAGCTCAACCCCGTCACCCACGACCTCGTCACCGACACCTACGCGGACTACGGCGGCCACCTCGCCGACCAGCCCGGGGTGGACTACCGCACCGACGACGGCCGGTCCTTCCTCGCCCGCAGCGACGACGCCTACGACATCGTCTGGTTCCCGGCACCCGACAGCTACTCGGCCACCAACGCCGCCACCGCCGGCGCCTTCGTCCTCTCCGAGAGCTACCTCTACACCACCGAGGCGGTCGTCGAGAGCCTCGAGCACCTCCGCGACGGGGGGCTGGTGGCCACCCAGTTCGGCGAGATCGACTACGAGGGCAAGCCCAACCGCACCACCCGCTACGTGAGCACTGCCCGGGCCGCGCTCGAGCGCATCGGGGTGGACGACCCGTCCCGGCACATCCTCGTCGCCA
Source organism: Acidimicrobiales bacterium (assembly GCA_036279475.1). Classification (GTDB taxonomy): domain Bacteria; phylum Actinomycetota; class Acidimicrobiia; order Acidimicrobiales; family VFJN01; genus ZC4RG19. The sequence goes on along the minus strand of DASUJB010000044.1, from coordinate 19,243 downwards.
CCACGCCGAGCGGCGGGCCGTCGGTGCTCTCCACCGTGCTCGTCAAGGCCACGCCCTTCACCGGCGCCGAGGTGGCGGCCTTCCTCCAGCAGGACCGCGCCGTCGAGGGCAACGTGGTGCGCTACGCCCCCGGCCGCCCCGGTGACAACTCGGTCACCAAGGTGGCCACGCTCCCCGATGGCGAGCTGGACGCCTACGTCGACGCCTACCCGTACGACATCTCGCCGGTCGACGACGACGCACCGTTCTTCTGGCACTTCGCCAAGTACGACGACGTGCTCCGGCACTACGGCGAGTCGGTCAACGTGTACGACGCCGAGGTGGCCGTGGGCGAGCGCGTCGTCGTCCTCCTCCTGGCGCTGGCGGCGGTGCTGGCCGCCGTCTTCCTGCTGCTGCCGTTCGTGTCCATGCGCGGCGTGTGGGCCGCCCTGCCCCGCAAGGGCACGTCGGCCCTGTACTTCTCCGCCCTCGGCCTCGGCTTCATGTTCTTCGAGGTCACGTTGATCCAGCGGCTGGTCCTGTTCCTCGGGTACCCGACGTACTCGCTCACCGTGACGCTCGCATCCCTCCTTGTGTCCACCGGGGTGGGGGCACTGCTCAGCGCCAGGCTGCAACGGCATCCCCGCGTCGCCGTGCGGGTCCTGGCCGCCGCCGTCGTCGCCCTCGGTGCCGCCTACCTGTTCGCCCTGCCGGCCCTGACCGACGCGCTGCTCACCGCCCCCCTGGCGGCACGGGTGGCGACGGCCTTCGTGGTGCTGGCCCCGCTGGGCGTGACCCTGGGCATGTTCATGCCCCTGGGGCTGGCGGCCGTCGCCGGCCTCAGCGACCACCCTGCCGAGTACGTGGCCTGGGGCTGGGCCGTCAACGGGTTCGCCTCGGTCATCGGCTCGGTGCTCACGACCGTCCTCGCCATGGTGGCGGGCTTCGGCGCCGTGCTGGTCCTGTCCGTGGTCGTCTACCTCGTCGCCCTCCTCGCCCTCCGCCGCCTGCGCCGCCCGCTGGCCGGAGCCGGCCCCACCACGCCCGCGGGACCGCTCGACGAGGCCGAGGACGGTGGTGCCGACGTCACGGGCGTCGGCGTGCGGAGCGCCGGGGTGCCCTCACCTACCGCCGGGTAGCTAGGCTCGGGGCGTCCACGACGTCCGACTTCCTCGGGGGATGGCCACGATGGCTGGTTCCGTGATCCTGGCGGGTGCCCGCACGCCGATCGGCAAGCTCTCCGGAGCGCTCAGCGGCTTCGCCGCCACCGAGCTCGGCGGCGTCGCCATCAGAGCCGCCCTCGAGCGGGCCGGCGTCCGGCCCGACCAGGTCGACTACGTGTTCATGGGGCAGGTGCTCCAGGCCGGCGCCGGCCAGATCACCGCCCGTCAGGCCGCCGCCAACGCCGACATCCCCCTGACCGTGCCCGCCACCACCGTCAACAAGGTGTGCCTGTCGGGCCTGAACGCCATCTTCCTCGCCGACCTCCTCATCCAGGCCGGAGCGGCGGAGATCGTCGTGGCCGGTGGCATGGAGTCGATGTCCAAGGCGCCCTACCTGCTCCCCGGCGCCCGTGAGGGCTACCGCCTGGGCGACAGGTCGGTGATCGACTCGATGATGTACGACGGCCTCTTCTGCGCCTTCGACCAGTGCGCCATGGGGGCCGGCACCGAGAGGTACGCGGCGTCGGCCGGCATCGAGCGGGCCCCCCAGGATGAGCTGGCCGCCAAGTCGCACGAACGGGCGGCCGCCGCCATGAAGGAGGGACGCCTGGCCGAGGAGATCGTCCCCGTCACGGTGCCCCAGCGGAGGGGCGACCCCCTCGTCGTCGACACCGACGAGGGCGTCCGCCCCGGCACGACCGCGGAATCGCTCGCCGGGTTGCGCCCCGCCTTCGACAAGGCCGGCAACATCACCGCCGGCAACGCCTCGCAGATCTCCGACGGCGCCGCCGCCGTGATCGTCGCCTCCAGGGCGGCCGCCGACCGCCTGGGCCTCGGGGTGCTGGGCGAGGTCGTCGGCTACGGCCAGGTCGCCGGTCCCGACCCGTCGCTGCTCACCCAGCCGTCGCGGGCGATCGGCGCCGCCCTCGAGAGCGCGGGGAGGTCTCTCGCCGAGGTCGACCTGTTCGAGCTCAACGAGGCCTTCGCCGCCGTGGGGGTGGCCTCCATGCAGGACCTCGGCATCAGCGACGAGGTCGTCAACGTCAACGGCGGTGCCATCGCCCTCGGCCATCCGGTGGGGATGTCCGGCACGCGGGTGGCGCTGACCCTGCTCCACGAGCTCCGGCGGCGCGGCGGTGGCCTCGGCGCCGCTGCCCTGTGTGGTGGCGGCGGGCAGGGGGACGCGATCCTGCTGTCAGTCGCGACCAGCTAACGTGGCCCGCCGGGCGCGGTGCCCGCGCCGCGGCACGGGGCTGGGGGCTGCCTGACGCATGGACGAAGCGACGAACGTCATCGAACGGCCGTCGACGGCCGAGGCCGTCGACGGCGCCACCACCGGTCCCAGGCGGCCGGCCCCTGCCTGGCGGCTGCGGTACAACCCGGCCCTCGACGGCATCCGGGGCATGGCGGTCGTCGTCGTGCTGCTGTTCCACGCCGGGTACGCGGGGGTGCGGGGCGGCTACCTGAGCGTCTCCACCTTCTTCACGCTGTCGGGCTTCCTCATCACGTCGCTCCTGCTCGGCGAGCGCAGCTCCCGGGGCGGCATCGACCTGCTGGCGTTCTGGTCACGGCGCATCCGCCGGTTGCTGCCCGCCTCGGCGGCCACCCTGGTGGCGGTGGCCGTCGGCTCGCGGATCTGGTCGGAGCTGAGCCATCCCGGGGTCGGCGGTGACATCGTGGCCGCCGCGCTGCAGGTGGCCAACTGGAGGTTCCTGTTCGACGACCAGGCCTACGCCGACCTCTTCTCCTCACCGTCGCCGGTGCTGCACTTCTGGTCGCTGGCCATCGAGGAGCAGTTCTACTGGGTCTTCCCCGTGCTGACCGTGGCCGTCCTGGCCGTCACCCGGGGCTCGATCAAGGCGTACGGCGCCGTGCTGGCCGCCCTCGTCGCCGTGTCGGCGGTCGCCACCGCCCTGCTCGGCCTGGGCGAGCGCACCGCCATCTACTACGCCACCTACGTCCGCATGGGGGAGATCCTCATCGGCGCGCTGCTGGCGGTGGCGGTGGCGCTGGGCCTCACCCGGGTGCGGGCCGTCACCCGCCTGGCCCTGCCGCTCGGCGGCGCCTCCCTGGCCGCGATGGTGTGGTGCTGGGCCAACCTCGAGCAGGAGACGCCCTTCGTCTCGCGCGGCGGTCTGCTCGTCTACTCCCTCCTGTCGGCAGCGCTGGTGCTGTCGGTGTCCGTGCCGGGCCTGATGCGCCGGGTGATGGCCTTCGAGCCCCTCCGGCTGCTGGGCCTCGTCTCCTACGGCGTGTACCTCGTGCACTGGCCCATCTTCCTGGTGCTCGACCCCCAGCGAACGGGGCTCGACCGGTTCCCGCTCACCGTGCTGCGGGTCGGGGTGACGCTGGCCGTGGCTACGGCCTCGTACTTCCTCGTCGAGAAGCCGATCCGCCGGGGCTGGTCGGCACCGGCGGTGCCCATGCCGGCCCTGGCCGGCCTGGCCGTCGTCACCGTGCTGCTGGTGGGCGTGACGGTGCCGGCAGAGCCGGGGAGCGGCGCCTCGGCCGACATCGAGGCGCTGTGGGCGGATTCCGCCAAGTTCCAGGACCCCAAGGCCGTGCCCGCCGACGCGCTCATCGGCGTCGCCCTGGGCGACTCCACCATGCTGGAGACGGCGCGGGGCCTCGGCGCCTGGGGTGCCCAGAGCGGGGAGATCGTCCTCCCGTACACCCGGGTCACCAACGCGCTGGGGTGCTCGGTGTCGCGCGGCGGCGAGCGCCGGTCGCGGGGCGCGGTGGGGCCGGTGCCCGCGGAGTGCGCGGTGTGGGCCGACACGATCGCACCCGAGGTGGCACGGTTGCGCATGATCTACGGCCGTGTGGACTTCGCCATCGTCCAGACCGGGCCGTGGGAGGTCACCGACCGGAAGATCCCTGGTGACGACCGCTTCCGTTCCCCCGGCGACCCGGTCTACGACCGCTTCCTCCACGACGAGTTCGCCCGGGCCACCGACCTGTTCCTCGAGCAGGGCGTGGTGGTGCTGTGGTTGCTCGCCCCGCAGATCGACATCGGCCGCAACGAGGTCCCACCCCCCGAGAGCCCGTACCCCGAGTCCGATCCCGCTCGCATGGACCGGGTCAACGAGATCATCCAGGACGTCGCCGACGAGCGCCAGGGTGCCGTGACCATCGATCTCCCCGGTTACCTGCGACGCCAGGACGGCGGCGAGATGGATGACGGCCTCCGACCGGACGGCGTGCACTTCACGCTCGACGGGGCGTACGAGGTGTCCCGGGAGTTCCTGGCGGCCGAGATCCGGCGGGCGGTGAGGTACGAACCCCTGCCAACCCCTCGGGATGGCACCGCCGCGCCGGTGACCAGCCTGAGCCCCTGAGGGGGCCGAGCCGTCGCCGGTGGCGCCGGGCTCAGGCGCTGGTGGCGGAGGCAGCCGACGTGGACGTCCCCAGGACGTCGCCGGGGTTGCAGGCGGTCGTCAACGTGGTGGAGATCGAGCCGGTGCCCGCGAACGAGGCCACGCGCCAGCGCCGGCCCTCGGCCACCACGTGGCCGACCATGGCCGTGATCTGGATGGTGGTGGTGCCGATGCGGGGCACGGCCACCTCGGTGCGGGACTCGTCGTAGCAGTCCACCGGGCGGCTCAGCGACAGGACGATCGAGCCGTCGCCGAAGCGGACCGTGCCGGTGACGCCGGGGCTGGCGGTCACGGTGGACTCGCAGGACGTCGGTCCGCAGTTGCGCCGGCCGGTCTGGACCCGCAGCTCGTACGTCTCGCCCGCCGAGTACACCAGGGCGCGAGGTAGGGGTTCGCCTTCGGGGGGCCCGACCACGTCGAGGCGCACCGGGTAGGAACCGTCGAGCAGGGCCGAGGCCCGCACGCCACGGGCGTCGTCGGGTCGCGGGGGGGCCATCCCCGCCCGGTCGTCGTCCCGCAGGTTCGCCTGTGCCCACGGGGACACGGTGGTGCCCTCGCCGAGGGTCAGCGCGCCGTCGCCGCCGATGGCCACCAGCTCACCGGCCACGGGGTGGGCCCGGCTCCCGGTGGCGCCGACGACGTCGGCCCCGCCTGCCGGCGCCTCGACCCGGCAGCCGCCGGCGCACTCGACCGCCACGGGGTTGCCGGCGGTGGCGACCGACCCGCCGGCCGTCCGCACCACCCAGTCGGTCCCGTCCGGCGGGTTGACCCACGCCCGCCCCCTGGTGACGTCGAGGGCGACGCCCGCCTCGTGACCCGGGCCCGCCCCGGTGGCGGCACCGTCCCGGACGGTGAGGAGGGTGGCGCCGCCGGAACGGAGGACGCCGCCTCGGCCCAGCGCCACCGTGAGGGCGCTGCCGGTCGGGGTGCGGACGGTGGAGCCCTCGGTCAGCGGGTCCCCCTGCCGGAGCGGGCGCGACCCACCGTCGGTCGTGACGATGGTGCCCTCGCCGACCTCGGTCACCTCTCCGACCGCGGTCGGCGTCGTCCGGCTGCCGGAGAGGCTGGCCACGGCGACGAGGGCCACGACGGCGAAGCACGCGGCCACCCCGGCGAACAGCAACCGCCCGGCCTGCCGACGTCGGTCGGGGGGCTCGTGACCGGGGCCGGGCCCTCCCTGGCCGGCAGGCGCAGCTGCCTCCTCCCACCCGCCGACCGGAGCACGGCTGTCGGCCGGCGACGGCCGTGGCGGCGCGGCCTGGCCACGGTCGGTCCCGTGGGCGTAGGCCGGCGAGGCCGGGGGCACGTACCCGTCCGGCCAGGCCGGGCCCGGGGGCCGGCGGTCCCGGGTGGCGTCCGTGGGCTCGGCCGGGGCGTCGGCCGCCGGGCCGGGGTCCTCGCCGGCGACCTCGGCGGTGTCGCCCTCGGCGTCGTGCCGGTGGGTGACGTGGGCGGTGTGCCGGCCCGGCACGTCCGGGGTCGGCGGGAGGATCACGTCGGGGAGGGGGTCGTCCCCCAGGGAGCGCCTGCCACCGTCGTCGCCGTCGTGCGTGCCCGCCATGTCCGCCCTCTCACCGTGCCTCGGCCGGGGCCCCGACGCCCGCCTGGCCGTCGGTCCTGCTGGCTCGCCGCCCTCTCACCGCTCCTCCCGCCGACCTGGGACCCGGTGCGACGCGACGCCACCCGGGTGGAGCCCCGCCTCGCCGGCGGCTCTCCACGGTCGCCGCGGCGGACCCCACGCGCCCGGCCGCAGAACATACCGGAGCGGCGCGGGGCCGTGCCCCCGCTCCCCGGACCGGGGGCACGGCAGCGAGCTGTCCGAGGGCGATCCGCCGGGAGGGCGGGCGAGCCGCTCGCTCCCCGGACCCTCGGCCGTGCCCCGTCACGCCGTCGGCCGACCGGCGCGCCCGGCGCGGCGCCGCCCGTCGGAGCGGCAGGGACGCGCCGAGGCGGGCGGCGTGACGATGGCAGCAGCCGCCCGCCACCGCCGCCGGAGGTGGGACCGGCCCGAGGGGTCAGCGGCCCTTGCCGCGGGCGCCGTCGATCTTGCCCTCCACCCACTCCTTGGCCTGGTTGACCTTGCCCTTCAGCGAGCCGGCAGCCCGGTCCGCCTTGCCTTCCGCCTTGAGGTCGTCGTCGTCGGTCAGGTCGCCGACGGCCTCCTTGGCCCGGCCCTTCATGTCGTCACCGGTTCCGCTCATGGGTTGTCCTCCCTCTCGGGGCGGGTCGTTCGCGCCTCCTCGCCTACCCCCTGGAGGCAAGCGCCATGCAGCCACGTCCCCGGGTCGCGGCAGGGGCGGGCCAGGCAGGGCAGGGAGCGGGGGCGCGACCGCGCCACGCAGCCTCGACGGCCGTACGAGTGTTTGACAGTCGTGCGGTGCACGTCTTCAACTGTCGCCGATGCCCTCGCTCGTGATCGTCGAGTCGCCCGCCAAGGCGCGCACCATCAGCCGGTTCCTCGGCGGCGAGTACGTGGTCGAGGCGTCGATCGGAGCCATCCGGGACCTCGAGCCCAAGGGGCTCGCCGTGGACGTCGACCACGGCTTCACGCCCACCTACGTGGTCCCGGCGGAGAAGAGGGACGTGGTCCGGCGCCTCAAGGCGGCGCTGAGGGAGGCCGACGACGTCTTCCTCGCCACCGACGAGGATCGTGAGGGCGAGGCCATCGCCTGGCACCTGGCCGAGGTGCTCAAGCCCCGCGTGCCGACGCGGCGGATGGTGTTCCATGAGATCACCCGGCAGGCGATCGAGGCTGCCGTCGAGAGGTCGCGGGACATCGACGGTGGGCTGGTCGACGCCCAGGAGACCCGGCGGATCGTCGACCGCTTGTTCGGCTACCCGGTCTCGGAGCTGCTGTGGCGGAAGGTGGCCACCGGCCTGTCCGCCGGCCGGGTGCAGTCGCCCGCCATCAGGCTGGTGGTCGAGCGCGAGCGGGAGCGCATGGCCTTCGTGGCCGCCGGCTACTGGGACCTCGTCGCCGCCTTCCCTGCCCATCCCGCCTTCCCGGCCACGCTCGTCGGCCTCGACGACCACCGGGTGGCCACGGGGAGGGACTTCGACGGGCAGGGCCGGGTGACCCGAGACGACGTGGTGGTCCTCGACGAGGTGGGGGCGAGGGCGCTCGTCAGCGCCCTGGAGGGGGCGACGTTCACCGTCGGCTCGGTGGAGGAGCGGCCGTACCGCAGCTCGCCCAAGCCACCGTTCATCACCTCGACCCTCCAGCAGGAGGGGGGGCGCAAGCTCGGCATGAGCTCCTCGCAGGTCATGCGCACCGCCCAGAGCCTCTACGAGCGGGGCTACATCACCTACATGCGGACCGACTCCGTGGCGCTGTCGGAGGAGGCGCTGGCGGCGGCCCGCGCCCAGGTGCGCGAGCTCTACGGCGACCGCTACCTCCCCGATGCGCCGCGCACCTACCGCAGCAAGGTCAAGAACGCCCAGGAGGCCCACGAGGCCATCCGCCCGGCGGGCGACCGCTGGCGCACGCCCCAGCAGGTCGCCGGCGAGCTGCGCGGTCCCGACCTTCGCATCTACGACCTCATCTGGAAGAGGACGCTGGCCTCGCAGATGACCGACGCCGTGGGCAAGACGGTGACCGTTCGCATCGAGGCGCCGGTGGCCTCGGCGCCCGCCGCCGGCGGCGCCGTGGGAGAGGCCACCGTCACCCGGTGGTCGGCCTCCGGGCGCACCATCACCTTCCCCGGCTACCTGCGGGTGTACGTCGAGGGGTCGGACGATCCCGACGCCGACCTCGACGACCGCGAGCGCCTGCTGCCCGAGCTCGCCCACGGGGACGTCCTGCCCGCCCCGGCCGTCGACCCCGTGGGGCACACCACCCAGCCACCCGCCCGCTACACCGAGGCCTCCCTGGTCAAGCGGCTGGAGGAGCTGGGCATCGGTCGGCCGTCGACCTACGCCTCGATCATGCAGACGATCCAGAACCGCGGCTACGTGTGGAAGCGGGGGCAGGCGCTGGTGCCGTCGTGGTCGGCGTTCGCGGTGGTGCAGCTCCTGGAGAGCCACTTCGCCGCCGAGGTCGACTACTCGTTCACCGCCAGGATGGAGAGCGACCTCGACGAGATCGCCGCCGGCACGCGGGCCCGGGTGCCCTTCCTCGAGGCGTTCTGGTTCGGGACCGGGGGTGACGGCGACGGCGACCGCGCCCAGGGGCGCGACGGCGTCGCCCGCCCCGACGACGACGGATCGCTCGGCCTCAGCGCCCTCATCGAGCTGGCCATGGCCCGGGCCGACCCGGCCGTGGTGAACGCCGTCCCCCTCGGCAAGGATCCCGACGGCACGGAGGTGTTCGTCCGCAACGGGCGGTACGGGCCCTACGTCAAGCGGGGCGAGGACACCGCGGCCGTCCCCGAGGGCCTGGCGCCCGACGAGTTGACCGTCGACAAGGCGCTCGAGCTGCTGTCCGCCCCCAAGGGGGACGAGCCGCTGGGCGTGGACCCCGCCTCCGGCCTGCCGGTCTACGCCAAGTCCGGCCGGTTCGGTCCCTACGTGCAGCTCGGCGACGCCGACACCCTTCCCGCGGGGGAGAAGCCGAAGCGGGCGTCGCTCTTCAAGGACATGTCCCTGACCGACCTCGGCCTCGACGACGCCCTGCGGCTGCTCGGCCTGCCTCGGACCGTGGGGACCGACCCGGAGACCGGCGAGGAGATCCTGGCGCTGAACGGCCGCTACGGCCCGTACCTCAAGCGGGGGGACGACACCCGCAGCCTGGCGTCCGAGCACGAGCTGTTCACCGTGTCCGTGGAGGACGCCAAGCGGCTCTTCGCCGAGCCGAAGCGCCGCGGCCGGCAGGCGGCCGCCCCTCCGTTGCGCACCCTGGGGGAGGATCCGGCGACCGGCAAGCCGATGGTGGTGAAGAACGGGCGCTACGGACCGTACGTCACCGACGGCGAGACCAACGCCTCGTTGCGTGAGAGGGACGGTGACACGGTCGAGGGGCTCACCGACGAGCGGGCGGCCGAGCTGTTGCAGGCACGGCGCGACGCGGGCCCCGCCAGGGGCAGGGGGACGAAGAAGGCGACGAAGGGGGCGACGAAGAAGAGGGGGACGACCAAGAAGGCGGCGACGACGAAGAACGCGGCGAAGAAGGCGACGGCGACCAAGAAGGCGGCGAAGAAGGCGACGGCGAAGAAGGCGACGGCGAAGAAGAGGTCGCCCACCGCCGACGCCGCCGGCACCGCCCCGAGGGCGGGCGAGGCGCCCGAGGGCGCCGCGGGGCCGGGGAAGGGGACCGCGGCCGGGCGGGACGGCGTGGCCGACGAGCCCGCCGGGGCGGGTGGCACCGCCAGGAGGGCGGGTGGGGCTCCGGGGGCGTCGGAGGGCGAGGTGCCCTCGTCGGGTGGCCGGGCTCGGGCCCGGGTGGCGGCAGTGACGGCGCCCGGTGCCAGGGCGGAAGGGGCGAGCGCCGGCACCGACCGCTGAGGTCGGCGATCGCGCGCCCAGCCGGGTCGACCGGTGGAGGGCGTCGAGGCGCGTGGCGTTTGGCATGCTCGGGTCCCGTGGCCCGGTTCATCGTGTTCGAGGGCGGAGAGGCGAGCGGCAAGTCCACCCAGGCGGCCCGGTTGGCGGCTCGGCTCGGCGCCGTGCCCACCCACGAGCCGGGAGGCACGGCCCTGGGGGTCGCCCTGCGGTCGCTCGTGCTGGCCCCCGGCGACGCCGGCCCGGTCGACCGGGCGGAGGCCCTGCTCATGGCGGCCGACCGGGCGCAGCACGTCGCCGAGGTGGTGCGCCCGGCCCTCGCCGCCGGTCGACACGTCGTGTGCGACCGCTACACGGGGTCCACCCTCGCCTACCAGGGATATGGGCGGCACCTCCCGGTGGCCGAGCTGGAGCGGATCTCGGCCTGGGCTGCCGAGGGCCTGGAACCGGACCTCGTGGTGCTGCTGGAGGTGGCGCCGAGCGTGGCAGCGGCCCGGTCCGCGGGGCCGGGCGACCGCCTCGAGGCGGCGGGCGCGGCGTTCCACGACCGGGTGGCCCACGGCTACCGGGCGCTGGCCCGTGCCGATCCCCGCCGCTGGGTCACGGTCGACGGATCGGGTCCGGTCAACGCGGTCGAGGCCGCGGTGTGGGAGGCGGTGAGCACCCGGCTCCCCGAGCTGGCGCTGGCCGTGGGGCCGTGACGCCCGGTCGAGCGCTCCGGCCACGGCGCCCGGGCGAGGCTGGCAGGATGGCGCGGTGGTCCCTCCGCCCTCGCCCGCCTCCGGTCCCACCGCCGCCCCGCCCGTGCCGGCGGGGGGTGGCGCCGGGACGGCCCCGGCCCCTCCGGGCGACGTGTGGGCCGACGTGGTGGGGCAGGCGGCCACCGTCCGCCAGCTCACCGCGGCCGCCGTCGCACCGGTGCACGCCTACATGCTCATCGGTCCGCCCGGCTCGGGTCGCCGTGAGCTGGCGCGGGGCTTCGCCGGCCTGCTGATCGCCGGGTCCGACACGGCCGCCGGCTCCCCGGACCGGGAGCGCCACCTTCGCCTGGCGCGCGCCGAGCAGCATCCCGACCTGCGGGTGGTCGATCCCGAGGGCACCACCTTCCGCCGGGTCGACGCCGAGCGCGTGGTGCGGAGCGCCACGCTCGCCCCGGTGGAGGGGACCCGCAAGGTCGTCGTCGTGGCCGGGTGCGAGGACATGGAGGACGAGGCGGCCGGCCTGCTGCTGAAGACGGTCGAGGAGCCACCTCGCTCGACGGTCTTCGTCCTCCTCGCCACCGAGATCGTGCCCGAGCTGGTGACGGTGGCCAGCCGCTGCGTGCGGGTCGAGGTCCCCGCCCTGTCGGCGTCGGCCGTGGCCGACCGGCTCGTCGCCGAGGGCGTCCACCCCGAGCGGGCCTCGGCGGCAGCGGCGGCGTCGGCGGGTGACCTGGGCCGGGCTCGCACGCTGGCCCGGGACGATCGGCTCGCCCTCCGGCACCAGGCGTGGCGCGACCTGCCGCGGCGGCTCGACGGGACCGGCCACCGGGCGGCCACGCTCGTCGCCGAGCTGCAGTCGATGGTGGTGGAGGCGCTGGGCCCGCTGGAGGAGCGGCAGGCGGCCGAGGTCGCCGCCCTGGAGGAGCAGATCGAGCGGTTCGGGCTGCGGGGCTCGGGTCGCAAGGACCTGGAGGTGCGGCACCGGCGGGAGTCGCGCCGGTTCCGGACGTCGGAGCTGCGCTTCGGGCTGGCGACGCTGGCCGCGGCCTATCGGGACGCCCTGGTCGACGTCGGCCCCCGCCGTGACCTGGCCGAGGCCGTCGCCCGCATCGACGAGGCCGCGGTGGCGCTGCCGCGCTACCCCAACGAGACCCTGCTGCTGCAGGCCCTCGTCGCCCGGCTGCCGATGATCCCGCACGTGTCGGCGGCGGCCCCGTCACCGGCACCTCGCTGACACCTGGTCGCCGCGGCAGGAGGCCGTGGGATCGGGCGTGGCCGGCGGTACGGCCTCCAGGTGGTGCACCGGGGCCCGGGCGGCATCGCTGCTACAGTGGCCCGTCCCGCCCGAGTAGCTCAGACGGCAGAGCAACGCACTCGTAATGCGTAGGTCAGGAGTTCGATTCTCCTCTCGGGCTCGACAGGTCGCTCCGCCCGTGGTGGAGGACGGTGAGGCTGCCGGGCGCGGGCCGGCCATCGCCCCAGCCGGGGCGCGGGTCCGGTCGAGGGGCCCGGGAGGGGGACCGGGCGCCCGCGGGTGTGCCATCGTCGGCCTGTCGCGACGCCGGCAGGCGGCGTCGCCGGAGCCGGGGGTGAGCAGATGCGGGCGCTGTCGCGGGGAGGGCGGCACCGGTGGCGGCGGTCCCGGCGCGACGCGGTGGCGGCCGGACCGGGCGGCGACCACCGCCCACGCCGGGGCGGCCGGCTCGCGCGCACGGCGCTGGTGGCCGGGGCCGGAGCCGGCCTGGCGGCCTTCGGTATCGGCTACTGCTCGTCGCAGGTCGGGGTGGGCCGGTCCGAGGAGGGGATGGGGACGGCCAGCGAGCTCCTGCTCCCCGCCTCGGAGCTCGAGACCACGCTGGCCGTCCTGGCGGTGCACAACTCGATCGAGCTGCGGGTGACCCACGACGTGCAGCTCTTCGGCGAGACGCGACCGGTCTACACCGACGTCTACCCGGCCGAGGTCCCCGGGTTCGTCGAGCTGCGCCTCGAGGACGTGCCCGACATCGACGTCGCCGAGGGAGGGGGTCGCCGCGGGGGCGACCGGGTGACGGTGACGATCCCCCGCGACGGGGTGTTCGTCCAGGAGCGGGTCGAGCAGCTCCGTGAGCCGGTGCGGTTCACGGTGGAGGACGGTCGGCTCGTCGAGGGGGAGGGGCTCCCCGTCGAGCCGGGGACCCGGGTGTTCCTCGCCGACGGCGAGCACACCACCGGTGCGTTCGAGTTCGACCCCGAGGGGGCCGAGAGCGCCCTGACCAAGCTGGCCGACGCCGTCACCCTCGGCCTGACCGGACTGAGCGCCGGCACGAGCGAGGACATCCTGCGCATCGCCCAGCTGGCCACCCTGAACCCCGCCTGCCTGCGGGCCGCCGACGAGGCGGTGGGCTTCGACGAGCTGGTCGGTGGAGGCATCGTCGACCACCTCGTGGCCGAGGGGATCGATCCGGCCGACATCGACCTGAGGTTCACCGGCGAGTACCCGCCCTACGACGAGATCCCCGACGAGACCGGTGCCACCTTCGCGGGGGCACGCCGTGAGGTCGAGGAGGCGCTGGCCGGCGACAACCAGAAGGTCATCGACCTGGCCGCGGACTGCGACGCCGACTCGGTCGTCGAGCCGTCCTCGGTGCTGACGCTCACGGCCGAGCGGCCCGGCACCGGCGGCGGCCCGACCGGCTGATCCGCCGGACCCCCGGCCACCGGCGCGCCGGTGGGGATCGACCGGGCTCCCGTGGCCGACGGCGCCGGGCGCTCGACAGCCGCCCCCCGCGCCGGCACCATCGGGGAGTGGGCTTCCGCTTCACGACCCGGGCCGGGCATCCCACCTTCGTCGACCTCCCGTGGGAGGAGCCGCTGGCCACCTGGGACGGCGAGCGCCTGGTCACGCCGGTGCGGGGCATCTCCCGGCACGTCGTGCGGTTCGTCGCCTACGGCCCGGACGTCTACGCCCTCAAGGAGCTCCCCGGCCGGCTGGCCGAGCGCGAGTACCGGCTGCTCCGAGCCCTCGACGACCGCCTCGTCCCCGTGGTCGAGGCCGTGGGCGTGGCCAGCGGGCGCGCCACCGAGGAGGGGGAGCCGCTCGATGACGTCCTCATCACCCGCCACCTGCCCTACTCGCTGCCGTACCGGGTGCTGTTCGGGCAGGCGTCGCTGGCCGACCTGTGGGACTCGCTGCTCGACGCCCTCGTCCAGCTGCTGGCCCGCGCCCACCTGGCCGGGTTCTTCTGGGGTGACTGCTCGCTCTCCAACACGCTCTTCCGCCGTGACGCCGGCGCCCTCTCCGCCTACCTGGTGGATGCCGAGACCGGTGAGCTGCACGACCACCTCTCCGACGGGCAGCGCCGCCACGACCTGGAGATCGCCGAGACCAACGTGGCCGGTGAGCTGCTCGACATCCGTGCCGCGGTGGAGGGACGGGGCCATGGGACGGGGCTGGCCGCCGACGACCCCCGCCGGGATCCGGGGGTCGTGGCCGACGACCTGCACCGTCGCTACGAGGGCCTGTGGCACGAGCTCACCACCGAGGAGGTCTTCGGCCCGGGGGAGGAGTGGCGGGTCGACGAGCGGATCCGCCGCCTCAACGAGCTGGGCTTCGACGTCGACGAGCTGGAGCTCGTCGACGACCCCGGCGACCCCGGGGGCCACGTGCTGCGCCTGACCACGCGGGTGGTCGAGCCCGGCCACCACCGGCGCCGCCTGCTGCAGCTCACCGGGCTCGACGTCCAGGAGAACCAGGCCCGGCGCCTGCTCAACGACATCCTGGCCTACCGAGCGTGGATCGAGCGCAAGACCGGCGTGCCGGTCGACGAGCAGGTCGGGGCCCTGCGCTGGATGGTCGACGTCTTCGAGCCCACCCTGGCGGCGGTGCCCGCCGAGCTGCGCTCCAAGCTGGAGGACGCCGAGCTCTTCCACCAGATCCTCGAGCACCGCTGGTTCCTGTCGGAGCAGCGGGGCGAGGACGTCGGCACCGACGTCGCCGTGGCCGACTACCTGGCCACCGTCCTGCCGGCCGTGCCCGACGAGCGCACCGTCCTCCCCGCGCCCTCCACCGGTGAGCTCCCCATCGCGCCGTAGCCCCGCCACGCGCCGGGACGGGCGTCGTCGCGCCCCGTGCCGGCCACGTGTAACACCCTCGCAAGGTGGATCTGGGGGACAATCGGCGACGGTGCCCTCCCCGCTGCGAGACGCCGGCCCCTCCGCCAGGAGGGCCGGCACCGGTCCCCTGGTGCCGCCGCGCCGCGGGCTGTTGCGCCGGCGGGCCCGCCTCGGTCCCTTCGCCAGCGGCCGGCTCGACTTCGGGCCGGGCCCGCTGCGGATGCACGAGAGCCGGCCCGACGGCCCCGCCATCTTCCGGCCCCCCAAGAAGCGCGTCGAGGCGGGCACCGTCTTCGCCGCCGCGGTGGCCCTCGCCACCGTGGGGGTGGTGGCCTCCCTGGTCTACCGGGGCACGCGGGTCACCGTCGAGGCCAAGGGCATCAGCGACGGTGCCCAGCTCACCACGGTCGCCGCCGCCGGCCTCCAGGTCGAGCTCACGTTCGAGTCGGACGACGACGCCTCGGGTGCCACCTTCGCCGTCGACGGCGCCCCGGTGGAGGAGCCGGCAGTGACCCGGCGGACCCTGGTGTGGCGCCCGCCGGCCCCCCTTGCCGAGGGCAGGCACGAGGTGACGGTGGCGGTCCCCCGCATGGCGTTCGGCGACTCGGTGCACCGGTGGCGGTTCACGGTCGACGGCAAGGCGCCCCGCCTCACGGTGCCGCCGGTGGTCGACGCCGTCCCCCTCGGCGAGCCGGTCGAGGTGGAGGGTCGGGTCGAGCCCGGCGCCCGGCTGACCGCCGACGGCGACCGGGTCCCCGTCGACGGCGACGGCGCCTTCGCCCTGTCCTTCCGGCGCCCGCCGGCCGGGCCCGTCACGCTCGAGGCCACCGACCGCGCCGGCAACGCCGCCATGGCGTCGGTCGTGGTGCCGGTGACCTACCCGGGGTTCCGGGGGGTCCACGTCACGGCGGCGGCGTGGACCGATCCGGGACTGCGGGCCGGCGTGCTGGCGCTCCTCGACCAGCGTCGCATCGACACCGTCGAGCTCGACCTCAAGGACGACACGGGCCTCGTCCTCTACGACAGCGAGGTCCCCCGGGCCCGGGAGGTCGGCGCGGTGGCCGGCCTGTACGACCTCGACGCCGCCGTCGCTGCCGTCACCAGCCACGGCGGTCGGGTGGTGGGCCGGATCTCCGCCTTCCGCGACCCCCTCCTGGCCGGTGCCGCCTGGGCCGCCGGCCAGGGCGACCAGGTGGTGCAGGCCCCCGGGGGCAGGCCGTGGGACGACGGCGGTGGGCCGTGGACCAACCCGGCCCACGCCGCCGTGCGGCGCTACAACCTCGACCTGGCCATCGAGGCCGTCAACCGGGGGGTCGACGACGTCCTCTGGGACGACGCCCGCCTCCCCACCGCGTCGCCCGGGGCCGTGGTCGCCCCGGGCGTGGCCTCGCCGTCCGACGCGGTGGCCGCCTTCCTCGCCGCCGGCCACGACGAGCTGCGCCGCCGGGGCGCCTACCAGGGTGTGGTCACGGTGGGCGAGGCGCCCGACAAGGGCGATGCCGTCGGCCAAGACCTGGGCCGGGTGGCCCGGAACGCCGACTACGTCGCCGCCGAGGTGTTCCCCGGGTACTGGGGGCCGGGCCGCCACGGCGTGGGGGACCCCCGCGCCCAGCCCGCCCCGTTCACCGCTGCCCTGCTGGCACGCTTCCAGAAGGCGGTCGCCGGCACCGGGACCGTCCTGGTCCCCGTGCTCCAGGACTTCCCGGCCGGCGGGCTCGACCCCGACGACGCCACCGTGCGCGCCATGGTCGACGCCGCCCGCTCCGTCTCGGTCGACCGCTTCCTGCTGTGGAGCCAGCGGGTGCGCTACTCGGCCGCGCTGCTCGACGCTCCGGCTACCGGTCGGTAGCTCCGGTCGACCCGGGGGTAGGGTCGCCCCCATGGCCGACCAGGCGACGTTCGCCGATCAGACCATGGATCTGATGCCGTCGCTGTACGCCGCGGCCCTCCGCATGACGCGCAATCCCGCCGACGCCGAGGACCTCGTGCAGGAGACCTACCTGCGGGCCTACCGGGGCTTCGGCGGCTTCCAGGAGGGCACCAACCTCAAGGCGTGGCTCTACCGCATCCTCACCAACACCTACATCAACAGCTACCGGGCGAGGAAGCGCCGGCCCGACGAGACCGACCTGAGCGAGGTCGAGGACCTCTACCTCTACCGGCGCATCGGCGGGCTGGAGACGGCGCTGGCCGGCCGTAGCGCCGAGGAGGAGCTGCTCGACCGCTTCACCGACGCCGAGGTGAAGGAGGCGCTGGAGTCGCTCCCCGAGAACTTCCGGATGGCGGTGCTGCTGGCCGACGTCGAGGGGTTCTCCTACCGGGAGATCGCCGACATCCTCGGCATCCCGATCGGTACGGTCATGAGTCGACTGCACCGGGGAAGAAAGGCGCTCCAGAAGCAGTTGTACGAGTTCGCGGTCGCGCACAACCGTGCGGCCCCCGTCACCGACGACGCCAATGCCTGAACCCACCGAACCGACCTCCGAGTGCAGGGACGCGCTCCACGAGCTCTACGGGTACCTGGACGGCGAGCTCACGGAGGAGCGGCGCGCCGCCATCGACCGCCACCTCGACGGTTGCCAGCCGTGCGCCGAGCCGTACGACTTCGAGGCGGAGCTCCGTGCCGTCGTGCGCCGCAAGTGCCAGGAGAAGGTGCCCCAGAGCCTGGTGCTCAAGGTGCGCGCCGCCCTGGCCGAGGAGCAGGCGCGGCGGCGGTAGCGGTGGCGCCGTGTTCGCGATCGCGGGGTGCGCTGCCTAGCATGCAGGCATGCTCGCCGTGGTCTGGCACTATTGGATCGCCGTCGCCCTGATCTTCGGGGTCCTCGCCACGCTGGGGGCACTGGCGGTCGGCTACCTCCGCACCGTCGAGTCGACCCGCTATCCCAAGGGCCGGTAGGCCGGTGGCCGGGCCGGTCGACTGGGGGCTCGCCGAGAGGGTGGCGGTCCGGGTCGCCGGGCACGAGCCCCTGGCCGCGTCCTACCACTACGCCGGTCTGGCCGTGGACTTCGCCGAGCTGACGGCGCAGGCCGAGGACCTCGTCGAAAGGGCCACCGGCCTGCGCTCCACCGCCGGTGCCGCTCGGGCCCGGGTCGTCGACCGCGACGAGTGGATCGGGGCCAACCTCGCCAGCTTCCAGCGGCTGCTGCGCCCCCTGACGGACCGGTTGGCCGCCCAGGTCGACGGGCGGCACCGCCCCGCCCTGGCCGGGGCAGCCTCCCGCAAGGCGGCGGGGGTCGAGCTGGGGGCGCTGCTGGGGTGGATGGCCACCCGGGTGCTGGGCCAGTACGACCTGCTGGTCGTGGAGGACGCGGCCGAGGACGACCAGGACGTCGTGTACTTCCTCGGGCCGAACGTGCTCGCCCTCGAGCGGCGGTACGGGTTCCCGCCACGGGAGTTCCGCCTGTGGTTGGCGCTGCACGAGGTCACCCATCGCGCCCAGTTCACGGGCGTCCCGTGGCTGCGGCCCCACTTCCTGTCCCTGGTGAACCGCACGCTCTCGGCCGTCGACCCCGATCCCCGGCGGTTCGTGGACGCGGTGGCGCGGGTCGTCGACGAGCTGCGGCAGGGCCACAACCCGTTGGACGACGGAGGTCTCGCGGCGCTGGTGGCGGGGGCCGACCAGCGCGACCTGCTCGGGCGGATCGGGGGCATGATGAGCCTGCTGGAGGGCCACGGTGACGTCACCATGGACCGGGCCGGCGAGGGCCACGTGCCGTCGGCGCCCCGCTTCTCCCGGGCGTTGCGCCAGCGGCGCCGGGCCGGTGGCATGGCCAAGGCGGTCCAGAAGGCCATCGGCATCGAGGCGAAGATGAACCAGTACGCCCAGGGTGAGTCGTTCATCACCTACGTCGAGCGCCACGGCGGTCCCGGGGCCCTGGAGGCCGCCTGGCGGGGGCCCGAGTGGTTGCCGACGATGGCCGAGATCCGGGCGCCGCAGGAGTGGCTCGACCGGGTCCGCCTGTCCGAGGAGCTGGTTGGCTAGGACCCTCCCATCGCCCGTCGCGGGGACCCCGCCCCCGCCCGGCCGCCGGGCCGCCCCCGGCGGGGCCCGGCCCGATGCGCTGGTCCACGAGCTCCTGGGGAGGTGCGAGCTCCCGCCCCCCGGCACCGCCGTGACGTGTGCGGTGTCGGGCGGTGCCGACTCGCTGGCGCTCCTGGTGCTGGCGGCCCGGGCCGGGTGCCGGGTCACCGCCGTGCACGTCGATCACGGCCTCCGGCCCGGCTCGGCCGGGGAGGCGGACGTGGTCCGGGCGGTGGCCGCCGACGTCGGCGCCGGCTTCCGGGCCGAGCGGGTGGAGGTGGCACCAGGTCCCGACCTGGAGGCCCGGGCGCGCGCTGCCCGCTACGCCGTGCTCCCCCCCGGTGCCCTCACCGGCCACACCGCCGACGACCAGGCCGAGACCGTGCTGCTCAACCTCATCAGGGGCGCCGGCCTCGAAGGTCTGGCCGGCATGCGGGCAGACCAGCGCCGGCCCCTCCTCGCCCTCCGCCGCG
>DASUJB010000043.1:0-56743 GCA_036279475.1 Acidimicrobiales bacterium | reverse complement strand
TCCTCGAGGACGGCCTCGGACGCGAAGATCGGCGTCCCGACCCGGACCGCTAGGGCGATGGCGTCCGACGGCCGGCTCGACACCCGGTGGACCTTCCCCTTGGAGACGATCTCGATCTCGGCGAAGAACGTGTGGTCGATCAGCTCGGTGACGACGATCCGCTGCACGCTGGCCGACAGCTCGTCGAGCAGGTTCTTCATCAGGTCGTGCGTCATCGGACGGGGCGTCTCGATGTTCTGCATCGACAGGGCGATGGCCTGGGCCTCGGGGGTACCGATGAAGATGGGCAGCAGCCGGCGGCGACCGGAGGTCTCGCGGAGGATGACCACCGGCGTGCGAGCGGGACGTTCCGGAGCCTCGACGCTGACGAGTTCCATCTCGACGGCCATCGGTTCTCACACTACTCCCCCCATGCCGAGTTTCGTCGGCCTGAGTGGTGGGTCCCGCGCGCCTAGGGGGGCGGCAGGTGCTCGCGCAGGCCCCGGCGCAGCAGCACGCTGCGCATCTGGTCGCCCAACCGCACCAGCTCGGCGACGGTGCCCTCGGCCCGCCGGCGGGCGTCCGGGTTCCGCTGCTTGAGGAGCGGCAGGACGATCTGCTCGTAGAGCGCCGCTTCCCGCTCGGTGGCCACCTTGTAGCTGCGGATGTGGCGGGCCTCGATGCCATGCTCCAGGAACCCTGCCGCCGTCCGGGCGACGAGCAGGGCGTCGGCGTCGTAGTAGGCGGTGTCGCCCACCACGTGGGGCTCGAGGAGACCGTAGCCCTCGAGCTCCCGCACGGCCCGCGCCGAGAGCCCGCTGGCCTGGGCCAGCTCGTCGACGGTCAGGCTGACCCTGCCGTCGTCGTCGGCGTGGCTCCGGCTCTCGGCCGCCACCGGGGCCGGTTCCGGGCGCCGCCCGAGGTCGGCGCCGCCGCGGCGCACGGGCCCCTCGATCACCTCGGCCACGTCCGGGCGCGACATCGCCCCGGCCGACGGCCGGGGCGCAGGGGACGGTGCCGCCGGGACCCGCGGAGCCGGAGGTGGGCGGTGGACGGGTCTCGCCGGGATGCCGGCCGGGCCGGGACGGTCGTCGAGCGCCACGGCCGAGGACCCGTTGCGTCGCGGGGGCCGGGGAGTGGGCTGCCCGCCGGCGTCCTCGGGGGGTACGGCCGGGGGCTGGGACCGGCTCGGCTCCGGAGCTCCGTGACCCGCAGCCGTGGGAGAGGTGCGGATCGGCCCGGTGCCGTCGAGGCGGTCCTTTATGACCTTGAGCGGCAGGTAGTTGTCCTTCTGCTGCCGGAGGATCCACCGGAGCCGGTCGATGTCGGACTCGTAGAACTTGCGGTAGCCCGACGGCGTGCGCTC
The DNA here is from genome assembly GCA_036279475.1 of Acidimicrobiales bacterium. GTDB lineage: Bacteria > Actinomycetota > Acidimicrobiia > Acidimicrobiales > VFJN01 > ZC4RG19. The sequence goes on along the minus strand of DASUJB010000043.1, from coordinate 55,398 downwards.
CGGATCGAGCAGGCCCTGCGACTCCAGGAAGCGGATCTTCGAGATCGTGATGTCGGGGAACTCGTCCTGGAGCAACGAGAGCACCTCACCGATGGAGAGGTGGGATCGGTCAGTCGGTGCGCGGGTCACGTGGCATCTCCCCTCCCGGTCAGGAAGACCAACTTGAACGTGCCGATCTGCAGCTCGTCGCCGTTCTCCAGCGGCGCGGTGTCCACCCGCTGGCGGTTCAGGTACGTGCCGTTCAGCGACCCCGAGTCCCGCACGACGTACCCCTGCCCCTGGCGCACGATCTCGGCATGGTGGCGCGACACGGTCACGTCGTCCAGGAAGATGTCGCTGTCGGGGTGGCGACCGGTCTTGACGACGTCCTTCTCCAGGGCGAACCGGGAGCCGACGTTGGGACCACGCTTCACGACGAGGATGCCGACACCGGGCGGCGTGTCGCCCAGCTCGACCGACAGGTCGTCGCCGGGCTCGCCCACCTCGGGGATGAACGTGACCGTCGTCGGGTCGTCGCGGCGAGAGGCCAGCGGGGCCCCGCACGACGCGCAGAAGTTCGATCCGGCCGGGTTGGCCCGTCCACACCGGTTGCAGAAGACGTCGTCGGCCACCTTCACCCCTCGATCAGCGCACGGTACGCCCCAGCGTCGAGCAACTCGTCGACCTGAGACGGGTCGGCGGGCTCCACGACGAAGATCCACCCCTCGGCGTACGGGTCGTCGTTGAGGCGTTGCGGGTTGTCGGCCAGCTCCCCGTTGACCTCCGCGATGGTGCCGGAGAGGGGAGCATAGATCTCGGAGACGGACTTGGTTGACTCGACCTCGGCGCACGCCGCTCCCCGCTCCACCGTGGCGCCCGCCTCGGGCAGGTCGACGAAGACGACGTCACCCAGCGCGTCCTGCGCGTAGTCGGTGATCCCGATCCGCACCCGTCCCTCCTCGACCCGGGCCCATTCGTGATCGGGCGAGTAGCGGAGGTCGGCGGGGATGTCCATGGGGGGGCAGGCTAGCGAACCACGCCGAGCCTCGATGGCGGGTCGAGGGTTCGCAAGCCCCGGGACCGCGCCACGCCGTCCCTCGATCAGCGGTCGAGGCTTCGACTGGCCCCCGGGCAGGGGGCACCACCGTCCTCAGCGCAGCAGCTGGCGGATGCGGCGGGCGTACTCCTGGGCCAGGCGACGGGCGTCGGCCGCGGTCGTACCCTCGGCCCAGATGTGGGTGACGGGCTCCTCCGGGTCGGGCAGCGCCAGCGCCCAGCCCTCCCCGTGGTGCACCTTGACGCCGTCGACCAGCTCGACCTGGCGGTCCTTCGACAGCTCGACCAGCGACCGCATGACCGTGCCCTTCTGCTCCCAGGGAGTCACCACCGTCTCGTGGACGATGTGCACGGTCGGGAGGGCGTCGACCACCTTCGACAGCGGTATGTCGTCCACCGCCAGGAGCTCCAGCACCTTCACCATGGCGGCGGCGGCGTCGAAGGCGGGCAGGAGGGAGGGCACGATGAACCGGCCGTCGGCGGTGCCGGCGAACGCCACGGCCGGCCGCGACGCCGCCTGCATGAGGGCGGCGTTCGACAGCTTGGTGCGCAGGATCGTCACGTCGCGGTCGGCGGCGAGGGCCTCGGCATGGCGGGTGGCGGCCAGGGGTAGGGCGATCGTCGACCCTGGCGCCTGGCCGGCCACGAGGCTGACGTAGGCGAGGAGCGCCTGGTCGTCGGTGAGGACGCGCCCGGAGTCGTCGACCAGCGTGAGCTGCTCGCCGTCGGCGTCGATGACGGCGCCCAGCGACGCCCCCGACGCCCGCACGAGGCTCGCCACCCCCCGGGCGTGCTCGTCGCGGTCCCACGACATGACGCCCCGGGTGGAGGCGAAGGGGTTGATGGCCAGCACGTCTGCCCCCAACTTCGACAGCACGTTCGGCATCACGAACGAGGTCGACCCGTACGAGTAGTCGATGACGACCTTGAAGCCGGCGGCGGCCAGGCGCTCGACGTCGACGGTGGACTCCAGAGCGGTGCTGTAGAGCTCCAGGTGACGGGGGGGGAAGCCGATCTCGCCGATCTCCCCGGGGAACACCCGACGGAAGTCCTCGCGCAGGAACAGCCGCTCGATCTTGCGCTGCGCCCCCTCGGTGATGTCCGCCCCCTTGGCGTCGAAGAACCTGATCACCACCGACTGGGGGTCGCCGGGGAGGAGGCGGATGCTGATGCCGGCGTCGTTCTCGGGGCGCGCCACCGCGAACCGGGTCACGGGCAGGGAGGCGACCTCGAGGTCGCGGACGTTCACGCCGGCGGCGTTGAGCCCGGCCATCACCGAGCGCTTGAGCATGCGGGCCGAGCGGCTGGAGTCCCGCGACGTCACGACGGTGGCGTCCTTCTTCAGCGTGGTGCCGAAGGCCATCGCCACCCGGGTGGCGAGCTCCGGGGTGACGTCCACGTTGGCGAGCCCGGCGACCCCGAGGGCGCCGAACAGGCTGCGGGACCCCCTCGACTCCCACACGATGGAGCTGTTGATGACGGCGCCACCCTCGACGGTCTTGAACGGGTAGACCTTCACCCCGGCGCTGAGCACGGCCTGCTCGCCGACGAAGCACTCGTCGCCCAGCACGACGCCCTCCTCGGCTCGCACGCCGTTGCGCAGGTCGCACGAGCGGCCCACCGTGGTGCCCCGGAGGCGCACCAGCTCGCCGATGTAGGTGTTGTCGTGGACGACGGCGCGCTGGAGGTCGGCACCGGCGCGGACGCGCACGTTGGTGCCCAGCACGGTGTACTCGCCCAGGCGGGCCCCGCTCTCCACTCGGCAGTAGTCCCCGATGATGACCGGGCCCTCGATGCGTGCCTCGGGGTGGATCTCGGCCCCCTCGCCCAGGTACACGCCGTCGCTGATCTCGAAGCCGGGGATCTCCAGATCGACCCGACCGTCGAGCACGTCCTTGTGGGCCCGGACGTAGGCCTCGAGCGTGCCGACGTCCTCCCAGTAGCCCTCCACCACGGCGCCGTAGAGCGGCCTCCCCTCCTCCAGCAGGCGGGGGAAGACGTCGGAGCTGAAGTCGACGGGGCGCCCCGGCTCGATGTGGTCGAAGATCTCCGGCTCCAGCACGAAGATTCCCGTGTTGATCGTGTCGCTGAACACCTGGCCCCAGCTCGGCTTCTCCAGGAAGCGCTCGATCGAGCCGTCCTCCCGGGTGATGACGATGCCGAACTCGAGGGGGTTCTCGACCGGCGTGAGGCCGATGGTGGCCAGGGCGCCGTGCTCCTCGTGGAAGCGGGCGATCGCCCCCAGGTCGATGTCGGTGAGGACGTCACCCGAGATGACGAGGAACCGCTCGTCGAGCTGCTCCCGGGCGTTCAGCACCGACCCCGCCGTGCCCAGCGGGGTCTCCTCGGTGGCGTACACCATGCGCACGCCCAGCTCCGATCCGTCCCCGAAGTAGTTGCGGATGTGGTTGGCCATGAAGGCCACCGTCACCACGATGTCGTCGAAGCCGTGCTCGTGTAGCAGCGCCACGATGTGCTCCATCATCGGCGTGTTGGCGATGGGCATCATGGGCTTCGGCGCGTTGGAGGTGAGCGGCCGCAGGCGAGTTCCCTCGCCGCCAGCCATGATGACCGCCTTCATGGGGTCGACCGTAGCCGGTGCAGGCCGTGGTCAGGCCCGCCTGGGCGTGGCGGGCCGGCGGCCCCGACCGTCCTGCAGCGCTCGCCTCGCCATGGGCACGTACAGCGCCGCCGAGAGGAGGCTGAGCGCCAGGCCCGGGATCCCCGTCACCCACGCCAGCACCTCCCCGGTGTCGGCCCAGGACAGGTCCGAGTGCCCGGCGAGGAAGAACGGGAAGGCCATCATCAGCGCGAACGTGCCGGCCTTGCCGTACCAGGTGACGTCGATGCGCCGGGCGCCCAGCGCCGCCAGCACCAGCGTGGCCGCGGTCACCAGCGCCTCCCGGCCCAGCACGACCCCCGCGAACCACCTCGGCACCGACCCGTCGACCAGGATGCCACCGCCCCCCACGAAGAACAGCAGCCGGTCGGCCACCGGGTCCAGGACCTTGCCGACCTCGGACACCTGGTGCAGGTGCCGGGCGATGTAGCCGTCCACCCAGTCGGTGACGCCCAGGCCGGCCAGCAGCCAGGCGGCGGCCGCCCGGTCCTCGGCCCCGAACAGCAGCCACAGGAACACGGGCAGGCACGACAGGCGCACCACCGTGACGAGGTTGGGCACGGTGAGCAGCCCGGCGTCGGCGACGGCAGCCGGAGCGGGCGCGGCGGTGACGGGCGCGCCGACCTGTCGGGCTTCGGGCTCGGCCATCACCGGCGCAGCGTAGGCGGCGGGCGGGTAGCGGTCGCCCCGGGGGTGCCCTCGGCACCGCGCCGGCCGCCGTCCGGCGGCGGTTACTGTGCGCCCGATGCCGACCCTGTTCACCCGGATCATCGAGGGCGACCTCCCCGGCCGCTTCGTGTGGCGCGACGACCGGGCGGTGGCGTTCCTCACCATCGCGCCGATCAGCCCCGGGCACACGCTCGTGGTACCGGTGGAGGAGGTCGACCACTGGGTCGACCTCGACGGCCCCCTCGCCTGCCACCTCATGGAGGTGGCCCGCCAGGTCGGTCGAGCCCAGATGGCGGCGTTCTCGCCCGCCCGGATCGGCATGATCGTCGCCGGGCTCGAGGTGCCCCACTGCCACCTCCACCTCGTGCCCATCGAGACCGAGGCCGACCTGTCCTTCGCCCGGGCCGACCACTCCCCCGATCCCGCCACCCTCGACGCCGCCGCCGACCGGCTGCGCGCCGCGCTGCGGGCCGCCGGTCACGGCGAGCGCGTCCCCGACGCTCCGCCTCCCGGCGCCTGACCGGGCGCCCTCAGCCCGCCCCCGCCACCTCCTCGGCCGGTACCTCCTCGACGAGGTGGCGGCCCTGGTGGCGGGCGTCGTTGACCTCGGTCGAGACGGGGTGGGCCACGGTCAGGGACGCCGGGGCCGGCACCAGGAGCCGGCTCAGGACCTCGGGGTCGGCCCGCCCAGGATCGAGCCACGCCCCCCAGACCTCGGGGGGCAGGATCGCCGGCATGCGGTCGTGGATGGGGGCCAGGACGTCGTTGGGGGGAGTGGTGACGATGGTGAACGACCGCAGCCGATCGTTTCCGGGCCCGCCCGGGCGCCGCCACTCCTCCCACAGGCCGGCGAGGGCCAAGGGCTCCCCCCCGGGGTGGTGCACGAAGCAAGGCTGCTTCCGCCTGGTGCCCGCCACGGGTCGCCACTCGTAGAACCCGTCGGCCGGCACCAGGCACCGGCGCCGCCGGAGGGCCGCCTTGAAGGCGTTGCTGGAGGCCAGCGCCTCGGCCCGGGCGTTGATCATCCTCGAGCCGATGCGCGGGTCCCGGGCCCACGACGGGACCAGGCCCCAGTGGAGCGCCTCGACCCGACGTCCCGCCCCGTCCGACAGCACCACGTAGGCGTCCTCGGTCGGCGCCACGTTGTAGGACGGCTCGAGCACCGCCTCGGGGGCCGCGGCGTCGAAGTAGCGGGCGATCTCGTCGGGCGGCGAGACGGACACGAAGCGGCCACACATGGCCGGCAACGGTACCGGCATCCGCCGTCAGCCCACCGGCGTCGGCTCCTCCCGGGAGGCTGCGGCCCGCCGGCGGGCCACCTCGGCGTCGTGGGCCTCGAGGCGCTCGACCAGCTCCTCGCCCTCGACGTCGAGGTCGGGCAGGATGCGGTCCAGCCAGCGGGGCAGGCGCCAGGCCCGGTCGCCGAAGAGCGTCATGACGGCCGGGACGAGGACCATGCGCACCACGGTGGCGTCGAGGAACACCGCAGCGGCCAAGCCGACGCCGAACATCTTGATGATCGGGCTGTCGCCGAGGGTGAAGGCGGCGAAGACGCTGATCATGATGAGGGCGGCGGCGGTGATGACCCGGGCCGAGGCGCTGATGCCCGTGAGGACGCTGCCGGCGGCGTCCCGGGTGCGGTGGTACTCCTCGTGGATGCGGGTGAGGATGAAGACCTCGTAGTCCATGGACAGGCCGAAGAGGATGGCGAACATCATCATGGGCAGGAAGCTCACGATGGGCAGCGTCTGGTCGACCCCGACGAGCCCGGCCAGCCACCCCCAGTTGAACACCGCCACCAGGACGCCGAAGGACGACCCGATGGAGACGAGGATGGCCAGCGCTGCCTTGATCGGCACCAGGATCGACCGGAACACGATCGTCAGCAGGACCAGCGTCAGGCCGATGACCAGGGCCACGAACGGCACCAGGGCGTCGGCCAGCTTGTCGGAGATGTCGATGTTGGCAGCCGTGGCGCCCGCCACGTAGTAGCTGGACCCGGTGCTGTCGCGGACCTCGTCACGCACGTCGCCACGCATGCCGTGGACGAGGGACTCGGTGTCGGGATCGGCCGGGCCGCTCGCCGGGACCACCTGGATCACGGCGGTGTCGCCGGCCTCGTTGACCTCGGGGGGCAGCACCTTGTCGACGCCCTCGAAGGACCGCAGCCTCTCCTCGACGGTGGCCACCGCCCGCCTGGCCTCGGAGGCCCTGGCACCGGTCAGGTCGACGACGATGCTGAGCTGGGCGTTGTAGCCGGCGCCGAACTTCTCCGACACCAGGTCGTACGCCTGGCGCTGGGTGGAGTCGGTGGGCTCGGAGCCGGCGTCCGGCAGCCCCATGCGCATGGACAGGACGGGGAGGGCCAGCACGGCCATCACGACCAACCCGCCGGCGAGGGCGGTCCCCGGTCGCTCGGTCACGGTGCGGGCCCACCGGGTGCCCCAGGTCTCGCCCTCGTGCGTGGCCCCCGTGCGGTTCCGCAGGCCGGGCACCCGGAACCGGTCGATGTTGTGGCCGACGAAGCCCAGCAGGGCGGGCAGGAGGGTGATGGCGACCAGCACGGCGATCGCCACGGTGGCCGCCGCGGCCAGGCCCATCACCGTCACGAAGGGGATGCCGATCACCGCCAGCCCGGCGATGGCGATGACGACCGTGATGCCGGCGAAGAGCACCGCACCGCCGGCCGTGGCGTTGGCCCGGGCGGCCGCCTCCTCGACGTCGAGGCCCGCAGCCAGGTTCTGCCGGTGGCGGGTGACGACGAACAGCGCGTAGTCGATGCCGACGGCGAGGCCGATCATGATGGCCAGCGTGGGAGCGGTGGAGGACAGGTCGACGACGGCGGAGAGCAGTCCGATCCCGCTGATGCCGATGCCCAGGCCGAGGAGGGCGGTCACGATGGGCAGGCCCATGGCCAGGACCGAACCGAACGAGACCAGCAGCACCACGATGGCCACCGCCAGGCCCAGCATCTCGGTGGAGGGAGGCTCCATCTCCACGCCGGGCACGACCTGGCCACCGAACTCGACCCGGATGCCGGCGTCCCGGGCGATGCCGGCGGCTTCGGCCACCGCCTCGGTCGTCGCGTCCTCGACCTCCAGCACCGAGTCCGGGTAGCGCACCATGCCGAGGGCCGTGGTGTGGTCCTCGGAGATGGCACCGGTGAGCTTGGGGCCGAGCGCCACCGAGACGCCGTCGACCTTCCCCATGGCGGCCATCGTCCGGTCGATGGCCGCCATGGCCTGCGGCTCGTCGACGGCGTGGCCCTCTTCGGCGGCGAACACCACCTGGGTGAAGGACCCGCCGGCGCTGGGGAAGCGGTCGGCCAGCAGGTCGAACGCCGTCTGCGACTCCGTGCCCGGGAGCGAGATCTCGTCGCTGGTCTCGCCGCCGGCCGCCTTCGAGGCGCCCGCGGCGAGCAGGAGCAGCGCGATCCAGGCGAACAGGACGTAGCGGCGGCGCCGCACCGAGAGGTGCCCGAGGCGGTAGAGGAAAGTGGCCATGGTGCTCCTGGTCGCGGTGCGGCGGGTCTGGGACACGCTATAGGGGGTGTGGACCGGTTCACGAACACGACCAGGGCCGTCCCCGTCGGTAACGTGACGGCCCATGCCCGACTGGAACACGGCCGTCATTGAGGAGTTCCGCGCCAACGGAGGGCGGGTCGGCGGGCGGTTCGAGGGGTCACCGCTCCTGCTGCTCCACACCACCGGCGCCCGCAGCGGTGCCGAGCGGGTCAACCCGGTGGTGTACATGGCCGACGGCGACCGGCTGGTCGTCTTCGCCTCCAAGGCGGGGGCGCCCACAGACCCGGACTGGTTCCGCAACCTCGTGGCCCACCCCGACGTCACCGTGGAGGTGGGCGGTGACACCGTGCCCATGCGGGCCCGGGTGGCCGAGGGCGACGAGCGCGAGCGGCTCTGGGCACGGCAGGTGGAGGCCATGCCCGGCTTCGCCGAGTACCAGGCCAAGACCGCCCGCCGCATCCCGGTGGTGGTGCTGGAGCGGGCGTCCTAGGCGCTCCGCCGCTCCCCTGCCGACGCCAGAGACCGCGCCGACCAGGTGCCCGTCGCCGGATGGCTGGCCCTCGCCGGGGGTGGCGTGGTGGCGATCGTGTGGGGTGCCGAGACCTTCGCCGAGCACCTGGCGGCGGCGGCCCACCGCCTGGGGGTGAGCGCGTTCGCCCTGACGATCCTCCTCGCCGGGGCCGAGCCCGAGGAGCTGGCCACCGCGGTGACGGCCGCACTGCGCGGTGCCCCCGCCATCGCCCTCGGCGACGTGGTCGGCGCCAACATCGCCATCTGCCTGGTGGCCTTGGGGCTGGGCGCGTTCCTCACCGCGCTCCCGTTCGGCACCCAGGTCCGGCGGTACGCCGTGGCGGGCCTGCCGGCCGGTGCCCTCGGCGCGGCCTTCGCGTGGGACGGCACCGTGACCCGGCTCGAGGGCGTCGTGCTCGTCGCCGGCTACGTCGCGTTCGTCGCCGTGATCTGGTTGGCCGAGCGCCAGCCGCCCCACCTGGGTGAGACCGCCGAGCTGGAGGAGGCGGCGGCCGGGCCGCCGGGTCGGGTGGGGCGCGAGCTGGCACTCGTGGTCGCCGGCGTGGCCGGCATGGCCCTCGGCGCCGTGGCGCTGGTGGAAGGCGTGCGCCGGGCCGCCCACGTCGAGTCGTCACAGCTCGACCTCGGCCTCGTCGTGGTCGGCTTCGCCACCGCCTTCGAGCTGGTGGTGCTGGCCTGGTCGGCCGCCCGGAGGGGAATCACCGCCGCGGTGGTCGCCGGGGTCGTCGGGTCCTACACCTACAACGCCACGATGACCCTGGGGACCGGGGCCCTGGCCCGGCCCCTGCGGATCGCCGACGCCGCCCGGCTGCACCCGCCGTGGCTGGCCATGGTGGCGGCCATGGGCCTCGTGCTCGCCCTGTCGTGGCGGCGGAGCCGGCTCGGCCGACCCGAGGGCCTGGCCCTGCTGGCGTGCTACCCGCTGTACGTGACCGCAGTCCTCGTCGCCTGGTAGGTCGTGCCGGCCGGCGCGGGCCGGGCGCCGGTACCGTCGGGGCATGGTCGCGTACGCCGTCAAGACACCGCCGCAGCACGGCACCTGGGCCGACTTCCTCGACGTGTGGCGGGCTGCCGACGACATCGAGAGGTTCGAGTCGGCCTGGACGATGGACCACTTCTACCCGCTCACCCCGCCCGTCGACGGCCCCCAGCTCGAGAGCTGGACGCTGCTGGCCGCCCTGGCCGGCGCCACGAGCCGGTTGCGGCTCGGGTGCATGGTCAACGGCATGCACTACCGTCATCCGGCGGTGACGGCCAACGCCGCGGCGACGGTCGACCACATCTCGGGTGGGCGGTTCACCCTGGGGCTGGGAGCGGGGTGGCACGAGCCCGAGTCGCGGGCCTACGGCATCCCGCTGGGCACCGTGGCCGAGCGCTTCGACCGGCTCGACGAGGGGGTGCAGGTCGTCCGCTCGCTGCTGACCCAGGAGGTGACGAACTTCTCGGGCCGCTACTACCGGTTGACCGACGCCCTGTGCAACCCCAAGCCGGTGCAGGAGCGCCTGCCCATCGCCATCGGCGGCCGGGGCCCGCGGCGGACCTTGCGGGCGGTGGCCCGGTGGGCCGACCACTGGGACGCCCTCTCGGGCGGGACCGTCGAGGACTGGGTGGCCCTCGACGGCGTGCTGGCCGAGCACTGCGCCGAGGTGGGCCGCCATCCGGCCGAGATCACCCGCTCGGTCCACGTCATGTGGCAGGCGGACGACGACCCGGCTGCCCTGGCCGACACCGCCGCCGCCTACGGCGCCGCCGGCGTCGACCTCGTCATCTTCTCCATGCGGGGGCCCTACCTGGCCCGCCTGCTCGAACCGCTGGCCCAGGCGCTGCCGCCAGCCCCCACCTGACCGGCGCCCGCGGCCGGGCCGGAGCCGCACCGGGGCCGGAGCCGCACCGGGGCCGGAGCCGCACCGCGGCCGGGGCCGGAGCCGCACCGCGGCTGCCACCGGAGCCGCGCCGCGGGGCGGCGCCCCGTCCGGCCACCGGCCGTCAGGGGCCCGGTGCGCCGGCAGGCGGAGCGCCGGCCGGCGCTGCTTCCAGCCCGTCGACGAGCCCCCAGCCCAGGGCGGTGGCGGCGTCGATCCGCTCGCCGGTGAGGGCCAGGCGGGCGGTGCGGTGACGGCCGATGCGCCGCGGCAGGCTGACGGTGCCCCCGGCGCCGGGGACCAGTCCCAGGCCCACCTCGGGGAGGCCGATCGAGGTGGTCGATCCGGCGAGGACCGTGCCGGCGAAGGCGGCGAGCTCGATGCCCGATCCCATGCAGGCGCCGTGCAGGTGGGCGGTGACCCGGTCGGCCACAGCGTGGACGGCCCGCCCCGCGCTCTGCTGGAGGCGCACGAGGTGGGCGGTCGCAGGGTCCGGGAAGGTGCCGAACTCGTCGAGGTCGCCGCCGGCGCAGAACGACGGCCCCGCCCCCCGCAGGTGCACCTCGGTGATGGACGGGTCGGCCGCCACCAGGCGGAAGGCGTCGACGAGCTGGTCCCGCATGGTGCGGTCGAGGGCGTTGTGGACGTCCGGGCGGGCGAGGACCACCTCGAGCCGGCCGCCCCGGCGGCCGAGGGTCACGGGATCGCCGCGGCGGTCGCGGGCCCGGGGGGGACGGGCGGCGCGCCAGGCGGCGAGCTCCGGTCCCGCCTGGAGCGTCGAGTACACGGCCGACTCGGCGTGGAGCCCCTCGTCGACCGTCCGCCGCTCGCTGCCCCGCAGCAGCAGCACCAGGGCCGTCGCCGCCAGGGGGTGCGCCGCCACCGTGGACGCCACGGCGGCCACGGCGTCCCCTCCTCGCCCCAGCACGAGGTCGCACGCGGGGGCGGCGGGGTGCGCCTCGGGCCGCGGCCGGGACGTGATGCCCACCACCACCCGGGTGAAGCCGGTGTCGACCCGAGGCACGGCCACTCCCGGCACGTCGAGGTCGACCACCACCAGGGGGGAGGTGCCGGGACCGGGCGGGGGCCCCGGGGCGGATGCCGCGCCGAGCAGGGCGACGAGGTCGTCGAGGCCGATCGGGTCGGGTGTCGTCACGGAGGTGGGTGGCTCGGCGGGTGCGGGGCCGGGCGCCGGGGACGGGGACCGGTGGGCAGCCGGCGGCAGGCTAGCCTCGCCCGGTGCCGGACGGACGAGGGGCCAGCTCCACCTCCCGAGCGGGCGAGGGTCCCGTGCCGCTGCTGGCGGCCCGGGCGGTGCGGAAGGTGTACCGGACGGCGTCGACCGCCGTCGTGGCGCTGGACGACATCGACCTCGTGGTGCCGGCCGGGGACTTCGTGGCCGTGCTGGGCCCGTCGGGCTCCGGCAAGACGACGCTGCTCAACTGCCTGTCGGGGCTCGACGACATCGACGGGGGCGAGGTCCTGCTCGACGGGCGGGACATCCAGCGCATGCCCGACGCCGAGCGCACCCGCCACCGGGCCACGACCATGGGGTTCATCTTCCAGGCCTTCAACCTCATCCCGGTGTTCGACGCCGCCGAGAACGTGGAGCTGCCGCTGCTGATGGCGGGCGTGCCCGACGCCGAGGCCCGGCGCCGGGCCCTGGCCACCCTCGACCGGGTGGGGCTCGGGCACCGGTCCCACCACCGCCCCGCCGAGCTGTCCGGTGGCGAGCAGCAGCGGGTGGCCATCGCCCGCGCCATCGTGGGCACGCCCCGCGTGGTGTGGGCCGACGAGCCGACCGGCAACCTCGACTCCGAGACGGCCGGCCAGGTGGTGGACATGCTCCGCCAGCTCAACGCCGCAGGGATGACGATCGTCCTCGTGACCCACGACGAGGGGGTGGGCGCCGCCGCCAACCGCCGCGTCCGCATGCTGGACGGCCGCATCGTCGCCGACGACCTCGGCGGAGGGCTCACCGGTCGCCCGCCCGGTGCCCCGGCCGCCTCCGACGCCGGCTCCGCCGGCGGCGAGGCCCCGTGACCGCCTCCCTGGTGCTGGCGGCGCTGATCGTGGTGCCGTTCGCGGTGCTGCTGGCCCGGCGCGGCGTGGTCCGGCGGCTGGCGTTGCGCAACGCCGGGCGCCGGCCGGTGGAGACGGCCCTGGTCGTGGTGGGCTCGCTGCTGGGCGCGGCCATCATCACCGGGTCGCTCGTCGTCGCCGACACCCTCGACCACTCCATCCGCCAGGTGGCGTTCCGGCACCTCGGTCCCGTCGACGAGGTCGTCGTGACCCGCGACCCGGCCGCCTTCCCGAGGTTGCTGGCCCCGGTCGAGCCCCTGGCGGCCGACGGCACGGCCGACGGGGTCGTCGGCTTCGAGCTGGCGCCGGCCTCGGCCTCCACCGACGGGCGGGCACCGGCCGAGGTCCTCCCCGGCGCCCAGCTGCTCGAGCTCGACCTCGAGGCGGCGGCGCGCTTCGGGTCCGACCCGGCGGCGGTGGGGTTGACCGGCCCCACCCCCGGTCCCGGCGAGGCGGTCGTGAACGCCGACGTCGCCGACGCCCTCGGGCTGGAGCCAGGCGGGCACGTCTCCGTGCACGCCTACGGCCAGACCGTCGACCTGGAGGTCACCAGGGTCGTCGAGACCCGGGGCCTGGCGGGGTTCCGGGGCACGACGAGCGAGGCGACCCGCGCCCGGAACGTGTTCGTCGCTCCCGGCACCATCGACGGCCTGGTGCGCCGGGCCGTCGAGAGGTTCGGCCTCAGCGGGATCATCCCTCCCGAGCGGGTGGTCGCCGTGTCGAACCCCGGGGGCGTGACGGGTGGGGCCGAGGCCAGCACCACGGTGACCCGGGCCATCGAGCGCGCCGTCGGCGACGGGGCACCGCCGGTGACGGCGCTCAAGCGCGAGGTGCTCGACAGCGCGGCCGACACCAGCGCCCAGCTCGGCGACCTGTTCGCGGCGATGGGGGCGTTCGGAACCCTGGCCGGGATCCTGTTGCTGGTGAACCTGTTCGTGATGCTGGCCGAGGAGCGGCGCCGAGAGCACGGCACGTTGCGGGCCCTCGGCATGCCCCGGGGCCTGCTGGTGGCCAGCTTCGCCGCCGAGGGGTGGATGTACGGCATGGCCGCCTCGGTGCTGGGCACGGCGGCCGGGGTCGGGCTGGGCCGGGTCGTCGTGGCCGCCGTCGCCGGGGCGATCGCCGACACCGGCGACGACCTCGGCCTCCGGCTCGAGTTCGGGTTCCAGGGGTCCAGCCTGGCCGCCGGCTTCGCCCTGGGGCTGGCCATCTCGGTGGGGAGCGTGGCCGTCACCAGCATGCGCAGCGCCCGCCTCAACGTGATCCGGGCCATTCGCGGCCTGCCCGATCCCCCCGCCCCGCCCCGGTGGTGGCTGGTCCCCGCCGCCCTCGGCGCGGCAGCGGTGGGGGCGGCCTGGTCGCTGGCGGCCATCGCCGTGGACGGGGTGTACGGGGTGCTGCTGGGCCCGTTGGTGGTGTTCGCCGGGGTGGCGGTGGCCGTCACCGCCGGCAGCGGCGGGCGCCTGCGCCGGCAGGCGGTCAGCGGCGGCGCCGTCGCCGCCCTCGCCTGGGCCACGGTGGCGCTGCGCCTGACCCTCGATCGCATGGCCGCCGACCCCGACGTCAACGTGTTCGTGATCCAGGGCGTGGCGCTCACGGCGGCGGCGGTCCTGCTCGTCAGCGAGCAGCAGGACCGTCTCGTCGGGCTCGTCGGCCACCTGGCACGCGGCCGGCGCTGGCTCCACGTCCGGATCGGGTTGGCCCACCCCGCCGCCGGCCGCCTGCGTAGCGGGCTCACCGTGGCGATGTACGCGCTGGTGGTGTTCACCCTCACCTTCGTGACGGTGCTCGCCGGCGTGTTCGACCACCAGCTCGACGCCGCCTCGACGGAGCTGGCCGGCGGCTTCGGGATCGTGGCGAGGTGGCCTTCCACCAACTCCGGCACGCTGGACGATGTGGCCGACGTGCCCGGGGTGGCGGCGGTGGCGCCCCTGGTCACAGGACCGATCACGGTGCCGCCGCGGGGTGACCGCCGCACCATGAGCTGGCTGCTGTCGGGGTTCGACCGCCGCTTCGTCGACACGGGACCGCCCTCCCTGTCGGATCGGGGACGGTTCGGCAGCGACGAGGAGGCCTACCGGGCCGTGCTCGCCGATCCCGGGCTGGCCATCGTCGACCCCATCTTCCTGCAGCTCTACGCGGCGGCCACCGGTCGGCGCCCGGAGGTGGGCGACTCCTTCGAGGTGGTGGAGCCGCGGTCGGGGCGGGTGCACGGCTACCGGGTGGCCGCCCTCGCCCGCACCGACCTGGCGATCAACGGTGCCCTGGTGGCTGCGACATCCGCCGAGGACCTCTTCGGCACCTCGGTGCCGTCCCGGGCCTACCTCGCGGTCGACGACGGGGCCGACCCCCGCGCCGTGGCCCGGGCGGTGATGCGCGCCACCGCCGAGCTCGGCGTCGAGGCCGACGCCATCGTGGACGTGGTGGGCAGCGCGGCCGCCGTCCAACGGCAGTTCTTCCAGCTCGCCCGCGGCTACCTGGCCCTCGGCATGGTGGTGGGCATCGCCGGGGTAGGCGTGATCATGGTGCGGGCCGTGCGGGACCGCCGGCGGGAGATCGGCATCCTCAGGTCCCTGGGCTTCCAGCCACGCGAGGTGGGCCGCACGCTCATGGTCGAGGCCACGTTCCTCTCCTCGCTCGGCGCGGCCATCGGCGCCGGGCTGGCCATCGTGACCGCCTACGACGTCGTGACGGGCACCGACCTGCTGGGGCCGTCGATCACCTTCAGCGTCCCGGTGGTCGAGGTGGTGGCGCTGGTGGTGGCGGCCGTCGTCGTGTCGCTGGCAGCCACCGCCGTCCCGGCCCGGGCGGCCACCCGGACCCGGCCGGCGGTGGCCCTGCGGACGGCGGACTGACGGGCCCGGCGCCCGCCCTCACCCGGCCCCGTCCCCCCGCCGCTGCGTGCCCACCAGCAGCTCACGGAAGGGGACGTCGCGGTCCACCTGCGGCTCCTTGGGCAAGCCGAGCACGCGCTCGCCGATGATGTTGCGCTGGATCTGGTCGGTTCCCCCGGCGATGCCGCCGGCCGGCGCCGACAGCACCGCCATGGCCCACCGGTCGGCACCCCGCTCCCCCGGCTCCCACGCCACGCCCCCGGCACCGGCGAGCTCCAGCGCGGCCGCTCCCACGTCCTTGCTGAGCTGGGCGCCGTACAGCTTGGCGATCGAGCCCTCGGGCCCCGGGACGCCGCGCTTGACCGCCTCCCGCAGCCGGATCCCGGTGAAGCGCATGATCGCCGAGCGGATCCACAGGTCGGCCAGGCGCTGCCGCACGACGGGGTCAGCGCCCCGCCCCAGGGCCTGGGCCAGGCGGATGACGGAGCGCACGCCCACGCCGCCCGTCCCCCCGCCCCCGCCCTGCGACGCCACCCCCACCATCCGCTCGTTCATCAGCATGGTGATGGCGGCCCGCCAGCCCTCGTCCACCCGGCCGACGACGTTGGCGTGGGGGACCCGGACGTCGCTGAAGAAGACCTCGTTGAAGTTGGCGCCCCCGGTGATCTGGCGGAGCGGTCGCACCTCGATGCCCGGCGTGCGCATGTCGACGACGAACATCGTGATGCCGCGGTGCTTGGGGGCGTCGGGGTTGGTGCGGGCGATGAGCATGCCCAGGTCGGCGTAGTGCGCCCCCGACGTCCACACCTTCTGGCCGTTGACGACCCACTCGTCGCCGTCCCGCACGGCGCGGGTCTGCAGGCTGGCCACGTCGGAGCCCGCCCCCGGCTCGGAGAAGAGCTGGCACCAGATCTCGTCGCCCCGCAGCATGGGCGGCACGTAGCGGCGCTTCTGCTCCTCGGTGCCCAGCGCCAGCAAGGTGGGTCCGCACATCCCGTGGCCGATCAGGAAGACGCGGGTGGGCAGCTCGTACCCGTCGGCCTCCTCGTTGAAGACCTCGAGCTGGCGAGACCCGAGGCCGGCACCGCCGTACTCGGCCGGCCAGGTGATCCCGGCCAGCCCGGCGTCGGACAGCCGGGCCTGGAAGGCGCGGGCCTCGGCGACCCGCTGCCGCTCGCCGGCGGCGTCGACCTCGTCGAAGAGGCCGTCCTCCTCCTCGTCGCGGGCACGCTTGCGCGGCGCCGACGCCTCGAGGAACCGGCGGATGCGGGTCCGCAGCTCGGTCTCGTCGGGCACCACGGCCTGATCCGCCATGTCGTCCTCGCCCCCTCGTGGATCGATCGGCAGCCGCCATCGTAGACAAGCGTCAGGTTGCGTGCCGTGTCTCGTGCCGCGACGATGGCGCCATCCCTGGGGGGGAAGGAGAGGGACATGGTCGCGCAACAGCCGCTCGAGGAGGGCTACTTCGTGATGCCCGACGGCGAGCACCCGCATCCTCGGCTCATCGGCTCCTACAGCCCGGGGGCGGGCGAGCACTTCTTCCCGCGCCGGCGGCGCTGCCCCATCACCTTCGGTCCCGTCGAGGACCGGCTCCTCTCGAGCCAGGGGGTCCTGTACTCGTGGACCTGGATCGAGAACATGCGCTACGGCGCGATGGCCGCCGCCGGTGAGCCGCACGGCGTGGGCCAGGTCGACCTGCCGGAAGGGGTGCGGGTGCAGACCCGCCTGCTGGGGCACAAGGGCGACTGGGAGATCGGCATGCCCATGGTGCTCGACCTGCTCCCGGTCTCGACGGCCGACGACGGGACCGAGCTGTGCACCTTCGCCTTCCGGGCCAAGCGGGCGGGCGACTGATGGCGCTCGAACGTGACGTCTTCGTCATCGGCGTGGGCATGCACCGCATCTCGGGGGCCCCGACGCCCGTGGGCGACATGGCCTTCGACGCCGGGATCAACGCCCTGACCGACGCCGGCATCGAGTTCGACGCCGTCGAGGCGCTCTACAACGGCTACGCCTCCGGGGGCATGACCGCCGGCGTCACCCTGGCCAAGGACTTCGGGCTCACCGGCGTACCCGTCACCCACGTCGAGAACGCCTCGGCCACCGGGTCGTCGGCCTTCCGCGAGGCGGTCCTCTCGGTGGCTGGTGGCCACGCCCGGTGCGCCATGGCCCTGGGCTTCGACCCGAGCCCCGGCGCGACGGCGAACGGCGGCGGCGCCGCCAGCTCGCGCCTCCTCTCGTCGTTCTTCCGGCCGTCGGTGGAGGGGGTGCTGCTGCCGGCCGCCTTCTTCGCCCTGTGGGCGGTGCGCCGGATGCACGATGCCGGCACCACCGTGGAGACCTACGCCCGCATCGCCGCCAAGAACTGGAACCACGCCCGGCTCAACCCCTACGCCCAGCGCCAGGCCGACCATCGCATCACGGTCGACGAGGTCCTCGGCTCCACGATGATCGCCTACCCCCACACGTCGATGATGGCGGCGGCCGTGGGCGGGGGCGCGGCGTGCGCCATCGTCGCCGACCGCGAGCTTGCCGAGCAGGTGCGGGACCGCACCGGTTACCCCCTCGTCCAGGTCATCAGCAGCCGGCTGGAGTCGGAGCGGTACACGCCCGGCCACATCTTCATGGGCGCGGTGGTCGGCCCGTCCGAGCTCACCCGCACCACCTCGCAGGCCGCCTACGAGGAGGCGAGCCTCGGCCCCGCCGACCTCGACCTCGTCCACGTGCACGACGCCTTCCCCGTGGAGGAGCTGCTGTACTACGAGCTGCTCGGGATCTGTGGCGACGGCGAGGGCGACAAGCTGGTGGCCGAGGGCGCCACCGAGATCGGGGGCCGCATCCCCTTCTCCACCGACGGCGGGCTCATCGGCCGCGGCCACCCCGTGGGCCCGACGGGCCTGGCCCAGATCTGGGACACCACCGTGCAGCTCCGGGGCCAGGCGGGCGACCGTCAGGTGGAGGGGGCGCGCACCGGCCTGGCCCACATGATGGGGGCGGGGTCGGTCTGCATCATCCACGTCCTGCAGCGACGGTAGGGTGACCGGGATGGCGAACCAGGCCGGCAAGCGGCTCAAGTGCGAGTCCTGTGGTGCCGAGGTGGTGGTGACGAAGGGCGGCGAGGGTGACGTCACGTGCTGTTCCCAGCCGATGGTGCCGAAGTAGCAGCACGACGACCGGGTGACACGGGTGAGCCAGGGGGTCGAGGGAGATGGCACTGAAGGTCGGCAAGCGCTACCGGTGCGAGCAGTGCGGGACGGAGGTGCTGGTGACCAAGCCCAGCCCCGGTGACCTCGTCTGCTGCCGCGGGGAGATGGAGCAGCTCCAGCCCAAGAAGACGGCGTCGGCGGACTGACGGACCGGTCCTCGTCGTGCGCCTGGATCGCCTGGTCGTCGACCGCCACCGCTCGGTGGCGCGGGTGCGCCTCAGCGGCGAGCCCCTCGACGAGCGGGAGGCGGCGGAGCTGGTCGCCGTGGCCGGCGACCTGGCCGAGGACCACTCCGTCCGGGCCGTGGTCGTCACCTCCCGCGGACGGAACCTGTGCCCCGGGCCGGCGTCGACGCTCGACGCGCTGGCCTTCCGGCCCGACCCCGCCGCCGCCCTGGCCGCCCTCCGTCCCCCGGTCGTGGCCGCCTGCGGGGGCGAGGTGGCGTCGGTGGGGCTGGAGCTGGCCCTGGCCGCCGACGTGCGGCTGGCTGACGCCTCCGCCCGCCTCTCCCTCCCCGACGTGGCCGAGGGCCGCCTACCCTGCTGGGGCGGCACCCAACGGCTCCCCCGGGCGGTGGGCCCGGCCCGGGCCGTGACGATGCTGCTGCTGGGAGCGGCGCTCGACGCGCCTGCCGCCCTGGCCAGCGGCCTCGTCCACCAGGTCGTCGACGTCGACGACCTCGACGGGGCGGTCGACGACCTCGCCGGCCACCTCGCCGGCCTGGCGCCGCTGGCCCTGGAGCTAGCCAAGGAGGCCGTCTGGCGCGGCGTGGAGCTCCCGATGGCCGACGGCCTGCGGCTGGAGGGCGACCTCAACCACCTCCTGCAGACCACGGCGGACCGGGCCGAGGGCCTGGAGGCGTTCTTCGCCAAGCGCGAGCCGCGGTTCGCGGGACGGTGACCACGGGGCCGCGGCCGATGCTCGACGCCGGCGTGCCCGACGGCACGGTGGCGCACGCCGTGGCCCTGCTCGAGGGGGCGGCCGACGCCCTGCGGGCGTTGAGCCGGGCTCCGGCGAGGGTGACCGTCGACGTCGAGGCCGTCGCCGCCCACGTGCTCCTGCCGGCGGTGCTGGCCGCCCACCACGGCGAGCCGGGCTGGCCCCGCCCGGCCACCCCCCGCCGGGCCCCCGGGGACGGCCACCTGGCCGCCGACCTCGGGGCGCCGGGTGACGACGAGAGCTACGAGCTCCTGCTCTCCACCCTGCCGGCGGACGCCGACGCCGGCCAGGTGGAGCGGGCCGCGCAGCTGTGGCGGCTGCCGGTGGTCGCCTACCGCCCCCCGGCGGCCGGGGGCCGGCGACGGCGGGCGGGGGGAGCTCGCCCCGGCGGCCCCGGGACCCGCCGGGAGGCGCCGTCGTGGTGGCTGGCGGGCGACGCCACCGTTGCGCCCCTGCGGGGGGTGCGGGTGGTCGACCTCACCGCCATGTGGGCCGGGCCCCTGGCCACCTGGTCGCTGGCCACCCTCGGTGCCGAGGTCACCAAGGTGGAGCCGGCGGTGCGCCCGGACGGGCTGCGCGGCCAGCCCCACCTCTTCGCCGCCCTCGACCGCGGCAAGGCCCATGTCGACCTCGACCTGCGGCGCGACGCCGACATGGCGGAGCTGGCGGCGCGCATCGCCGCCGCCGACGTGGTGGTCGACAGCTTCTCGCCCCGGGTGATGCCCAACCTCGGCCTCGACCCGGCGACCCTGGCCGACCTCCGGCCCGGGCTGGTGTCGGTGGCGATCCCCGCCTTCCCCGCGGGCTCGCCGCAGCGGTCGTGGGTGGCCTACGGCACGGGCGTGCACGCCTTCTGCGGCCTCGGCCGGCTGCCCGGGTCCGGCGTGGCAGCCCCGGCGGTGACCTATCCCGACCCGCTGGGCGGCTTCGCCGCCCTGGCGGCGGTGCTGCGGGGACTGGCGGCGGCCCGGCAACCGGGGGCGGGCGCGGTGCACCTCGAGGCCCCGCTGGTAAACGCCGTGGCTCCCCTGGCCGCCCGACCCGGGGGGACGGGCCTGCTCCGCCCGGTGGAGCCGGTGGCCGAGGAGCTGGCGACCCGCCTGGCGGCGCGCGGCTTCTTCGACGCCGAGGGGCTGCCGCGCTCCCCCCTCGTCGTGGAGGGCCCGGGGTGAGCGGCCCCGGCGACGAGGTCGGGCCCGTCCGCTTCCAACCGGGCGACGACGGGGTGGCCGTCGTGTCCCTGCACCGGCCGGACAAGCTCAACATCTACGACCTGGGCATGCGCGACGCCCTCATCGAGGCGTTCACGGCAGTGGCCGACGACGCCGCGGTCCGGGCCGTGCTGCTGCGGGCGGACGGCCGGCACTTCTCGGCCGGGGCGGACCTGAGCGAGTTCGGCTCGGCCGGCTCGGTCATGGCCGCCCGGCGCATCCGCTGGGAGCGCGATCCGTGGGTCCCGCTGTGGACGTTGCCCCAGCCCACCGTCGTCGCCCTCCACGGGTACGCCCTGGGCGCGGGGCTGGAGATGGCCCTGCTGTGCGACGTCCGCCTGGCCGCCCGCGACACCCGGCTCGGGCTGCCGGAGACCGGGCTGGGGATGCTGCCCTCGGCGGGTGGCACCCAGAGCCTGCCCCGCGTGGTCGGCCCCGGGGCCGCCCTACCGGTCATCCTCACGGCCGCCACCCTCGACGCCGAGGACGCCGCCCGGCGGGGCATCGTCCACCGGGTCGTCGATGACGTGGAGTCCGAGGCGCGGGAGGTCGCCGCCCGCCTGGCCGCGCTGCCCCCGGCCGCGGCGCAGGCGGCGCGGCGGGCGCTGCGGGCCGCCGCCGACCTGCCGTTGCCCGAGGGCCTCGGCGTGGAGCGGCGCCTCGCCCGGCGAGCGACCCGCGATCTATGAGACACTTGGCGTGCCATGTCCTGGCGGATCGGGGGCGAGGGTCCGCGACCACCGGTGACGAGAGGGGGAGCGGTGAAGGTCGGCATCCAGATGATCTTCCAGTCCTACCGCTACGGCGAGGACGTGTCCGACGGCCAGGTCTACGACGAGGAGGTCGCCCTCGGCGTCCTGGCCGACGAGCTCGGCTACGACGCCCTCTGGCCGGTGGAGCACCACTTCGAGGACTACTCGTTCTGCCCGGACAACGTCGTGTTCCTCGCGTACATGGCCGCCCGGACCAGCCGCATCGCCCTCGGGACGGGGGCGGTGATCGTGCCCTGGAACGATCCGCTCCGCGTGGCGGAGAAGATCTCCATGCTCGACCACCTCTCCGACGGCCGGGTGCTGTTGGGCCTCGGCCGGGGGCTCGCCCGGCGGGAGTACGAGCGGGCCGGGATCGAGATGGGCACGTCGCGCGATCGGTTCGACGAGGCCGCACCCATGATCCTCGAGGCCCTCGAGACCGGCGTCATGCAGGGTGACGGCCCCTACTACCCCCAGGTCCCGGCACCCATCCGCCCCGCCCCGGAGCGCAGCTTCCGCGAGCGGACCTACTGCGTGGCCATGTCGCCCGACTCGGTCGCCGAGGCGGCCCGCATCCGGGCCCGGATGGTGATGTTCAGCCAGCGCCCCTACGAGACCCAGCTCGAGGCGATCGACCGGTGGCGGGACCTGTACCGGCAGCTCCACGCCGAGGAGCCTCCGCCCCCCGTGTGCTGCGACTTCGTGTACTGCGACGCCGACCCGGGCCGGGCCGAGGCCAAGGCCCGCGAGCACATCGTCGGATACCTGGAGAGCACGCTCCACCACTACGAGCTGGCCGGCGACCACCTCAAGCAGGCCAAGGGCTACGAGGCCTACGGCGAGGCGGTCGACGTCCTCAAGGCCGTGGGCCTGGAGGCGATGGCCGACGCCTACCTGGCGGTCAACGTCTGGGGCACGCCGGACCGGATCGTCGAGCGGCTCCGGGCCCGGCGCGACCTCATCGGCGACTTCGACCTCACGGCGTGCTTCCGCTACGCGGGGCTGCCCTTCGAGGACGCCCGGGCCAGCATGCAGCTGTTCGCCACGGAGGTGATGCCCGCCCTGCGGGCGGGCGACAGGGAGGCGAGCGTGCCGGGGTGAGGCGAGCGCGCCGGGTGGGGAGGCACGGCGCGGAGGACGGTGCGGCCGCTGGTCGCACCGACACGATCATCTGACCACGTCATCACGAGGGGGAAGGCGTCATGGGAAAGCTGGACGGCAAGGTCGCGGTGGTCACGGGAGGAGCGCGAGGGGTGGGCCTGGGCCACGCCCGGCTGCTGGCGGCCGAGGGCGCCGCCGTCGTGGTCAACGACCTCGGGGGCGAGTGGGACGGCACGGGCCACGACGACCGGCCCGCCCAGCAGGCGGTCGACTCGATCGTCGCGGCGGGCGGCTCGGCGGTGGCCAACTACGACGACGTCGCCGACTGGGAGGGGGGCAAGCACCTGATCGACCAGGCGGTGGACACCTTCGGCCAGCTCGACATCCTCGTGTGCAACGCCGGGATCCTCCGGGACCGCATGACGTTCAACATGAGCGAGGAGGAGTGGGACGCCGTCATCCGCGTGCACCTGAAGGGCCACTTCGTGCCGGTGCGGTGGGCGTCGGCCCACTGGCGGGAGCGGTGGAAGTCGAGCCGCGAGCCGCTCGGCGGGCGGGTGATCCTCACCTCGTCGGAAGCCGGCCTCTACGGCAACGCCGGCCAGCTCAACTACGCGGCGGCCAAGGCCGGCATCGCCTCCATGGCCATGGTGCTCGCCCGTGAGCTCGACCGCTTCGGCGTCACCGCCAACGCCGTGTGCCCCCGGGCCCGGACCCGGCTGACCGAGAACACCTTCGGGGCCTTCGCCGTGAAGGAGGGCGAGTTCGACGCCTGGGCGGCCGACAACGTCGCCCCCTGGGTCGCCTTCCTGTGCACGGAGGAGGGCGCCGACATCAGCGGGCAGTGCTGCGTCGTCGGGGGCGGCACCGTCGAGCTGGTCCAGATGCCCACGGTGGTGAACCGCATCGAGAAGGACGGCCGGTGGACGGTCGACGAGCTGGTGCTGGCGGCCAAGGAGCTGTTCGACGACCGGCCCACCCGCCCCGCCGCCTTCCCGTCCGGTCAGCTCCCCACCGGCGGCTGAGGTGCCCCCCGCCGTCCCCGACCAGCCGCTCGATGGCATACGGGTCCTCGAGCTGGCCCAGGGCGTCCAGGGGCCCTACTGCGGGAAGCTCCTGGCCGACTTCGGGGCCGACGTGGTCAAGGCCGAGCCCCCGGCGGGCGACGTGGCCCGCCGGCAGGGTCCCTTCCCCACCGCCGAGCCCGACCCCGAGCAGAGCGCCCTGTTCCTGCACTGCAACACCAACAAGCGGGGCGTCACGCTCGATCCGGCCACGCCCGGCGGCCGTGACCTCGTCCGGCGGCTGGTGCGCCACGCGGACGTGGTCATCGAGTCCGAGGCGCCGGGGACGTTGGCGCGGTGGGGGTTGGGCGAGGAGGTGCTGCGATCGGTCAACCCCCGCCTGGTGCTCACCAGCGTCACCCCGTTCGGGCAGGACGGCCCCTACGCCGGCTACAAGGGCGAGGAGATCGTCTACTACGCCATGGGGGGGCCGATGAACAGCACCGGCCTGGACGAGCGGGAGCCCCTCAAGCTGGGTGGCTCCGTCGTCAGCTACCAGGCGGGCAACCTGGCGGCCACGGCCACGCTGGCTGCCGTGCTCGTGGCCGAGCAGTCCGGGGAGGGCACGCACGTCGACGTGTCCAGCCTGGAGAGCCAGGAGGGATCCATCGACCGGCGCCTCGCCTTCCTGACCGGCTACTCCTACAACGGCGGGCTGCCCCGGCGTGAGGGCACCCAGCGGCTCACGCCGGCGCCGATGGGCGTCTACCCGTGCGCCGACGGCTACGTGCAGATCATCACCATCCCGGCGTGGGTGCCCCGCATGCTGGCCACGCTCCAGGACGACGAGCTCGACCGCCTCTACGCCGACCCGGGCTGGATGCTCGACCCCGCGGTGCTGGAGGCCACCGACGCCGTCCTGTACCCCTGGCTGCTCGAGCGCACCCGCATGGAGGCGATGCTGGACGCCCAACGCCACGCCTGGCCCGTGACCGCCGTCAACACCCCGGCCGACGTGGTGGCCGACCCCCACTTCGCCGAGCGTGGCTTCCTCGTCGAGGTCGACCACCCGGCGGCCGGCACGATCCGCCAACCGGGGCCGCCCTTCCGCATGGACGGCGGGTGGCGGCTCCGCCGCCCGGCCCCGCTGCTGGGCCAGCACAACGACGAGGTGTACCGGGAGCGGCTCGGGCTCGGCGACGCCGAGCTGGCCGATCTGCGGGCCGCCCACGCCATCTGAGCCGTAGGGAGGACAAGGCCGGCATGGCACGACTGCCGCTCGAAGGGATCAGGGTGCTCGACCTCACCGTGGTGTGGGCCGGGCCGTACTGCACCATGCTCCTCGGCGACCTCGGCGCCGAGGTCATCCGCCTCGACAACCCGTACCTCTTCCCCTCCAGCACCAAGGGGTTCGCCGCCCGGGTGACCAAGGAGATGGCCGAGGCGCTCGGCCCCATCGTCGGGGCCTTCCCCGACCGCGACCCCGGCGAGCGCCCCTGGAACCGGCACGCCATGTTCAACTGCCACAACCGGGGCAGGCGCATGGCCACCGTGGACCTGTCCAAGGAGTCGGGCCGCGACGCCGTGCTGCGCCTGGTGGACGCGGCCGACGTGCTCGTCGAGAACAACGCGGCGCGGGTGCTCGACAAGCTCGGCCTCGGCTGGGACGTGCTCCACGACCGCAACCCCCGGTTCATCCTCCTGCGCATGCCGCCCATGGGGTTGAGCGGCGCCTACCACGACTTCGTCGGCTTCGGCGCCCACTTCGAGGCCGTCTCCGGCCTCACCGCGGTGCGCGGCTACCACGACGCCGACCTCACCTCCTCCACGTCGGTCTTCCACATGGACCCGGCCAGCGGCGCCGCCGGGGCGTTCGCGGTCATGGCCGCCCTCCGCCGCCGGGCCCGCACCGGCGAGGGGGCGCTCATCGAGCTCCCCCAGGCCGAGAACGTGATGCAGCAGATCGGCGAGCTCTTCGTCGACGCCGCCCGCACCGGCCGCCAGCACGAGCCGCTCGGCAACCGCCACCCCACCCGGGCCCCCCAGGGCTGCTACCGGTGCGCGGGAGAGGACCGCTGGGTCGTGATCTCGGTCGGCTCCGACGACGAGTGGGCGGGCCTCCGGCGGGCGATGGGCGATCCCGGGTGGGCGGCCGACGGCCGCTACGCCACCCTCGAGGGCCGCCGGGACGCCCACGACGAGCTCGACGGGCGGATCACGTCGTGGACATCGACCCTGGACCCCGACGACGCCTTCCACCGGTGCCAGGCCGAGGGCGTGCCCGCCGGACCGGTGATGACCGAGGCCGACGCCTTCGCCGACCCCCACCTGCGGGCCCGGGGCTTCTTCCGTGCCAACACCGGCGCGGAGACCGGCACCCACGAGTACCCCGCCCACCCCTGGCACTGGACGGGTCCCGAGCTGGCCTGGGGGCCGATCGCGGGGATGGGCCACGACAACGAGTACGTCTGGCGCGAGGTGGCGGGCCTCTCCCCCGACGAGTACGACGAGCTCGACGCCGAGGGGCACCTGTCCCTCGACTACCTCGGTCCCGACGGGAAGCCGCTGTGAGCGCCGTCGACGCTCGCGCGCCGGCGCCCACCGCCGGGGCCCTGGCCCCCTACCGGGTCGTCGACCTGTCGACCGCCCGGGGTTGGTTGACCGGGCGCATCCTGGCCGACTTGGGGGCCGATGTGGTCAAGGTCGAGCCGCCCGGGGGCGACCCGGGGCGCCGGCTCCCCCCCTTCGCCGACGACGAGCCGGGGCCCGAGCGCAGCCTCCAGTGGTGGTTCGCCAACCGCGGCAAGCGGAGCGTGTGCCTCGACCTCGACGACGCCGACGGCGTGGCCCTGGCCCGGCGGCTGCTGGCGGGGGCCGACGTCGTGGTCGAGTCGTTCGACCCCGGGTACCTGGCCGAGCGGGGGCTGGGCTACGACGAGCTCCACGCCCTCAACCCCCGCCTGGTGGTCACCTCGGTCACGCCCTTCGGCCAGGACGGGCCGTACGCCGGCTGGGCCGGTCCCGACCTGGTCCTCTCGGCGATGGGCGGGCCCATGTGGCTCACCGGCGAGCCCGACCGCCCCCCCGTGCGCATCAGCGTGCCCCAGTACGAGATGCACGGGGCGGCCGAGGGCGCGGTGGCCACCGCCATCGCCCTGTACCACGCCGCCGCCACCGGCGAGGGCCAGCACGTCGACGTGTCCTGCCAGCTGGCCGCCATCCGCACCCTCATGAACGCCACGGCGTTCCCCTACCTGGAGGGGGTCGAGCTGAGCCGCCAGGGCCGCGAGGTGGCGCACGGCCACGCCCGCTTCCGGATGCTGTACGCGTGCGCCGACGGCCACGTGAGCGTGCTGCTGACCGCGGGGGCGCTGGGCGGGCCCATCGTCAAGGCCCTGCTCCGCTGGATCGGCGAGGAGGAGGGCGTGCCGGAGCACCTGTCGGAGGTGGACTGGGTCGCCATGGACTTCGCCGAGCTGGCCACCAGTGAGGAGGGCCGGGCCTTCTTCGCCGAGGTCTCCGCGGTGATCGACGACTTCTTCGCCCGGCGCACCAAGGCCGAGCTGTACGCCGAGGCCCTGGCGCGGGGCTTCCTCCTGGCTCCGGCCAACACGGTGGCGGACATCCGGGTCGACGAGCAGCTCGCCGCCCGCGGCTTCTTCGTCGAGGTGGACCACCCGGAGCGGCCCGAACCGGTCGTGTACCCGGGTCCCTGGGCCCGCCTGTCGGAGACGCCGCTGGCCCACGGGGCACGGGCGCCCCGGGTGGGAGAGCACAACCGGGCCGTCCTCGTCGACGAGCTGGGCCTCGGTCCCGGGGAGCTGCGGTCCCTGCACGCGCGGGGGGTGGTCTGAGGTGACGGGCACCCAGGTGTTCGACGGCCTGAAGGTGTGGGACATGTCCTGGGTCGGCGTGGGGCCCCTGACCGGCCGCTACCTGGCCGACTACGGGGCGACGGTGGTCCGGCTGGACTCGTCCCAGCGGCCCGACGTGCTGCGGCTCACGCCGCCGTTCCGGGACGGCGTGCCGGGGATCAACAACTCGCACTTCTACGCCGACTACAACGCCTCGAAGCTGGGCATCGGGCTCGACCTCGACAACGCCCTCGGCCGGGAGGTGGCCTGGCGGCTCGTCGAGTGGTGCGACGTGCTGCTCGAGAGCTTCACCCCGAAGACCATGGCGGCCTGGGGCATGAGCTACGCCGAGCTTCGCGAGCGCAACCCGACGATGGTCATGCTCTCCACGTGCATGCAGGGCCAGACCGGGCCCCGCCGGGACTACCGCGGCTTCGGCAACCTCATGGCCGCGCTCAGCGGCTTCTACGAGGTGTGCGGGTACCCGGACCGGGACCCGGTGCCCGTCTACGGCGCCTACACCGACTTCGTGTGCCAGCGCTTCGCCGCCACCGCGGTGGTCGCCGCGCTCGACCACCGGCGCCGCACCGGCCAGGGCCAGCACATCGACCTGTCCCAGTACGAGGCGGCCATCCAGCTCCTCGGGCCGCAGCTGCTCGACTACGAGGTCAACGGGCGGGTGGCCACCCGCCAGGGCAACCGCTCGGAGCTGGCGTGCCCCCACGGGGTGTACCCGACCCTGCCCGTGCGGGGCCACGAGGGCTGGATCGCCATCGCCTGCGAGACCGACGAGCACTGGCGGGCGCTGCGCAGGGCCATGGGGGACCCCCCCTGGGCCCGCGACCCCGGGCTCGCCACCTTCCTCGGGCGCAAGGCGGCGGAGGACGAGGTCGACGCCCACGTGGCCGCCTGGACGGCCGGGGGGGACCAGCTCGAGCTGCTCAGGACCCTGCAACCGGCCGTGCCCGCCGGGGCGGTGCACGACCAGACCGGGCTCCACGAGGACGCCCAGGTCCGCCAGCGCGGCTACTTCGTCACCCTCGAGCACACCGAGATGGGCCCGGTCCCCTACGACGGCCTGCAGGCCCGCCTGTCACGCACACCGGGCCGGCTGACGAAGGCGGCCCCGTGCGTGGGCGAGGACAGCTACGCCGTCCTGTCCGACCTGCTGGGCATGGACGAGGACGAGATCGCCGACCTGATCGCCGCCGAGGCGGTCGAGATCACCGGCGGCTGAGCGAGCGACGGAGGTGGACGTGAACCTGGCCATGCTGGTGGACATCCCCGCCATGATCGTGGGCGACGACCTGGCCCTGGTCGACGGGTCCGGGGAGCGCACCTACGGTGTGCTGCGGGATGCCGTCGGCCGCACCGCCGGGCTGCTGGCCGGCCTGGGGGTGGGCGAGGGCGACCGCGTGGCCATCCTGTCGACCAACCGGGACGAGGTGGTGGAGGTGCTGTTCGCGGCAGCCGCCCGGGGGGCGACGGCGGTGCCCATGAACTTCCGGGCCGGGGAGGTCGAGCTGGGCCACCTCCTGTCGGACTCCGGCGCCCGGGTGCTGTTCGTGGAGGGCCGCTACCTCGACGTGGTGCGGTCGGTGCGCCCCGACCACCTCGACCACGTCGTGGTGGTGGACGACCCCGGGGACTACCGGGCGGCCCGCGACCGGGCCGAGCCCCAGGACCTCATCGCCGACGTGGACGACGACGACCTGGCCGTCCTGCTGTACACCAGCGGCACGACGGCCCTCCCCAAGGGGGTGATGCTCACCCACGGGGCCCTCACCGGCTACGTGATGGCGGGCAACGACGCCGCTGACGGCACGACGGAGGGCATGTCGCTGCTGGCCGCCCCCCTATACCACATCGCGGGGCTCACGGCCCTCCTCAACCCCCTGTACACGGGGCGGCCCACGGTGCTGCTCCCCCAGTTCGAGCCGGAGGCGTGGCTCGAGGCCGTGGAGCGGCACCACATCACCCATGCCTTCCTGGTGCCCACCATGCTGGCCCAGCTGCTCGACCACCCGAAGCTGGCCGACGCCGACCTCTCGAGCCTGCAGACCGTCACCTACGGCGCCGCCCCCATGCCGCGGCCCCTCCTCGAGCGGGCCATCGGGGCGTTCCCACCCGCCGTCGAGTGGTCGGGCGCCTACGGGCAGACCGAGACCACCTCCACGGTGGCCGTGCTCGGGCCCGACGACCACCGGCTGGAGGGCAGCCCCGAGCAGGTGGCGGCCCGGCGCCGCCGGCTGTCGTCGGTGGGACGCCCCCTCGACGACGTGGAGCTGCGGGTGGTGGACCCCCTCGGCCGACCGCTGCCGGCCGGCGAGGTGGGTGAGGTCCAGCTGCGCACGTTCCGGGCCATGCAGGGCTACTGGGGCGAGCAGGAGAAGACCCGGGTGACCCTCGACGAGGAGGGGTGGGTGCACACCGGCGACGTCGGCTACCTCGACGACGAGGGGTACCTGTTCCTCACCGGCCGGGCGGGCGACATGATCATCCGCGGCGGCGAGAACGTGGCTCCCGCCGAGGTGGAGTCGGTGCTGCACGAGCACCCCGACGTGGCGGAGGCGGCCGTGGTGGGCGTACCCGACGAGACCTGGGGCGAGCGGGTCGTCGCCGCCGTCGTCGTCCGGCCCGGCTCGCAGGTGTCGCCCGAGGACCTGGTCCGCTTCTGCGCCGAGCGGGTCGCCCCCGCCAAGCGGCCCGAGCAGGTGGTGATCCTCGACGAGCTGCCCCGGACGGGCACCGGCAAGGTGGTCCGCCGCGACCTCCGCCCGGTGCTCGAGGCGGCGCTCCGACCGTGACGCCCGGCGACGGCCCGGCTCGCCGGTTCCTGCAGGGCGAGCCGGCCGGTGACGGCTCGTGGTGCTTCGCCATCGGGCGCGAGCGCCACGGGGCCTTCGGCGGCGCCTTCGGTGGCCTGCTCACCGCCTGCTGCGTCCACCTGGCCCGGGCGGCGACGGGCGGCAGGAGGGCGGCCAGCGTCGACGCCCGCTTCGTGCGGGGCCTGCCCGCCGGGCGGGCCCGGTTCGTGCCCACGGTGGTCCACGACGGCCGCACCCTCACGACCCTGGCCGTCGACGTGTACGACGAGCACGACCGCGTGGCCACCCGGGCCACCGTCGGCCTGGTGGCGCCGGGCGAGCTGCCCGAGGTCGACCACCCCGGTGAGGCGGGCCCGCCCCCGTGCGCCGTGCCCTGGGAGGAGGGCCGGGGGTGGGGCTCGACCGGCCCCGACGCCCGTGCCGGTGGCGACGTGCCGATCGTGGCGACGTTCCGGCCCCGTGCCGTCGGCCGGGGGGACCGCGGCTTCGGCACCGCCCTGCCGGTGCCGTGGGAGGACGACCCCGCCGCCTTCGCCGAGGCGGCGTGCCTGGCCGCCGACATGTGCGTCGGGCCCCCGGTGGCCGCCGCCTTCCCGGGGCGGCCCACGCCCGCCCCCAACCCCGACCTGTCGCTCCGGTTCACCGGCCGACCCGTCGGCCGCGAGGTGGTGGGCTGGGGCCGCCTGGAGCGCATCGACCACGGGCTGGCGACCACCCGCGTCGAGGTGCGCTCGGAGGACGAGCTGGTGGCCACCGGGGTGTCGTGCTCCCTGCTCGTCGGCGCCTGAGCCCGCCGCCGCCCCCGGCCGTGCCGGGGCCGAGGGGACCGGCCCGGCCGGTCCGGGCGCCCCTCGCCGGCCCGGGGTCGCCGGCAGCGACCGTCGGGTAGCGTGCGGCGGGTGCACGGCGAACTGGTGGTGGTCGACGACGTCCCCGGCGAGTTCGCCGAGCGCGTGATCGAGGCCTTCCACGGTCGTCCCCACGACGGCTTCTCGATGGCCCTGTCGGGCGGCGAGCTGGCGCGGCGCAGCTACGAGCGACTGGCCGACGACGCCGGCAGCCAGATCGACTGGTGGAAGGTGGACGTCTACTGGGGGGACGAGCGCTGCGTCCCCCTCGACCACGAGAGCTCCAACTACCGGCTGGGCCGGGAGGCCCTGCTGGAGCGGGTGGGCGCCGTCAACGCCAACTACCCGATGCGCTGCGAGGACGGGCCCGACCCCTACCAGCTGCGGCTCGGGGAGCTGGGCCGGCTGGACGTCGTGCACCTCGGGGTGGGTGCCGACGGGCACACGGCGTCGCTGTTCGCCGGCTCGCCCGGCCTGGAGGCCGACCCGGGGCGGCTGGTGGTGATGAACCACGACCCGTCCGGCCGCAACCCGTTCCCCCGCATGACCTTGACGCTGGCCGGCATCGCCCGGGCGCGGCTGGCGCTGGTCACCGTGGCCGGCGAGTCCAAGCGGGCCGCCCTGGCCCGGGTGGCCGCCGGCGACGAGTCGCTGCCCGCCACCCGCATTCGCGCCGAGCGGGTCCTGTGGCTCGTCGACCCGGCGGCGGCCGGCGACCTGCGCTGACGGCTCGTGGCGGTGGGCGGGGCGCGCTGGGCCAGGGACACGGGGCTCGACCTGGCGCGCCGGGCGGGGACGACGGGGCTGGAGCTGGCCCGGCGGACCTGGTCCACCCGGGCCCGCGGGTCGCTGCCCGAGACCGCCGCCCGGGTGCGCGCCAGCGTCCGCCGTCGGCTGCTGTTCGCCAACGCCGCCGGCGGCGTGGCCGTGCTGACCTTCGTGCAGCTGTCCTCGGGCAAGGACCTGGCGCCGGCCGTCCCGCTGTGGCTGCAGCTCGTGGGACCGCTGGTCCCCGCGGTCCTGCTGGTCCTGCCCGGCTACCTGTGGGGCCACCGAGCCTTCACCAGCACGGTGTCGTGGGCGTTCGAGGGGCGCTCGCCGTCCCTGGCCGAGCGCTTCGCCGTCCTCCGGGAGCCGTGGCGACAGGCGGTCCGCCCGTTGCTGTTCTGGTTCCTCGCCACCTTGATCTACGCCGGCATCACCGCCCTCTTCGGGGCCTCGCTGGTGACCGTGAGCCGGGTGGTGGTGGGCACGCTGCTGGGCGGGGTCACGACGTGCGCGCTGGCCTACCAGCTCATCGAGCGGTCGTTCCGCCCGCTGTTCGCCTACGTCCTCGACCGGGTGCCCGACAGCCGGCCCCACACGCCCGGCATCCGCCTGCGCCTCATGCTCACCTGGGCCGTCGGCTCCGGCGTGCCGCTGCTGGCCCTGGCCCTGGTCCTCTTCCTGGACGGCAACGAGATCCCCCCCTACGCGCTGGCCGTGCTGGCCCTGGCCGGCCTGGCCGCCGGGCTGATCGCCACCATCGCCTCCGCCCAGTCGGTGGCGGAGCCGCTCGACGCCCTGCGTCACGCCCTGGCCCGGGTCCGGGACGACGACCTGGACGTGGGGCTCGTCGTCGACGACGGTGGCGAGGTCGGCGAGGTGCAGGCCGGCTTCAACCGCATGGTCGACGGGTTGCGGGAGCGCCGGCAGCTCGAGGACCTGTTCGGCCGGCACGTCGGCCAGGTCGTGGCCGAGCAGGCCCTCGAGCGGGGGACCGGCCTGCGGGGCGAGGAGGCCGACGCCAGCGTGGTGTTCGTCGACATCGTCGGCTCGACGGCCATGGCCGAGGTCCTCACCCCCGACGACGTCGTCGCCCTCCTCAACGACTTCTTCGAGGTGGTGGTGCGGGCGGTGGACGACGAGGGCGGGTGGGTCAACAAGTTCGAGGGCGACGGGGCGCTGTGCGTCTTCGGGGTGCCCGACGGCCTGCCCGACCACGCCGACCGGGCCCTGCGGGCCGCCCGGTCGGTCCACCGGGGCCTGTCGGACCTCGGCGAGCGCCACCCGGGCCTCGAGGCCGGGATCGGCGTGTCCTCGGGCCGGGTGGTGGCCGGCAACGTGGGCACCGAGGCGCGCTACGAGTACACGGTCATCGGCCCGACGGTGAACGAGGCCGCCCGCCTGACCGACGTGGCCAAGGGTCGGGTGGTGAAGGTGCTCGCCTCCTCCGAGACCGTGCGGCGTGCGACCGGCGAGGCCCACCGCTGGGTGGAGGTCGGCACCGTGCCCCTGCGGGGTCGCTCGGCCCCCACTGTCATCTTCGGCCCCCTTCCCGACGAGCCGGTGCCCGCCACCGGCGAGCGGGCCGAGCCGTCGGCCTCACCCGGGAGGGGCGACGCCGGGACTCCCGGCTGAGCCGCCGCCCTCGCCCGGTAGCCTCGGGCCGATGGGGCGCCGCGACCTGCTCGACCTGCCGCTCGACGTTCTCCTGGACGAGGCCTGCCGGGTCCGGGACGCCGCCACGGGCACCCGGGTGACGTACTCCCCCAAGGTCTTCATCCCCTTGACGATGCTGTGCCGGGACCGTTGCGGCTACTGCACCTTCGCCCGGCCGCCGGCCCGCCTGGCGTCGCCCTACCTCGGCCCCGACGAGGTCCTGGCCATCGCCCGGGCCGGGGCCCGGGCCGGTTGCCACGAGGCGCTGTTCACCCTGGGCGAGCGCCCCGAGGAGCGCTACCCGGCCGCCGCCGACGGGCTGGCCGCCAACGGCTACGCCTCCACCGTCGACTACCTCGCCGCCATGTGCCGGCGGGTGCTCGACGAGACGGGCCTGCTCCCCCACGCCAACGCCGGCGCCCTCGACGAGGGCGAGCTGGCTGCCCTGCGGGCGGTGGCGCCCGGCCAGGGGATGATGGTGGAGACGCTGCGGGCCGACCTGGCGGCCCACCACGGGTCGCCCGACAAGTCGCCGGCCCGCCGCCTGGCCACGCTGGAGGCTGCCGGCCGACTCGACATCCCATTCACCACCGGCATCCTCGTCGGCATCGGCGAGGACCGGTCCGACCGGTTGGCCGCGCTCGAGGCGATCGCCGACGCCCATCGCCGCCACGGCCACGTGCAGGAGGTGATCGTCCAGAACTTCCTGCCCAAGCCGGGCACGGCCATGCACCGGGCCCCGCCCTGCCCCCTCGAGGACCACCTCCACGCCATCGCCCTGGCCCGGCTGGTCCTGCCCCCCGACGTTCACGTGCAGGCCCCACCCAACCTGGCCGACGACCCCGGCGTGCTGCTCGACGCCGGCATCGACGACTGGGGGGGCGTCTCCCCCGTCACCGCCGACCACGTCAACCCCGAGCGGCCGTGGCCCGCCCTCGACCGGCTGCGCCAGGTCACCGAGGACCGCGGCTTCGCCCTCGCCCCCCGCCTCACGCTCTACCCGGAGCGGGTGACCGCCCCGGACCGCTGGGTCGACCCCCGCCTCGCCTTCTCCGTGGGCGACCGGGCCGACGCCGAGGGCCTCGGCCGCGACGACCCCGGGGCGGTCTTCCCCGAGCGGACCCTCGAGAACGCCCGGGCCGGCACCGGGGCGGAGGTCCTCCTCACCGGGACGCGGTCGACGGCGTGGTGCTCGGGTGCCGACGTCGAGCCGCCCACCCTGGTGCCGGGGCGGGCAGGCGTCGTCCAGGGACGGGTGGCCGAGGTGCTCGACGGCGTGCGGGCCGGGCAGCAGGTGGGCGAGGACGAGGTCGTCGCCCTGTTCGCCGCCCGGGGCCCCGAGGTGGTGGCGGTGGCCGAGCTGGCCGACGAGCTGCGGCGCGAGGCGGTGGGCGACACGGTCACCTTCGTCCGCAACCGCAACATCAACTACACGAACGTCTGCACGTTCCGGTGCCGGTTCTGCGGGTTCTCCAAGGGCCCCCTCTCGCTCAACCTCCGGGGGACGCCCTACCTCCTGACGCTGGAGGACATCGCCGAGCGGTCACGTCAGGCGTGGGAGGTGGGTGCCACCGAGGTGTGCCTCCAGGGCGGCATCCACCCCGACTTCGACGGCGACTACTACGTCGAGGTGGCCCGGGCCGTGAAGGACGCCGTCCCCGGCATGCACGTCCATGGCTTCACCGCGCTGGAGGTCACCGAGGGGGCCCGCCGGTTGGGCGAGCCCCTCGAGGGCTACCTGCGCCGGCTGATGGACGCGGGGCTGCGATCGCTGCCCGGCACGGCAGCCGAGATCCTCGACGACCCTGTCCGAGCCGTGCTGTGCCCCGACAAGATCAGCACGGAAGAGTGGCTCGAGTGCCATCGCGTGGCCCACCGGGTCGGCCTCCGCTCCAACGTGACGATCATGTTCGGCGCCGTCGAGTCGCCCGTGTCGTGGGCCCGCCACCTCCTGCGCACCCGGGCCCTCCAGGCGGAGACGGGAGGCTTCACCGAGTTCGTGGGACTGCCCTTCGTGCACATGGCCACCCCCATCTACCTGCAGCGCAAGGCCCGGCGGGGGCCGACGTTCCGAGAGGTCCTGCTGATGCACGCCGTGGCCCGCATCACCTACCGCGGCCTCATCGACAACATCCAGTTCTCGTGGGTCAAGCTGGGGCCCACGGCCGGCGTCCAGCTCCTGCGAGCCGGGTGCAACGACCTGGGGGGCACGCTGATGGACGAGAACATCTCCCGCGCCGCCGGAGCCAGCCACGGGCAGGAGATGACGGCCGACGACTTCCGGGCCATGGTGGAGCCGCTGGGGCGCACGCTGCAGCAGCGCACCACCCTCTACGCCCCCGTGCACCCGGCCGCGGCCGGCACCTGAGGCCGCGGGCCGGGAGGCGCTCCCGGCGTGGCGTGGCAGGCTGGGCGGGACATGCGACGAGACACGATCCAGGGCCTCCTGGACGAGGCCGGGGCCACCCGCAACCGAGACGTGCTGGCCGACATCCTCCGGACCGCCTTCGACCTGGCCACCGACGACGCCGACCGGCTCGACCTGAAGATCACCCGTGACGCCCTCCGGGAGATGCGGGCCGCCTACCGGCTCTTCGCCCCCTACGCCGACGTCCGCAAGGTGACGGTCTTCGGCTCGGCGCGCACCCACACCTCCGACCCCCTCTACGCCCAGGCCCGCAGCCTGGCCGAACGGCTGTCCGACTGCGGGTGGATGGTCGTGACCGGCGCCGGCCCGGGCATCATGGCCGCCGCCACCGAGGGCGCCGGTCCCGACCGCAGCTTGGGCGTCACCATCCGCCTGCCGTTCGAGGAGACCACGGCAGGGCCGCTGGCCGGCTCCGACCGCGTGGTGAGCATGAAGTACTTCTTCACCCGCAAGCTCATGCTGGTGAAGGAGTCGAGCGGCTTCGTCTCCCTGCCCGGGGGGTTCGGCACCCTCGACGAGACCCTCGAGCTGCTCACCCTCATGCAGACCGGCAAGGCGACCCCGGAGCCGCTGGTCCTCCTCGACGTCCCCGGCCAGACCTACTGGAAGGGCTGGGAGGCCTTCGTCGCCGACGAGCTGGTGGCCCCGGGGTGGGTCTCGCCCGGTGACGTCAACCTGTTCACGATCACCGACGACGTCGACACCGCCGTCGACGCCATCCGGGGGTTCTGGCGCAACTACCAGAGCATCCGCTGGGTGGGTGACCAGCTCGTCATCCGGTTGCGGGCCCAGCCGACCCCCGAGGAGGTGGCGGCGCTCGACGACGAGTTCGGCGACCTGCTGCTCGGAGGCCACATCCGGGTGACGGGCCCGCTGGGCGCCGAGGTGTCCGACCGCGACGCCCTGGACCTTCCCCGGCTGGCGCTGGCCTTCGACCCCCGCAAGGGCGGTCGCTTCCGGGACATGATCGACCGGCTCAACAGCCTGCCGTCGGCTCCCCCGCTCGACGGCCCCGACGACCGGGTCCCCGCTGCCTGACGCGGCCCTCCGTCGGCGATCACCCGGGCCCTCGGGAGGTCGCCGGCGGGCGACCTCCGACCGTCACGCCTCGACCTCGGCCTCGCCCGCCTCCAGGAGGTGCGCCGCCTTGTCGACCGCCCGGCGGGCTCGCGTGATCCGGCGTTCGTCGACGGAGGACCCGTCACCTGGCTGGCCGTCGTCGATCGACGCCCGCAGGCGCTCGATGGCCAGGTCGGCCAGCTCCTCGCTGACCGCCTCGAGCCGCCGGCGGATGTCGTCGAGGTCGTCGGCCACGCCGCCAGCATGCCAGACGCGCCCGGCTGGCAGATGTGCCAACGTGGCGGGGATGCCTCCCGCCGCCCCGTCCGGACCGCCCGCCCCGGCACCTCCCGACGACCTCCACGAGCTCGTCGCCTTCGACGCGCCGGACGAGCACCGCACCTACGCGTTCGACGCCACCTTCCTCACCAGCCCGTGGCGCTGCATCTACGGCCAGGGCTGCCACGGCGTGCTCACCGAGGACGCCACGGCGATGGCGCAGGGCTGTTGCAGCTACGGCGCCCACTTCGTCGACCAGGACGACGCCGACGCCGTCACCGCCCGCGCCGATCGCCTGACCGACGAGCAGTGGCAGCACCGGCGCACCGCCCGCCGACGGGGCGGCGCCGTCCGACGCACGGGCGACGGTGCCCTGATGACCCGGCTCACCGACGGCGCCTGCATCTTCCTCAACCGCCCGGGGTTCCCCGGGGGCGCCGGGTGTGCGCTCCATCGCGCCGCCCTGGAGGCGGGCGAGCGACCCCTCGACTGGAAGCCGGCCGTGTGCTGGCAGCTCCCGCTGCGCCTGGTCGAGTCGACCGACGACGCCGGGCAGGTCACCTCCACGCTCCGGGAGTGGAAGCGGAGGGACTGGGGCGGTGGCGGCGCCGCGTTCCACTGGTGGTGCACCGAGGCCCCCGACGCCTTCGTCGGGGACCGGCCCGTGTACCGTGCCCTCCGCGACGAGATCGTCGAGATGGTGGGGCGATGGGCCTACGAGCGGTTCGTCGACTACGTCGAGGCCGGTGACCCGCCCGTCCGCGGGGAGAGCCTGCTACGCCATCCGGCGCTACGCCGCCGACGCCCGGCCGGGGACGGAGGGTGAGGTGACGGGGGCCGCTCAATCGTCGTCGTCGTCGGCCATGCACCACGTCGCATGGTCGTCACCAGGCGCAGCACCACACTCGGCGCAGGGCTCGGCGTCTGCCGGAGCGAAGATGTCAGAGATGTCGAGGTCGGTGCTGCGCTTCAGCGCGCGCGCCTCCTCGAATCGTCGATGTCGACCCTTCTTCACGGGCCAGCTCCCACGTCGTTGCGTCCGGCCGAGCAGTGTATCGCCGCACGTGCCGGCTGATCGTGTCGGGCACCCCAGCACCCGGTGTCTCGGGACCTCCTTCTACCACGCCAGGGCCACCGACGACCGTCACCCTCCCGGCCCCGGCGCGGCCGGCGGCCCGGGGGGCACCGGCCGTCGCCCCCACCGACGCCGTGACGCTCCTCCGTGGTGAGCGCTCCGTGGTGGCGACCGGCCACCTTCTACCAAGTCTACCCGCGGTCGTTCGCCCCTGGGAGCCCCCGTGCCGTCGGGGACCTCGCCGGCATCAGGGCCCGGCTGGACCACCTCTCCTGGCTGGGGGTCGACGCCGTGTGGATCTCCCCGTTCTACCCGTCGCCCGGAGCCGACCTGGGCTACGACGTCAGCGACCACTGCGACGTCGATCCCCTCTTCGGGGACCTCGCCGCCTTCGACCGCCTGCTCGCCTCGTGCCACCAGCGGGGGCTCCGGCTGCTGGTCGACCTCGTCCCCAACCACACCTCCGACCAGCACCCGTGGTTCCAGGCCGCCCGCCGGAGCCGGGACGACCCCCGGCACGACTGGTACGTCTGGCGTGACGGCACGCCGGACGCACCGCCCAACAACTGGCTCGCGGCCTTCACCTCCGAGCCGGCCTGGACCTGGGACCCGGGCGTCGGACAGTGGTACCTCCACCAGTTCCTGCCGTCCCAGCCCGACCTCGACTGGGCCAACCCCGAGGTGGTCGAGGCCATGCACGGGGTCATGCGCTTCTGGCTCGACCGCGGCGTGGACGGCTTCCGGGTCGACGCCGTCCACGCCGTCGGCAAGGACCCGGCGCTGCCCGACGATCCCCCCGAGGTCGCGGGGATCCCCCACAGCAGCCTCAACGACACACCGCAGACCCACGAGATCCTGCGGGAGATGCGCCGCCTGGTCGACTCCTACCCCGGCGACCGGGTGCTCCTCGGCGAGGTGTACCTCCTCGACACCGCGGCGGTGGCGACCTACTACGGCGACGGCGACGAGCTCCACCTGGCGTTCAACTTCCCACCGCTGCTCACCCCCTGGGACGCCGCCCGCTGGCGCCGGTGCGTGGCGGCGACGGTGGACCACGTCGACGCCCGGCGAGCCTGGCCCACCTGGGTGCTCTCCAACCACGACAACTCCCGGCACCGCACCCGCTACGGGACCGAGGAGCGGGCCCGGGCCGCCACGTTCCTCCTCCTGGGCCTGCGGGGGTCGCCCGTCCTCTACGCCGGGGAGGAGCTGGGGCTCGAGGACGCGCCCGTCCCTCCCGAGCGCGTGGTGGACCCCGGCGGACGGGACGGCTGCCGGGCCCCGCTGCCCTGGACGCCCCGGCCCGACCACGGCTGGGGGGTCGAGGACCCGTGGCTGCCGTGGCCACCGGACCCGGGCCGGCGGAACGTCGAGACGCTGGCCGCCGACGAGGCGTCGATCAGCGGGCTGTACCGCCGGCTCCTCGCCGCCCGGCGGGCGTCGCCCGCCCTGCAGCTCGGCGGCTACGTGGCGCTCGAGGGCCCCGACGACGTGCTGGCCTGGCGCCGCACCGCCGACCCCGCCGGGGACTCGGGGCCGGGGGATCGGGTGGTGGCCGTCAACATGGGGCCGCGGGACACCCGCGTCGACCTGGCGGGCATCGTCCTCGTGGCCAGCGACGGCGAGGGCGAGGGACGACCGTTCGGGGGCACCCTCCCCGCCGACCGGGCGGTGCTGCTCGACCCGGGCGGCTGAGGGAGGGCGCACCCGCCCCACGGCTGGCGCCACCGGGCGTGCCCGGCGCGAAGCGCCGCGCCGGGTGGCCACCTGGTCCGGCCAGCCCGGCGCCGGCCGGCAGGGGCGCGAACCGTGGATGCGGCGTCAGGCGGCCGGCGGCGGCCGGTGCGAGCGGGCCTCGAGCACCAGGGAGCCGCGACCGGCGAAGGCGAGGGCCAGCTCCCCGGCCAGCAGCCGCTCGACCGGAGCCCCGGCCAGGTCCTTGCGCCAGCCATCGAGCAGCCGTGACGTGCCGTCCCCCCGGACGAGGGCCTCGATGTCGGCCCTGGTGGCGAGCAGGGAGGCGTCGAGGTGCTCGTCCCGGGCCAGCTGGCCGACGTACGCCGACGCCAGGGCGACGGCCGGGCGGTGGTCGGGGTCGGAGCCGTCCCTGGGCGGGAGCTGCAGGTCCTCCTCGGCGAGGGACCGGCCGGTGGCCACCGCCGCCAGGACCTCGGCAGCGACCTCGCCGGGGAGGTGGCGCCCGTCGAGGCCGCGGACCCGGCGCAGGTCGGCCGGGGTCCTCGGCGGCCGCTCCGCCATGGCCACGACGGCCAGGTCGGGCAGCACGTGACGTACCGGGCGGTCGACCTGGGCGGCCCGGCGCTCCCGCCAAGCCGCCACGGACTGGGCCACGCCCCGGGCCGAGCCCCGGAGCCGCCGGGCGTCCCTGATCCGCCACCAGGCGGTGTCGGGATCGGCTGGGTGGCGATGCCGGTCACGGACCAGGGCGCACTCGTCGAGGACCCACTGCAGGCGCCCACGCCGCACCAGCTCCTCGGCCAGCGACCCCCACAGCTCCTCGAGGTGGGCGACGTCGGCCGCCGCGTAGGCCAGGGCGGTCGTGCCCAGGGGACGCCGCAGCCAGTCGGTCAGCCGGTCCTGCTTCGGCAGGTGGAGGCCCAGCCGCCGCTGCAGCAGCACGCCCAGCCCCGGGGACCCGAGGCCGACGAAGCCGGCGGCCACCTGGGTGTCGACCAGGTTCCGGGGCACCGCCCCGCAGGACCGCTGGAGGATCTGGAGGTCCTGGCTGGACGCGTGCATGATGCAGACCGCGTCGCTCTCCAGCAGGCGACGCAGTGGTGCCACGTCGACCGCCAAGGGATCGACGAGGACGATCTCCCCACCGGCCGCCATCTGCAGCAGGGCGAGCTGGGCGTGGTAGGTGCGCTCGCGGTGGAACTCCGTGTCGAGCGCGTACGCCCCGCCCTCCGGCACCCTGTCCACGAAGGCGTCGAGGTCGCGCCAGGAGTCGACCCAGCGCCAGGAGGGGAGGTCCGGGGTGACCGTCTAGGGCTCCGTCCCCGTGGCGACCGGGTGGCCGGCCTCCGTCCACGCCGACGTGCCCCCGGCCACGTTGAC
Organism: Acidimicrobiales bacterium; assembly: GCA_036279475.1. GTDB lineage: Bacteria > Actinomycetota > Acidimicrobiia > Acidimicrobiales > VFJN01 > ZC4RG19. The sequence goes on along the minus strand of DASUJB010000043.1, from coordinate 14,158 downwards.
GGCATCGATGCCGTTGGCCCGGTAGAGCTCGGCGGCTTGCAGGCTGCGGCCGCCCTTGGCGCAGATGACGTAGACCGTCCGGTCGACCGGGACCCGGGCCATCTCGTCGGCCACCGTGCCCAGCGGTATGAGCACCGCTCCCGGCACGTGACCGGCGACGTACTCGTGGCTCTCGCGCACGTCGACGACGGGTGCACCCTCCGCCTGCCGGCGTGCCAGCTCGTCGACGTCGATCTCGGGCACCTGCATGGCGCCAGAGGCTAGCCGGCACCGCGACGGTTCCGGCCCTCGGCCCCCGGCTCTGCCAGCCCCGGCTCTGCCCCCCCCTGACCGCTCGAGCGAGCGAGCGAGCCCCAGGTCGGCCGGCACGTCGGCGTCCCGCACCGCCGCCGGCGCCACCGTGACGGGGGCCACCCCCAGGCCGGCGACGGCGCAGGCGGCGTGGACGGCCCGCTCGCCCGCGTCGAAGGCGGCCCTGAGGGGTCCGGCCGCCTCCGACCGCCAAGCGGCGTGCGCCCACTGACGGCGCCCGCCGACGACGGGGACGGCGACGGCGGTCCCCGGCGTCGCCACCAGGGCGTCGACCGTGGCGGCCAGCGCCTGCGGGCACGGCGCCACCAGGTCGCAGGCGGCCACGACCACGATGCCGTGCGGGGAGCGCTCCAGGGCGGTGACGATGCCCCCGAGCGGGCCCTCCCCGGGGGCCGTGTCGGGCACGACCCCCAGCCCCAGGCGGGCGAGCCGGCGGCCGTCGCCCCCCACCGCCACCACGGGCCGGGCACCGGCCGCCGCCAGGGCGTCGGCGACCCGGACCGCCATCGGCCTGCCCTCCACCACCAGCAGCGCCTTGTCGGTGCCCATCCGCCGGCTCGCCCCCCCGCACAGGACGGCCCCGGCGAAGGGGACGGGAGCGGGGGGAGGCTCGCCCCTCACGGCTGCCCCCGCCCACCGACCGGGCAGGACGGGCCGGCCCCCGGCAGCCCGCGGACCGCACCGGCCGTCACGTCAGCCGCCGTAGCTCATGCGGGTGTCCTCCATGCGCAGGACCTGGCTGCCCTCGGGCCGCTGGAACCCGCAGCCCACCACCTCGCCGACGAAGAAGGTGTGGCTGCCGCAGTCGACCGGGGTGCGCACCCGGCATGCCACCCAGGCCACCGCCTGGTCCGGCACCGGGGCGCCGGTCGGCCCGTCGTGGAAGGGGACCCCGGCCAGGGTGCCGGCCGCGGGGTCGTGCTCGACCGGCTTGGTGAACCGGCGGACGAGCGGCCGGTCCTCCCGGGCGACGGTGCTCAAGGTGAACGAGCCTCCCTGGGCGATCAGGTCGTGGGTGAGCGCCGACCTCTCGACGCCGACACCCAGCAGCTTCGGCTCGACGGCGACCTGCGTGGCCCAGCTCACGGTCATCAGGTTCCGCCGGCCACCTGCCCGGCTCCCGAGGACGTAGAGCCCCGAGGGAAGGCTCCACAGCACCCGCCGGCGTACCTTGTCGTACTCCTCGCGCGCCTCGGGCGTGTCGACGCCGGGCGGGAAAGGGCCAACGGGGCCGGTCCCCGCGGGAGCTGCCATGGGCGGACCCTAGCGGCGCCGGCCCGGCGGCCACGACGCCGGGCACCGGGCAAGGGCTGAACCTCGCCCGCGCCGGACGATCAGCCGGCGTCGCCGGCCGGGCGACCGCGCAGCACCTCGAGGGCCCGGTCGGCGTGCCTGTCCATGCTGATCTCGCTCCGGATGGCCTCGACGAGCCGCCGGTCGGGACCGATCACGAAGGTCATGCGCCGGTTGAGCAGCGGACCTGGTCGCTTGACCCCGAAGGCGGCGGCGATGCGGCGATCGGGATCGGACAGCAGCGGCAGGCCGAGCGAGCTCTGCTCGTCGAAGCGGGCCTGTCGCTCCACCGAGTCGGCGGAGATGCCGACGGCCCTTGCGCCCACGGCCCGGAGCTCGGCGGCGAGGTCGCGGAAGTGGCGCGACTCGGCGGTGCACCCCCGTGTCATGGCCCGCGGGTAGAAGAAGAGGACCACCGGCCCGTCGGCCGTCAGGTCGGCCAGGTGGACGGTTGCCCCCGTCTGGTCGAACGCCTCGAAGTCGGGAACCTGGTCGCCGGGTTTCACGATGCCACTCCCTTCCGTCGTGGCCGGTCCGTCGCCCCGGCAGGTACCGCCGCGTCGACCGCGGCCACGAGCTCGACCAGCTCGTCCCGCAGGCGGGCGGCGCTGTCCGGGTCGAGCCCCACGCACGCGGCAAGCGCCTCGGGCACCGAGGCGACCCGCTCGCGCAGGGCCAGGCCCTCGTCGGTCACGCCCACCAGGACCCGTCGCTCGTCACGGGGATCGCGCCGCCGCGTGACGAGCCCCGCTGACTCCAGCCGCTTGAGAAGGGGGGTGAGGGTCCCCGTGTCCATGTGGAGGCGGTGACCGAGCGTGCCCACCGCCTGCGGTTCGGCGGGGTCCTGCCACAGCGCCAGGAGCGTGAGGTACTGCGGGTAGGTGAGCTCGGCGGCGGCCAGGAGGGGCCGGTAGGCGCGGATCACGGCGTGGCAGGCCGTGTACAGGGCGAAGCAGAGCTGCTCGTCGAGATCCAGCTGGTACGGCTCCGCGGGCACCTCTCCACCGTAGGTGATGCATGGTGCAATGTCGAATAGAGGACTATTAGACACGGCCCGATATTATCGTGCACGATCCAATAGGAGGACCGACATGGATGCCACCTACGCGACGACGGCCCACGCCACCGGCGACGGGCGCGACGGCCACGTCCAGACCGACGACGGGCTCGTCGACATGGACCTCCGCATCCCGAAGGAGATGGGCGGCCAGGGCGGCGCCGCCAACCCGGAGCAGCTCTTCGCCGCCGGCTACGCCGCATGCTTCCACTCGGCGCTCAAGGTTGTCGGCCGGGAGAGGAACGCAGACGTCACGGGCACGGAGGTGTCCGTCACGATCGGGATCGGGCCGCGTCCCGGCGGCGCCTTCGGCCTCGGCGCCGAGATCGACGTGCACATCCCCGGCGCCGACGCGGCCACGGCGCAGGAGCTGGCCGAGCGCGCCCACGAGGTGTGCCCCTACTCCAACGCCACCCGCGGGAACATGGAGGTCCAGCTCACCATCGTGTGATCGGGCGGCCACCAGGCCCGTCCCGTCCCTGCGCGGTGTGTCGGCGTCCCGCTGACCGTCGTGCCGGGGTGGAGCGGCGCCGGTGGTAGGGCCTCCGCCTGCCCGCCTCAGCGCACGAGCCACTCCCCGGGCAGGGTGAGCGGGCCGTCGGCCGGCAGGCCCAGGCGAGCGGCGCGCGCCGCGGCACGCACGCGGGGCGCGAGCGTGGCCCCCGCCGCCGCCGGGTCCTCGCTGGAGCGCGGGGGCCGGAGCCGGGACACCAGGGGCACGTGGGGGTACACCCGAAGCTCCGGCCGGGCGCCGGGGGGCAGGCCGGACCGGCGGCACGCCAGGTCGACGGCCGTGCCCAGCCCGCCCAGCTCGTCCACCAGGCCGCCCTCCCGGGCGTCGGCCCCCGACCACACCCGCCCCCGGGCCACCGCCTCCACGTGGTCGGCGTCCAGCCCCCGGCTCGAGGCCACCTTGGCGGTGAAGTCGTCGTAGACCCGGTCGAGCCAGGCGTCGAGCAGCCCCCACTCCTCCGGGCTGAAGGGCCGGGTGGGCGAGAGCATGAGGGCGTGCTCGCCCCCCGACACACCCTCGTGGCCGACGCCCAACCGGTCGAGGAGCCCGTCGACGACCGGCTTGCCGGCCAGCACCCCGATCGAGCCTGTGATCGTGCCCGGCTCGGCCACGATCGCATCGGCCCCCATCGCCACGTAGTAGCCGCCCGAGGCGGCCACGTCGCCCATCGACGCCACCACCGGTGTCCCCGCCTCGCGCGTCCGCACCACCTGCCGCCAGATCACGTCCGACGCCACGTACGACCCGCCCGGGCTGGCGACCCGCAGCACGACCGCCTCGACCTGGGGGTCGGCCGCCGCCGAGCGCAGGGCCGCGGTCACGGTGGCAGAGCCGGTGGTCGCACCACCGAGCGGCCCGCGACCGCTCCGCCCCAGGTGGATCGGTCCGGTGACCTCGACGAGGGCCACCCGGGGGCGCCGTGCCGTGCCCAACCGGGCAGCCAGCGGAGGCCCGGTGCGGGCGTAGCGCCCGACGTAGAGGCGCACGGCGTCCGCACCCCACCGCTCCCGCACGGCGGCGTCCACCTCGTCGCGGTAGGCCAACCGGTCGACCAACCCCTCCTGCACGGCCTCGTCGGCCGCCAGCGGCGCCCGGTCGACGAGGGCGCGCACCCCGGGCTCCCCCAGGCCCCGGCGCTCGGCCACCCCCTCCACCACCTGGCGCAGGGCCGTCTCCACCAGGTGCTCGGTCGCCTCGCGGTGGGCGGGGGTGAAGCCCCTCTCGGTGAACGGGTGGGCGGCGTTCTTGTACTCGTGGCGCTGCGCCACCTGGGGGGTGACCCGGGCCCGGTCGAGGGCCTCCCGGAGGAAGGGCACCTCGGTCGCCACGCCGGTCACCGCCACGTCGCCCGACGGCTGGAGCCAGATCTCGTCGAAGGCCGTGGCCAGGTAGTACGGGATGGTGCCACCGGCCAGCTCGCCGAAGGTCTCCGCCCAGGCCAGCGTGGGCTTGCCGTGGCCGGCGAAGGCGCGGACCGCGTCGCGGACCTCCTGGGCCTGGGCCAGGGCGAGGCGGGGGCCGGGGCCGCCGACCTCGGCCACCAGCGCCACCACCCGGGGGTCCTCCCCGGCGCGGCGCAGGCCCTCGACCAGGGCCCGCAGCGAGGTACGGCGCCGGGCCGCCAGGGCGGTGACCGGGTCGTGCGGGGTGCCCTCCACGAGCGGCTCGGTGAGGTCGAGCTCGAGCACCAGGGGCGCCGACCGGCGTCGCACGGCGGTCCGGACCCGGGACACCACGTCCCGGGGCACCTGCACGGCTCGCTGCACCATGGACCCGAGGCTACGACCGTCACCGGCCCCTCGCCCGGCCGAACCGCGGCGGGGGCGACGACGAGCGGAACACCCCGGGGACGAGGTCAGCCCCGGGCGGCCGGCCAGTCGGGGTCGAGCTGCCGGAGGAAGAGGGCACAGCGCCGCGCCTCGTCCCGCTCCCCGATGGCCTCGGCCGCGGCCCGGAGGCCGTCCAGCGCCCGGAGGAAGCCGCGGTTCTGGGGGTGGCGCCACCGCACGTGGCCCGATCCCCTCCAGCCGTTGGCCCGCAGGCGATCGAGGCCCCGGTGGTAGCCGACGCGGTGGTAGGCGTAGCACTCGACGTCGTCGCGCCCGAGCTGGCCGAGCTGGGCCCAGGCGTCGAGGAACCGCGGCCAGCGGGCCACGACGGCGGCCACCGCGGCGCGCTGCTCGGCCACCGGCCGGGCCAGGGCGGCGTCGAGGGCGCTCAGCGCCTCCTCCGGCTCGTCGTCGAGGACGGTCTCGGGCGGACCGGAGGGCGTGAAGGAGACGGGCGAGTCGGTCATCGCCGACATCCTGGCCGCTCGCCCCGGCGGCAGCGCACGGCGGGGGGGCACCGGTCCCCCGTGCCGTCCCTCACGGCCGCCCTGCCGTCGACGCCGGCCCGCCACCGCTGTGGTCGCCGGCCGGAGGGGCGGGCGGGAACCCCTCGTCGTCCGCCGGCACCGGGGGGAGCTCCGTGCCCACCGGCACCGCCGGCACCGCCGGGCGACCGGCCAGGTAGTCGCTCGACGCGCGGTAGGCCTGGGCCATCAGCTCGCCCGAGCGGGTGAAGTCGTTGTAGCGCATCGACGGCGTGGCGCCCGTGGGCAGCAGGTGCACGTCGACGTCGGGCGGCACCGCCTCCAGCTCGCGCTTGAACCGGTGGTGCCGGGCGATCCAGTAGGACTGGACGGCCACGTCGAGGGGGCGGCGGGGCTCGGGGCGCGGCCGGGCGAAGGCGCTCACCTGGAGGACGTAGACGGTCCGGGCACCCAGCTCCACGGCTCGGCCCACCGGGACGTCGTCGACGATGGCGCCGTCCAGGTAGCGCACGCCGTCGATCTCCACCGCGGGGTACACGGCCGGCAGCGCCGCCGACGCCAGGACGGGGTCGATCAGCGGTCCGGCGTGGAACCACGTCTCGCGCACGGCCAGCACGTCGGTGGCCACGCACTGGAAGGGCACGGACAGGTCCTCGAACGTCCGCGCCTGCAACCGCTCCTCCAGCTCCCGCCGCAAGCCACCGTTGCCGTGGATCGACTCGCCACGACGGGCCAGGCCCACCGCCGGTGGCAGCAGGCCGCTGGGCATGAGGCGCTTGCCGTCGAGCGACCCCCACAGCCGCTCGAGGCGCCCGATCCCCGCCGGTGTGGGGTCCTCGGCGAGGCCGGCACCGTTGATGGCGCCCACCGAGCACCCCAGCACCAGGTCGGGGCGGACGCCCTGCTCGGCCAGCGCCCGGAGCATGCCGATCTGGAGGGCACCGAGGTTGCCGCCACCCGACAGCACGAACGCCACCGGTCCCTTCTCGCGCCGGCGACGCCAGCGGGCCATGATGGCCATCAGCCCGCTCCCTCCCGGCGCTCGACGGGTCCGCAGCCGCCGTCGTGGCCGTCGGCGTCGCTGGCGGCGGGGGCGCGGCCCGACCGCGCCAGGGCCAGCCGCACGAGGTCGGCGAGCTCGGCCGGGTGGGTCAGGTGGCAGTCGTGCCCCGCGCCCTCCACCACCCGCAGCTCCCCCCGGGGAGCGTCGCGGGCCAACCGCTCGACGGCCCGGCGGTGGTGGCGCCCGGTCCGGGACCCGACACCGGCGATCACGGGCACGGCCACGGCGCCGGCGTCGAACGGCGGTGGCTGCGGGGGCCGCACCGAGCGCATCTCGGCGAGGAGCGTCACCCCCTCGGCTCGCCGCTCGGCCCGCATGGCCGCGGGTAGGCGCTCCCACATCTCGTCGCCGATCACCCGTCGGAGGAAGCCCTCGGCCGCCTCCTCGGCGTCGCCCGCCGCCACCGCCCGCGACCCGGCGGAGGAGCCCGGCCACCATGGCTCCCACATGGTCGGTGCCTCGAACGCCACGACCGCGGCCACGAGGTCGGGCCGCCGCTCCGCCAGGGCCAGGGCCACGAGGCCCCCGAAGCTGTGGCCCGCCACCACCGCCGGGCGCCCCTCCAGCAGCTCGACCAGGTCGTCGACCTGCTGGTCGAAGGACACCGGTGGACCGGCCGGCCGGGAGCGGGCGTAGCCCCGGCGGTCGTAGCGCAGGACCCGGCACGAGGGCTGGAGCAGGCGCCGCACCCGCAGCATGCCGCCGGACCGGTCCATCGCCCCGTGCACCAGCGCCACCAGCGGCCCGGTCCCCACCTCCTGCGCCCAGATGCCGCCGGCCGTGACGCGGCTGCCCCGTGCCGTCATCGGCCCGGGGGACCGGCGGCCCGGCCGGTGCGGCGCGATGGCCTGTCGGAGGTGCTCACGGTCGAAGGGTTACTCCACCGCGACCACGCGGAGCACGTCGGTGGTCCGGGTCGTGGAGTCGGGCGCCCCCGCCAGCACGGCGATCCTGTCGCCGTGGTGCACGAGCCCGGCGTCGACGGCGGCCTCGACGACGCACCACACCATCTCGTCGGTGGTGCTGTACTCGGCCACGACCAGGGGCTCGACGCCCCACGACAGGGTGAGCTGGCGGGCGGTGGCCGGGGAGGGGCTGGCGCCGACGAGCCGGCACCGTGGCCGCAGGGCGGCCATGGCCCGGGCCGTCGGCCCCATGCGCGTGCAGCAGACGATGGCGGCCAGGCCGAGCTCGTCGGCCGCCCGCCGCGCCGCGTGGGCCATCGCCACCGTGACGGCCTTGGTCGACGGCGACCGGCGACGGGTCAGCCCCCGCTCGGACAGGTCGGGGTGCAGGTCGTCGAGCTCCTCGGCCCGGGCAGCGATGCGGCCCATGGTGGCGACGGTGAGGGCCGGGTCGTGGCCGATCGCCGTCTCGGCCGACAGCATCAGTGCATCCGTGCCGTCGCCCACCGCGTTGGCCACGTCGGTGGCCTCCGCCCGGGTGGGCGTGGGAGCCGACACCATCGACTCGAGCATCTGCGTGGCCGTGACCACCGGGATGCCCCGGGCTCCGGCAGCGTGGATGATGCGCTTCTGGAGGTGGGGCACGTCCTCGATGGGGAAGTCGATGCCGAGGTCGCCCCGCGCCACCATCACGCCGTCGGCCACCTGCAGCAGGTCGTCGAGGTGGTCCACGGCCGCTCGCGTCTCGATCTTGGCCATCAGGCGGGGGCCGTCGGGGCCGAGCGCCCGGCGCACCTCGAGCAGCTCCTCGGGGGTGCGCACGAACGACACCGCCACCCAGTCGGCGTCACGGGCCACCGCCTCGATGAGCCGGACGTCGCCGTCGGTGGGCACGGCGGGCTGCCACCGGTCGGAGGGAAGGTGGGCTCCCGGGCGGCCCTGCAGGCGCCCGCCGCTCTCGACCCGGCACCGGACCCGCCGGCCCTCCACCGCGACCGCGCTCAGCGTGACCGTGCCGTCGCCGAGCACGATCGTGGCCCCGGGCTCCACCACGTCGACCAGGTACGGTTCGTCGACGGCGATGGCCTCGGCCCCGCTGGGACCGTCCCCGGCGGTGAGGACGACGTCGGAGCCCTCGGCCAGGAACACGCCACCCTCGGGGAAGGCCCCGGTGCGGACCTTGGGACCGGGCAGGTCGGCCAGCACGCCGACCTGGCGGCCGCGTGCCGCGGCCGCCGACCGGACGATCTCCATGGCGGCGCGGTGCTCCTCCACGGTGCCGTGGGCCAGGCCCAGCCGCACCACGTCAGCGCCGGCGTCGAGCAGCGAGCCGACCCCCTCGGGGCTGCCCGAGGCGGGCCCCAGGGTGGCGATGACCTTGGTCCGGCGCGGGGGGGAGCCCTTCCGCCGCCGCCCGCCGGGCCCCCCCACGGTGGCGGCGGGGCCGGCGGGGCCGGCTACGAGCGGGGCACCTGGCTCCACGGCCTGCCCTTGTCGACGCGGACGTCGCCCGGCAGGCCGAGGACCCGCTCGCCCAGGATGTTCTTCATGATCTCCGTGGTGCCCCCCTCGATCGAGTTGGCCCGGGACCGCAGGAACGCCTGCTGGGGGTTGCTCCACAGCGCCGCTGTCGCGGGCCGGGCCATGGGGTAGCCCGTGGGGAACAGCATGCCGCCCGGGCCCAGCAGGTCGAGGGCGCACTCGGTGATGTCCTTGTTCAGCTCGGCCATGGCCGCCTTGCCGATCGACCCCTCGGGCCCCGGGGTGCCCTTCGACCGGTTCCCGGCGGCCCGGACGTTGGTGAGGCGCAGCACCTCCGCCCGGATCCACAGCTGGACCACCCGGTCGCGGGTCGCCGGGTCGTGGGGACCGGTGGCCGCGTACGTCTTCACGAGCTCGCCGACGAAGCCGCTGCCCCGGGGCGGTGTCTGGCCGCCGATGGACACCCGCTCGTTCATCAGCGTGGTGAGGGCCACGCGCCAGCCGTCGCCCACCTCGCCGACGCGCTCGGCGTCGGGGACGCGGACGTCGGTGAGGTACACCTCGTTGAACTCCGCCTCGCCGGTGATCTGGTACAGCGGCCGGACCTCGACCCCGCGGGCGTGCATGTCCACGATGAAGTAGGTGAGCCCCTTGTGCTTGGGCGCCTCGGGATCGGTGCGGGCCACCAGCATCCCCCACCGCGCCACGTGGGCCAGCGTGGTCCACACCTTCTGGCCGTTGACCACCCACTCGTCACCGTCGCGCACGGCCCTGGTCGACAGCCCGGCGACGTCGGAGCCGGCGCCCGGCTCCGAGAACAGCTGGCACCAGATCTCCTCGCCCGTGAACAGCGGCCGCAGGTAGCGGCGCTTCTGGTGCTCGCTGCCGTGGGCGACCACGGTGGGCGCCCCCATGCCGTAGCCGAGGGGGTTCACGACCCCGGCCGCCGGGGCGCCGGCCCCACCGAGGACGTCGTTGACCACCCTCTGCAGCCCCGGCGACAGGCCGAGGCCCCCGAAGCCCTCGGGGAAGTGGACCCAGGCCAGGCCCAGGTCGAACTGGCGCCCGAGGAACGCCGCCGGCTTCGCCTCGCGGGGCGGCAGCTCGGCCAGGAGGCGCTCGCACAGGGCCCGGACCCGGTCCTCGCCGTCCAGGGGCTCCGGGCGCGAGGGTTCCAAGGCGGCCATGACGCCGGACCGTACCCGACGGACCGTCCCCGGGCGAGGTGACGGTCCCGGGCCTGGAGCGGTCAGTTGAGCCGGGCCCGCAGCGCCCGGGCGGCGTGGACGTCGCGGGCACCGCCGCCCTCGCCGGCCACCGCCTCCAGCTCGAACGCGGCGGCGTCGAAGCGACCGTTGGCGGCCAGCATGGCCGCCAGCTGGCGCCGGTCCTGCACGGTGGCCCCCGGCACCAGCACCCGCAGGCACTGGGCCCACAGCCCCCCGGCCCGGTCGCCGCGCGCCAGGTAGGAGCGCTGGAGGTTGGTGAGCATGCGCGCCATCACCGCCCGGTTGCCCACCGGCTCGAGGAACTTGTCGTCGAAGGGCGCCCGGGCGCCGTGGAGCGCCGTGAACAGCTTCTCGCACCCCTCCCGGTCCAGCAGCGTCCGGTTGAACGGGTCGACGAAGCAGTCGGGATCCCGGCCTGCCCGCACCAGGAAGTGCCCGGGCATGCCCACCCCGACGAGGTCGAGGTCCCGCCGGCGCCCCACCTCGAGGAGCACCACCGCCAGCGTGATGGGGATGCCACGCCGCCGGTCGAGGACGGAGTCGAGCAGCGAGTTCCGGGGATCGCCGTAGTCGTCGCGGTCGCCGGCGAAGCCGAGGTCGTCGAAGAGGTGGGCCACGATCCCGCCCAGCGTCCCGTCCGGGCACCCTGCGGCCAGGGCGTCGAGCCGGGCCAGCTCGTGGTCGACGTCGAGGTCCCGCCGGGCGTGCGCGGCGATGAGGAGCGCGCCCAGGTCGAGGCGACAGGCGTCGTCCGGGCCGCGCACCAGCTCGGCGAACCGGTCGGTGATGTCCACCGTCCCCAGGCTACCGACGGACCTGGCCGTCACCGCTCCCGGCAGGCCGCTCGGGCGGGCCGGGCGACCCCGGCCGCCGGTGGCGCACCCGCTACTTTCAGCGCATGTACCCCGGAGCCCACGCCGCCACCCGACCCACGCACCCTGCCGTCGTCATGGGGGAGACCGGCCAGGTCATCACCTATGCCGAGCTCGACGCCGAGGCGAACCGGACCTCCCACGTGTTCCGGTCGCTGGGGCTGCGCCCCGGCGACCACGTGGCCCTGTGCCTCGAGAACCATCCCCGCTACTTCGCCCTCGTGTGGGGGGCGCACTACGCCGGCCTGTACTACACGGCCATGAGCTCGCGCCTCACCACCGAGGAGATGGCCTACATCATCGAGGACTGCGGGGCACGGGCCTTCGTCACCTCGGCCTACAAGCGCGACCAGGCGGCCGAGCTGGCGGGACGGTTGGCCGGCGATGTGGCCCTGTACATGCTCGACGGCACCGTCGAGCGCTACGCCGCCTGGGAGGACGCGCTGGCCGCCCAACCCGGCGTCCCCCTCCCCGAGGAGCGGGTCGAGGGGCGGGACATGCTGTACTCCTCGGGCACCACCGGCCGGCCCAAGGGCGTCGAGCTGCCCCTGCCCGGTGCACCCCTCGGGACCCCGGACCCCATGCAGACGCTGGTGTCCGCCCTCTACGGGGCCAGCGCCGACAGCATCTACCTGTCCCCCGCTCCCCTGTACCACGCCGCCCCCCTGCGCTTCTGCATGGCCTTCCACCGCCTGGGCGCCACGGTGGTGGTCATGGAGCGGTTCGAGGCCGAGGCGGCGCTCGCCCTCATCGAGAGGTACCGGGTCACCCACAGCCAGTGGGTCCCGACGATGTTCATCCGCATGCTGAAGCTGCCCGCCGAGGTGCGCGACCGCTACGACGTCTCGTCGCTGCAGGTGGCCATCCACGCCGCCGCCCCCTGCCCGGTGGCGGTGAAGGAGCAGATGATCGACTGGTGGGGGCCGGTGCTCCACGAGTACTACGCCGGCACCGAGGGCAACGGGTTCGTCTGCTGCGACAGCCAGGCCTGGCTGGCCCACCGGGGGACGGTGGGCAGACCCCTCCTCGGCGAGGTCCACGTCGTGGACGACGACGGCCGGGAGCTCCCGCCGCGGCAGGCCGGCACCGTCTACTTCAGCGGCGGCGGCGACTTCGCCTACCACAACGACCCGGAGAAGACCCGGTCGGCCCACGACCCGTGGGGCCGGGGCTGGACCACCTTGGGCGACGTCGGCTACGTCGACGAGGACGGCTACCTCTACCTCACCGACCGCAAGGCGTACATGATCATCACCGGCGGCGTGAACGTGTACCCCCAGGAAGCCGAGAACGTCCTGGCCATGCACCCCAAGGTGGCCGACGTGGCCGTGCTGGGCGTGCCCAACGAGGACTTCGGCGAGGAGGTCAAGGCCGTCGTCGAGCCGGTCTCCATGGACGATGCCGGCCCCGAGCTCGAGCGCGAGCTGATCGCCTACTGCCGGGAGCACCTGGCCGACGTGAAGTGCCCCCGCACCGTCGACTTCCGGCCCGAGCTGCCCCGCCACCCCACGGGCAAGCTGTACAAGCGCCTCCTCAAGGACGAGTACTGGGAGGGGCACACCGCCGGGACGGCGTAGCGCGGCGACGGCGCCCGCCACGCGCCTGGCGCGGCCGTCCCCCACGGCCAGCGCGGGCGAAGCTGCACGATGGCAGTGCCATCTGCCATGATGGCCGGACGTGCCAGGGCGGATCCTGGGACGTGGGGCAACGTGCCGCTGGCGGTCCGGACGTCGTCCGACCGGCGCGAGGGTCGCCAGGCGGGGGCGCGTGAGGGGGAGAGCGATGCGCCGTATCCCGATCCGGACGAAGTTGGCGGCGGCACTGCTCGTGCCCCTCGTCGGGCTGGTCTCGGTGACGGTGGTCGAGGTGGCGGGCACCACCGCCCACAGGGGCGACGTCAGGGCCCAGACCGAGCTCGCCCGGGCCTCCGTGGGTCCGGGGGGCGTCATCACCAGCCTCCAGAACGAACGGGCCTGGACGGTCATCGAGCTGGTCGGGCAGCAGGACGTCATCCACCCGCCGGTGGTGGGGTACCAGGAGGTGCGGCGGGCCACCGACGAGGCCATCGCTGCCTTCCGCCAGGCCCTGGAGGGCGACCCCGTCGCCCGCGAGTACGGCGCTGCCCTCCGGGGCCTGAGCGGGCTGGCCGGGCTCCGCCAGCAGGTCGACGCCAACACCGCGCCTCGCGACCCCACGAACAGGGACTCCTCCAACCAGGTCTTCGCCGCCTACACGGAGCTCGTCACCCCCTTCCTCGACGCCAACGACCGGGTGGCCCTCCGCATCGACGACGCCGAGCTCCGGCAGCTCACCTCCCTGGTGGACACGGCCACGCGCCAGCTCGAGATCCAGGCCGCGCTGGCCCGGGCCACCATCCGGGCGTCGGCCCGCGAGGCCGGGACCGACCGGCGCGAGGAGATCGCCGGCCTGGCTCGCCTCCGGTCGCGGTTCGCCGACGGCAACGCCGAGCTGATGGCCGCCCCCCCGCCCTTCGACCAGGTGGTGCGCCAGCACTACCCCGGCAGGCTCGTGGAGGACCTGTCGGTCGAGGTGGAGCGCGCCCTCGCCGGTGAGCCGGTGCGCACGGAGAACCTGCTGGGGGCCCTCGACGTCCCTGCCGACGGCGGCTACCGGGGCGTGCGCAACGCCCTGGTCGACCGGCTGATGGCCCGGGCCGACGACCTGAACGACGCCGCCGGGGCGCGCCAGCGGTCCTACCTCGCCGTGGCGGGGCTCACGCTGGCCGCCGCCCTCCTCCTGACGTGGATGGTGTCCCGGTCGATCACCCGCCCGCTGCGGGCGCTCACCCGCCAGGCGAAGGACATGGCCGACCACCGGCTGCCCGACGCCGTCATCGACATCCTCCAGACCCCCCTGGGCCAGGACATCGCCGTCCCCCGAGTCGACCCGGTGCGAGTCCCGGCCCACGACGAGGTGGCCGACGTGGCCGACGCCCTCAACACGGTCCAGGAGACCGCCCTCGACCTGGCGGTCGAGCAGGCGGTCCTGCGCCGCAACATCGCCGACAGCTTCGTCAACCTCGGCCGCCGCAACCAGAACCTCCTCGGCCGCCAGCTCGACTTCATCACCGAGCTCGAGAGCAACGAGACCGACCCC
>DASUJB010000042.1:0-13785 GCA_036279475.1 Acidimicrobiales bacterium | reverse complement strand
GAGGGCATGGGACCGGCCGATGCCCCGCCCCGCCCCGGTCACGATGACCACGCGCTCCTCGCAGATCCCGCTCATGCTCGGCTCCTCCCCGTGTCGCCGGCCTCGCGGGCCGGGGACCCCTTGCGACATATGACAGGGTATGTATCATAATCGTGATGGCTCGATCCTTCAGCCGCCGCCACGGAGCGCCCTACGTGATCATCGAGGGCTGCATCGAGTGCGGCATCTGCGAACGCGTCTGCCCCTACGACGCGATCTTCATGAGCGACGACTTCGAGTACGTCGTCAGCGGCGAGCAGTGCCCCAGCTGCAACCGCTGCCTCGACCCGTGCCCGGTCGGCACCATCGTCCCCATGGACGATCCGCGCGCCGCGGGGATCAGGGACTCCAACCGGCCGTTCGTCCTCGACAACTGGCAGCAGCTGGTCACCGACCGGCGGCCGGCGGCCGGCGCCCGGGCTTCCTCGGGAGCCGGCAAGAGCGATCCACCCACCAAGGAGTTGGCCCGTGAAGAAGTTCATGAAGACTGACGACCTCGCCCGCGACGACCGCTTCTCTCGCACGCCCGTCCCCCTCGACTTCCTCATGGCCGAAGAGGTCACGGTGGAGCAGGTCGAGGAGACGATGATGACGCTCCTCGGCAACGAGGAGGTCCGCGAGATGGTGGCGGAGCAGAGCTCCGCCGGCGGTGGGCCCAACCTGTTCCGCCGGGTCCGACCCGACGAGGACGACGCCCCCGTGTTCATCAAGACCCAGATGCACGGCATCTTCATGGGCGAGATGCAGGCGCTCGAGGCCGCCGGTCGCAGTGCCTGGGACTTCACCGACGACGACGAGCTGCCCTGGAAGTTCCAGCTCGACATGGCCCGCCAGTGCTGGGACGAGGCCCGTCACGTCGAGATCTACGCCGCCCTCCTCGACCACGTGGACTGCGGGATCGGCGAGTTCGCCGAGAACCTGTTCCTGTTCGAGTTCGGTTGCTCCGACGATCCCGCCGAGCGGGTGGTGGGCGTCAACCGCTGCCTCGAGGGCCTGGCCCTCGACGTGTTCAACGACACCATCCGGTTCGGCAAGACGGCGGACGACGAGACCATCTGGCGGTCGGTCGACTACGTCTCGGCCGACGAGGTGACCCACGTGCGGTTCGGCCAGGTGTGGTCCAAGGCCCTGACCGAGAACGACCCCGAGCGGCGCAGGAAGGTCGTGAACTTCCAGCGCAAGGTCGACCGCGCCTTCAGCCTCGGTGGGCTCCGCGGCTCGTACGACGGTGCCAACACCGAGCAGTTCCTGCCGCTGGCCATCGAGTTCCGCAAGCTGGCAGGGTTCTCCGACCAGGACATCGACGAGGTCGCCGGGGCTGGCCCGAAGATCAAGGCCGGGGCATGAGCGGCAACGGCGCCGACGAGGAGATCGTCAGCGGGTACGGACCCGCCCGACACGCCCAGCCGTTCCCCTACTGGGACCGGCGCCGCCTGATGGGCGAGTGGACCGTGGAGGAGTCCGCCCAGCGGATGGTCCACTACAACTGGGTCGAGCAGCAGCTCTCGGCGGCGATGGGCGGCTGGATGGCCACCATCCCCGAGCTCGACGTCAAGACGCTGCTGGGCCCGCACTGCTACCAGCACGCCTGGCACGCCGACCTGTGGCGCCTGCGGCTCCCCGAGGTGCGGGAGGCGCAAGCGGACCGGGCGGAGCCCCCCAACGACGCCTTCGTCGAGTTCATGCACGAGCTGACCAGCCCCGAGGACCCCGACGCCACCATCGAGAAGCTCGTCGGCATCTACCGGGTGCTCGTCCCCCACCTCCTCGCCGTGTACAGCTTCCACCAGCGGGTCACGTCCGACATCGTCGACGCCCCCACGGTGCGCATCCTGGGCTTCATGATCAACGACGACGTGGAGCAGCTCGTCACCGGGGAGATGATGATCCAGGACCTGGCTCGGAGCGACGAGCTGCGCACGAGGGCGGGCAAGTGGCAGACCCACCTGGACGTCATGCTGGGCCGCTCCGGTGGCGTGGCCGGTGACCGCACGCTGGGCGGCCGGCCCGGCATCGTCAAGCCGTCCCGGGCGGTGCTCGGCGCCGCCCTGCGCCAACGCCGAGAGGCGCAAGGCGCCAGCCCGGCCGGAGCAGGCAAGGGGTGAGCGACCAGGCTCACATCTACAGCGCCGAGCAGGCGGTGGCCGAGACGCTGGCCATCGAGCAACGGCTCCGTGACGGCGGGTACGCCGCCCTGCCGGAGGTCCTGCGCCTGGGCGGCGACTTCGACTACCACGGGGAGACGGTGGAGGACATCCTCGACGAGGTCCGCCGCTACCTCCAGCACCAGCACAGCGTCGAGCTGTCGGGTGCCACCATCCTGGCCGCCATCGGGGAGGCGGCGGTCAAGGCACAGGCGTTGGACGCCATCGCCGACCTCGTGCGGCGGCGGCCCTCCGCCTGATCCGTCCCCGTCGCCGCGGCGGCGTCAGTGCCACCGCGGCGATGGGGACCACCACGCCAGCCACCCGGGCGCGGCCATGCCCCCACTCGGGCCGCGCCCGGTGCTCGGCCGCCCTGCCCCACGGCGGTGCCGGCCCGCCCCGGCAACCGCGGTTCCCGTCGCCGGTCGGACCGCCGGGCATCACCGCCGTCAGCGCCGGGTGCGCCGCCGTCAGGGCGTGGTCAACCGGCCGGAGGGGCGTCGCCGCCGCCGGGGGGCGACGACGGCGTCACGGCCTGATCCAGGGCGGACCGCATCCGCTCGAGCCAGGTGGCGTCGAGGTTGGCGTACACGAGCCGGGCCCCGGCGAACCGCTCCAGCTCGGCCACGAGGGCGGCGGTGTCGAGCTGCTCGACCAGCAGCACGAGGGTGGTGGTCCCCGGGGCCACCGCCTCGCGGAACCAAGCCACCCACTCGTCGGAGACGCCGTGGTCGATCACCTTGGCGGCCACCGCGCCGGTGCCGGCACCCACCCCGGCGCCGACGACCCACCCCACGGGGCCACCGAGGATGAGGCCGAAGAGCCCGGCCCACAGGGCGCCCGACAAGGCGCTGCGGCCGGGATCGGGGTCGGTGGTCTCCTGCACCACGGTGCGGCCCGACTCCTCCTTGTTGACGAACACGGCGTCGACGAGCTTCAACCGGCCCTGGGTGGAGAGCCGCATCACCGCCGTGAGGAACTCCTGGGCCCGCAACGAGTCACCGAACGAGATGCCGACCAGCGTGCGCGGGACACCCTGGGGCTCGGCCGTGGTCGCGTCAGTCATGTCGGCAGCTTGGCACATGCTCCCGCCGATGCCTCGCCGACGGAGCGTGACGAGGCCACTTCAGTATTGCGTTTTCATGACAAGGCACGGGGGGATGGCCTAGCCTCCCGGCGACGGACGGTGACCAGCTGGGGAGCGACGTGCGAGCAGACCGACGCGGAAGGGTGCTGGCGAAGATCGTGGCCGTGGCGGTCGCCGGTGGCCTGGCCGCCACGGCGATGGTCCCCCGGCCCGCCGGGGCCCAGTCGCCCGGCCCCGAGGAGCAGCGGGAAGAGGTCCGACGCCGGGGGGTGGCGGTGGCGAGCGAGATCGACGTGCTCACGGCCCGGGACGCCGAGGTCCGTGCCGCGCTCGACGCCATCCAGACCCAGGTGGCCGGCCAGCTGGTGGTGGTCACGCAGACCTCCGACGCCCTGGCCGCCGCCGAGGCCGCCGCCGCCGCCTCGGCGGCGGAGATCTCCCGCCTGGAGGGGGAGATCGAGCGCCTGGATGCCGAGGTCGACCAGATGATCGTGGAGGCCTACGTCGACCCGCCCATCGACCACGCCCTCGACGCCCTCGACGCCGACACCCTCTCCGAGGCGACCGTCAAGGACGGCCTGGTCGACCTGTCGGCGGACCAGGACACCGCCGCCATCGACCGCCTGGCTGCGGCGAGGTCGGAGCTCGAGCGCGAGAACGACCGGCAGGAGGCCCTGGCCTCCGAGGCCCGGGCTAGGAAGGGCAAGGCCGACGTCGCCCTGGCCGAGCTGGGCACCGCCCGGGCCGCGCAGGACCGGCTGGCCGCCGAGATCGGCGCCCGCCTCGTGGCCAAGCAGCAGGAGGCCGAGGCCCTGCGCCGGACCGACGCCGCCCTGGCCCAGCAGGTGGAGGCCGAGGGGACGGCGCTGGCCACCTCCCTGGCGGGCAGCCGATCCGTCGGCACGTCCTCGGTGGGGCCCGCGCCCGGCGGCCTCGCCACCGCCTCCTGCCCGGCCGGCGGCTCGATCACCGTCGCCGGCACCATCGCCGGGCAGCTCCAGGCCCTGCTCCAGGCGGCCGCGGGCGACGGCGTCGTGCTGTGCGGCAGCGGCTACCGCGATCCGCAGGAGCAGGTCGAGCTCCGTCGCCAGCACTGCGGCACCTCGAGCTACGCCGTCTACGAGGCACCGTCGTCGTCGTGCTCCCCGCCCACGGCCCGGCCGGGATCGTCGATGCACGAGCAGGGCCTGGCGATCGACTTCACCTGCGACGGCGGGGGCTCGGTGCAGAGCGGATCGTCGTGCTTCAGCTGGCTGTCGGCGCACGCCGCCGACTACGGGCTCCTCAACCTGCCCAGCGAGTCGTGGCACTGGAGCACCAACGGCAGCTGACCGGCCCCTCACCGCCGGGAGGCCGCACGTCCCGGGGCGACGGGGACCCGGGGTGGCCGGTCGCTAGTCGCTCAGGGCGTCGCTGGGGCTCACCAGGCCGAACATGATGCCGACGACCGTGACGAGGACGCGTGCCGCCTTGCGCAGGCGTCCTCGCGGTGGCGATGCGTTCTCCACGGTCCCCCCCGGGACCACGGCCGGACCTACCGGCTCCCCAGACACGCACATAGTTTGCGTGACCACCGGTCGTGGTGCAAGAGGCAGGAGGTGGCGTCCCCGGCACGGTGGCAGCAGGGTCGCCGCGCCGGGGACGCCACCCCGCCCGGCCCCCCACGGAGCGCAACCGATCCTCCCCCCTTGAGGCCGGCACCGTTTGAGCGTACGCTCAAAGCGTTCGCTCACGGCCCTCCCCCACCGCCGCCGTGAGCCCGAGGAGGCTCGATGGGACCTGCTACCTCCGCTCCGCCCCGCCAGGGCGGCGCGGGCCGGCCCGCCGGTGACCGGCCCCTGGACCTCGACGCCACCCGCCTCGCCGAGGTGTTCGGGATCCCCGACCTGCCCGACCGCCTGGCCGCCGTCGACGCCCGCATCACGTCCGCGCTGGGAGCGGGCGGCGCCCTCCTGGCGCCGGCCACGGTACGGGTGGCCTCGTCCGGCGGGAAGCGCCTGCGGCCCCTGTTCACCATCGTCTGCGCCGCCACGGGGGGCGTGTTCGACGGCAGCGTCGTCGACGCCGCGGCGGCCGTCGAGCTGGTCCAGCTCGGCTCCCTCGTCCACGACGACATCCTCGACGCCGCCACCACCCGCCGGGGGCGGCCCACCATCAACGCGCTCGAAGGCGTCAACCACGCCGTCCTGGCCGGCGACTACATCCTCGCCCGCGCCGCCGAGCTGGCGGCGGGGGTGAGCCAGCAGGCCGCGGCGCTGGTGGCCACCGCCCTCGGTGACCTGTGCGAGGGCCAGGTGATGGAGATCCGCGACGCCCACGACCCCGACCGCTCGGTCGGCGCCCACCTCGCCTCGGTGCGGGGCAAGACGGCCGCCCTGTTCGAGTGCGCCTGCCGGCTCGGCGCCCACTGCGCCGGCGCCGGAGCGGAGAGCGAGGATGCTCTCGGCCGCTTTGGCCGGGCCTTCGGTATGGGGTTCCAGGTGCTCGACGACGTCCTCGACCTGGTGGGCGACGAGTCCCGCCTGGGCAAGCCCACCGGCAACGACATCGCCAGCGGCGTCTACACGCTGCCCGTGCTCGCCGCCCTGCGAGGACCCGAGGGCGAGCTCCTGCGGAGCACGCTCGCCGCCACGGCCGGGGCCGACCGGGGCGAGGCCGTGGACCGCGCCGTGGAGATCGTGCGCCGGTCGGGAGCGATCGCCGAGGCCCTGGTGGCCGTGGACCGCTACGCCGACGCCTCCCGGCGAGCCGTGGCCCACCTCAACCAGACGGTGGTGGGCGAGGGCCTGGGCCGGTTCCCGCGCCTGTACGCCACGTGGGCGCTCGACACGCTGGCCGACCCGCGGTACGACGAGGTACCGCCACCCGCCGGGAGCTGAGCGAGGAGAGGGGGACGCCGATGTCCGACGCCAGCACGGCCACCACCCCCCGCGCCCGGCCGGGGGCCGGGGCCACCAGGGCCCGCATCCTCGACGCCGCCCTCTGCGCCCTGCGGGACGAGGGCATCGCCGGCATCAGCGCCCGGTCCATCGCCCGCCACGGCAGCTTCAACCAGGCGCTGATCTTCTACCACTTCGGCTCCGTCGACGGCCTGCTCGTCGCCGTCGCCCGGAGCGAGAGCGAGCGCCGGTCCGCCCTCTACGCCCCGGCGCTCGCCGCCGTCTCTTCGCTCTCCGAGCTGGTGGTGGTGGCCCGGCGCCTGCACGACGAGGAGCTCCAGCAGGGGACGGTGGCCGCCCTCACCCAGATGCTGGCCGGGGCGGTCGGCACCCCCGAGCTGGCGCAGGGCATCGCCGACTCGTTGCGGCCCTGGACCGACCTGGTGGGCGAGACGGTGGACCGGCTGCTGGCCGGCACCCCCTTCGCCGGCCTCCTCCCCTGTCGCGACCTGACCTCGGGCATCGCCGCCCTCTTCCTCGGCATCGAGCTGCTGGCCGGGATCGACCCCGCCCTGGCCGACGGCTCGCTGTTCGCCACCATGGAGTCGGCGGCGACCCTCGTCGACGAGCTCATCGGGAGCAGCCGGCCGGGCGGGCCCGCCGCCCGGGGCCACGGTCCGCGGGGCTGACCGCCCCCCGTAGGCTGGCGGACCGGGCCCGGCGAGGGCCCGAGACCCGAGGAGCGGCGATGGCAGCACCCCTGTCCCCCGGCACCCGGAGCGGCATCGCGATCGACGAGCTGTCCGCCGAGGTGCGCCCCCAGGACGACCTCTACCGCCACGTGAACGGTCGCTGGCTGGCCACCACCGAGATCCCGCCCGACCGGGCCTCCCACGGCGCCTTCCACGTTCTCCACGACCAGGCCGAGCTCGACGTGCGGGCCCTGGCGGAGGAGGCGGCGGCGGGCGACGCGCCCCCCGGCAGCGACGAGCGCAAGGTCGGCGACCTGTGGTCCGCCTTCATGGACGTCGACGAGGTCGAGCGCCGCGACGCCGAACCGCTGGCCGACGACCTGGCCGCCATCGGGGCCGCCACGTCGGTGGACGAGCTGGTGGCCGTCATGGGGACCCTCCAGCGCCACGGCACCCCCGGGCTGGTGGAGTGGTACGTCGACAACGACGGCGACGACGCCACCCGCTACGTCGTGAACCTCGTCCAGGCCGGGCTGGGCCTGCCCGACGAGGCCTACTACCGGGGCGACGCCTATGCCGACGTGCGCGCCGCCTACGTCAAGCACGTCGCCACCGTCCTCGACCTGGTCGACGTGCCCGGCGCCGACGGCGCCGCCGCCCGCGTGATGGCCCTGGAGACGGCGCTGGCCGCCGGCCACTGGAGCACCGTCGACAGCCGAGACGCCCTGAAGACCCACAACCGGCGCACGCTGGCCGCCCTCGGCGAGGAGGCACCCCACCTCCCGTGGCGGACGTGGCTCGACGCCCTGGGCGCTCCCGCCGAGGCCTTCGCCGAGGTCGTGGTCCACCAACCGTCGGCGATCGGGACCGCGTCCCGCCTCCTGGGCGAGGTGCCGCTCGACGACTGGAAGGCGTGGCTCACGTTCCACCACGTCCGGGCCACGGCCCCGTTCCTGTCACGCCGGTTCGTCGACGTGGACTTCGCCTTCTACGGCACCCTGCTCTCGGGCATCCCCGAGCTGCGGGAGCGCTGGAAGCGCGGCGTCGGCGTCCTGGAGATGACCGTGGGCGAGGCGGTCGGACGGCTCTACGTGGCCCGCCACTTCCCGCCGGAGCACAAGGCCCACATGGACCGCCTGGTCGGCCGGCTGGTCGAGGCCTACCGGGTCGACATCACCGACCTGCCGTGGATGTCGCCCGGCACCCGCCGGCGGGCCCTCGAGAAGCTGGACCGGTTCACGCCCAAGGTGGGCTACCCGGACCGCTGGCGCGACTACTCGAGCCTGAGCGTCGACCGCCACGACATGGTGGGGAGCGTGCGCCGGGCGGCCGCCTTCGAGGTCGACCGCAACCTGGCCAAGATCGGCCGGCCGGTCGACCGCGACGAGTGGCATATGACCCCCCAGACAGTCAACGCCTACTACAACCCCGGCATGAACGAGATCGTCTTCCCGGCGGCCATCCTGCGCTGGCCGTTCTTCGATCCCGACGCCGACGACGCCGTGAACTTCGGGGGCATCGGCGCCGTCATCGGCCACGAGATCGGTCACGGCTTCGACGACCAGGGCAGCCGCTACGACGGCGACGGCAACCTCGTCGACTGGTGGACCGAGGAGGACAGGGCCAACTTCGAGGTCCTGACCAAGGCGCTCGTCGACCAGTTCGACGGCCTCACCCCGGACGGGCTCGAGGGTCACCACGTCAACGGCGCGCTGACCGTGGGCGAGAACATCGGTGACCTCGGCGGCATCGCCATCGCCCACAGGGCCTACCTCCTGAGCCTCGAGGGGGCCGAGCCCCCCGTCGTCGACGGGCTCACCGGCAGCCAGCGCGTGTTCCTCGGCTGGGCCCAGGTGTGGCGCACCGCCACCCGCAAGGCCGAGCAGATCCGGCGCCTCGCCATCGACCCCCACTCGCCTCCCGAGCTCCGGGCCGACATCGTGCGCAACCTCGACGAGTTCGTGGAGGCCTTCGGCGTGGAGGAGGGCGACGGGATGTGGTTGCCCGAGGACGAGCGCGTGCGCATCTGGTGACGGGCAGCGGACCGCCGCTCACACGTCGGGGCGGCGGTGCGGCTCGCTGTGGTCCCAGTCGGCCAGGAGGGTGCGAAGCGCCGTGAGCAGGATCAGCGGCTGGTCCAGCATGGCGTGGTGGCCGGCCTCCGGGAGCTCGACCACGGGGGTCACCCGACCCAGGGCCTCGTACATGGCGGAGCCGATGTCCTCGGTCACGAGGCCGTTCTCCGACCGGAGCAGGGCCAGCCGGCACCGCACCTCGGGCAGGTAGGACAGCGCCCCCTCCCGCATGTTGCCCCCGGTGAACGGGTCGAAGACCGCCCCGTCGAACTTCCACTGCCATCCGCCCGCCACCCGCTCGACCGACCGCCGGGCGACGTGGTGCATCACGTAGTCCAGGTAGTGGGCCTGGGGAGGCACCGTACGGAAGCGGGAGAGGGCGTCGTCGAGCGTGGGGTACACCCGGGGGCGGCCGAAGGCGCTGCCCCCCTGGGCCGCGCTCACCTCGGGGTCGGGCCGGGCCACCGGGGAGTCGCACACCACCGCCCCGGCCAACCGGTCGGCGTAGCGGGCGGCGGTGGCGATGGTGACGAACCCGCCCATGCTGTGGCCCACGATCACGGGCGGGCCGGCGATGCCGGCGTCGGCCGCCACCACCACCACCTCGTCGGTCCACTGGGCCAGCGAGTAGGCGGCCCGGTGGTCGCTGTCGCCGTGGCCGGACAGGTCGATCGCCACGACCCGCAGGTCGCGGGCGAACGTGGCGGCGACGTGGGTCCACCAGTGGGCATGGGCGGCGCCGCCGTGGACGAAGAGCACGCCCCGCCGGCCCCGCTCGCCCCACCCCAGGTAGTGGATGCGGGCGCCGTCCACGGTCACCCACCCGTCGGTGAAGGGGACCGCCAGCGCCCGACGGAACCAGGCGGGGGCGTCGGCGGCCACGGGCACGGATCCCACCGCCGGGGCCGCCACCCCGCCCCGGGGGGCGACGGGACCCGGGGGGACCGGGGGCACGGCCGCGGCGGGCCCGGGCCGAGCGGCCGACCGCCCCGCCGTGGGCGGCGCCGGTGGGGAGGGGCGAGCGGGCGACGGCCCCTCCGGCACGGCCCGGTCGGGGGGGGCGGGATCGGGGGAGGCGGTCTCGGGGGGCACCTCCCCACCGTAGGAGACGGGGGGCCCGGCGGCCGCCACCTGGCCGGGCGGCGCCACGCCCGCCGGTGGCGACCACGCCCGCCCACCGGCCGGCGCACCGGCGCTGCCGGGTGCCGGCCGCCGGGCCCCCCGGTACGGTGGCGCCATGGCGACGACCGCTCCTCCCGCCTCCGCCCGGCGGCCCCGGGCACTGCGACCGGACCGGGCGGAGACCGGTCGCCTGGCCACCCGGATCGCGGTGCCAGCTGCGGGTCGCGACCCGCTCGAGGTGCGCTCGCCCCTGACGGGCGCCGTCGTGGGAGAGGTCAGGTGGGGGACGGCGGAGGACGTGGCGGCGGCCGTCGCCCGGGCTCGTGACGCCCAGGCGAGCTGGGCCGCCACCCCGGTCCGGGAGCGGTCCGCGGTCCTGCTCCGCTACCACGACCTGGTCCTGGACCACCAGGAGGAGCTGCTCGACCTCATCCAGGCCGAGAACGGCAAGGCCCGGGTGTGGGCCTTCGAGGAGGTGATGGACCAGGCCCTCACCGCCCGGTACTACGCCCGCCTCGCCCCCGGGGCGCTGCGGCCGCAGCGCCGGCTCGGTGCGGTGCCGGGCCTGGTGTCGGCCCGGGAGCACCATGTCCCCAAGGGCGTGGTGGGCGTCATCTCGCCGTGGAACTACCCGCTGGTGCTCGCCGTCTCCGATGCCCTCGCCGCCCTCGTCGCCGGCAACGCCGTGGTCGTCAAGCCCGACTCGCAGACCCCCTTCACGGCCCTCCGCGCCTTCGAGCTGCTGGAGGAGGCCGGCCTGCCCGGCGAGGTCGTGCAGGTGGTCACCGGTTCGGGCGGCACGGTGGGCACGGCCATCGTCGACGTCGCCGACTACGTGATGTTCACCGGTTCCACGGCCACCGGCCGCGCCGTGGCCCGGCGGGCCGGCGAGCGGCTCATCGGCGTGTCGGCCGAGCTCGGCGGCAAGAACGCCATGGTGGTGACCGACGACGTCGACGTCGACCGGGCCGCCGAGGGCGCGGTCGTCGCCGCCTTCGCCAACACCGGCCAGCTGTGCATCTCGATCGAGCGGATCTACGTCGACTCCCGGATCGCCGACCGGTTCACCAGGGCGCTGGCCGCCCGGACCGCCGACCTCCGGCTCGGCGCCGAGCAGTCCTACGGCCCCCAGGTGGGTTCCCTGGCCTCGGCGCGGCAGCTGGACAAGGTGCGGCACCACGTCGACGACGCCCGGGCCGGGGGAGCCACGGTCGTGGCCGGAGGGCGGCACCGCCCCGACGTCGGCGAGCTGTTCTACGAGCCCACCGTGCTCGTGGGGGTCACCCCCGAGATGGCGGTCCACCGCGAGGAGACCTTCGGGCCCGTCGTCGCCATCTACCCCGTCGGCTCCGACGACGAGGCCGTCGCCCGGGCCAACGACACCGACTACGGGCTCAACGCCAGCGTCTACTGCGACGACAGGCGGCGGGCGGTCGCCATCGCCGCTCGGCTCCAGGCCGGGACCGTCAACGTCAACGACGGCTACTCCTCGGCCTGGGCCAGCATCGACGCCCCCATGGGCGGCATGAAGGCCTCGGGGCTGGGCCGCCGGCACGGCCGGGAGGGCCTCCTCAAGTACACTGAGCCCCAGACGATCGCCGTGCGCTCGGCCCTGGCCGCCAGGCTGCAGGACCCCGGCGGCGACCCCGGCGGCTACGCGCGACGGTTCACGACGCTCCTGCGGGCGGCCCGCCACCTCCCCCGCTGACGGCGCGCGTCGAACGGCGTCGCCTCGCGCCAGGTCCATCGGAATGCCCGGGGTGGCGCCGGCGTTGCGTAACCTGGGTGCGCCCGCCGTGGCGGCGCGTGCACCCGCTCCGGGCCAGCCGACAGCGACAGAGGAGACACCGCTTGGCGAAGACGAAGGACGACGCGTTCATCCTGGAGGGGCGGACGGAGGAGGCGCTGAAGGGTGGGCACTTCCGCATCGCGCTCGACAACGGGCACACGGTGCTCGGCCACCTCAGCGGCAAGCTGCGCAAGAACCGCATCCGCATCCTGCCGGGTGACCGCGTCCAGGTCGAGGTGTCGGCGTACGACCTCACCCGGGGTCGCATCACCTACCGCTACCGGTAGGGGGTACCCGGGCGACGACGGACCCCGCCACCTCGACGGTGGTCCTGCGGCGGCCGCCTCCCACCCGCCCCGCCACCACCGACCGGCCCGGGCCCGGTGACCGCTACCGTCGCCGCCGGCCCGTCGCCGCCGCCCTGGCCCTCGGGCTCGCGTTCAGCGCGGCGTGCGGGGACCGGGGGGGCTCATCCGGCGCCACGGCCGATGACGGCGGGGCCGATCTCCACGGCACGGTGACGGTCTTCGCCGCCGCCTCGCTGGCCGACGCCTTCGGCGACGTCGCCGAGGCCGTCGAGGACCTCCACCCCCGCGTGGACGTCGAGCTCAACCTGGCGGGCTCGCCCACCCTCGCCCGGCAGGTCCTCGACGGGGCTCCCGCCGACGTCCTGGCGACCGCCGACGTGGCCACCATGGACCGCCTGGTGGCGGCGGGCGCCGCCGACCGGCCGCGGGCGTTCGCCCGCAACTCCCTCGAGATCGTCGTCCCCGCCGGCAACCCCGCCGGGGTCGACGGGCTCGCCGACCTGGCCGACCCCGACCTCCTCGTCGGCCTGTGCGCCGCCGAGGTGCCCTGCGGCGACATCGCCCGCCGGGTCCTGGCCCGGGCGGGGGTGACGCCGGCACCCGACACCCAGGAGCCCGACGTCCGCAGCCTCCTCACCAAGGTGGCCGCGGGCGAGCTCGACGTGGGCCTCGTGTACCGCACCGACGTCCGGTCGGCGGGCGACGACGTGGAGGGCATCCGGATCCCCCACGAGGTCGACATGGCCACCCGGTACCCCGTCGCCGTCCTCGACGACGCGCCCCGCCCCGAGCTGGCCGCCGCCTTCGTCGACCTCGTGCTCGGCCCCCGGGGGCGGGCCATCATGGCGTCGTGGGGGTTCCTCCCGGCGTGAGCGGCCGACGGCGAGGCCACTCCCGCCCGCCGGCGGCGCTCGTGCCGCTGGCCGGCGCCGCCCTCGCCTTCCTGGTCCTGCCGCTGGTGGCACTGGTGCAGCGGGCGCCGTGGTCGTCGCTGGCCGAGCTCCTGGGTCGCCCCGTCGTGTCCGAGGCCCTACGGCTGTCCCTGGTGAGCGCCCTGGCCGCCACGCTGGTCTCCCTCGTGCTCGGCGTCCCGCTGGCCTGGGTGCTGGCCCGGACCGACTTCCCCGGTCGATCTGTGGTCCGGGCGGTCGTCGTGCTGCCGATGGTCCTGCCCCCCGTGGTCGGGGGGGCGGCCCTGCTCTTCGCCTTCGGTCGCCGCGGCCTCCTCGGCGGGCCGGCGTACGACGCCACCGGGCTCCTCCTCCCCTACTCGATGGGAGGTGTCGTGGTGGCCAACACGTTCGTGGCCCTGCCGTTCCTGGTCGTGACCGTCGAGGCCGGGCTGCGCAGCGTCGACCGCCGCTACGAGGAGGTGGCCGCCACCCTGGGTGCCGGCCGCTGGACCGTCTTCCGCCGGGTGGCGCTGCCGGCGGCGGCGCCGTCCGTCGTGGCCGGCGCCGTCCTGTGCTGGGCCCGGGCCCTCGGCGAGTTCGGGGCCACCATCACCTTCGCCGGCAACCTGCAGGGGCGCACCCAGACCATGCCCCTCGCCGTGTTCCTCGCCCTGGAGCGGGACCGCGGCTCGGCCGTGGCCCTCAGCCTGGTGCTGGTGGCCGTCTCGCTCGTGGTGCTCGTGGCCCTGCGGGACCG
>DASUJB010000041.1:0-4935 GCA_036279475.1 Acidimicrobiales bacterium | reverse complement strand
CCGCGACCCGGCCCGCCTCCCCCAGGTCCCCGGGGACCACGACGCCCCGGGTGGCCAGGGCCGCCCGGCGGACGGCGGCGCCCTCCCAGCTCCGCTTGGGCGCCGTCAGCGGCGCCCCCGCCATGACCGCGAAGGACGTCTCGGGATGGACCTCGCGCACCGATGCCGGGCCACCGGCAGCCGCCCACCACGCCGCCAGCTCGGCGATCTTGGGGCGCAGCATCCACAGCTGCCGGCTGAACGCCCGCCCCGCCAGCCGGCGGCTCACCTCGCACGCCGCCCCGTAGTCGTCGACGACGAGGGCGGGTGCCGGGGGCACGGGGAACACCGACGACCGCCGTGCCCCCAGGAAGCCCCGCACGGCCTCGTCGCAGGGGCGCCAGCCGGCCGGCGAGAGGTGGAGGGGCATGTCGACCCCCACGGCGACGGGCGGCCCGGCGACGGCGGCAGCCTCCTCCACCACCGTGCCCACGTCGCCACCGGCCACGCCGTGGACCGCTCCCCCCGGGGCCAGGACGATGCCCACCCAACCGTGGCGACAGCCGTCGATGCCTAGGACCGCCCCCCCGTCACGGCCGGACCGTAGACCCACCACCGCCGCGATCGGAAGGCCGGGCGGCGGGGCGTCCCTGCGGCGGGGCGTCCCTGCACGCCGCGGGGCCGGCACGGTCCGACGACCCGGACGTGCCCGACCGTCGAGGGTGGTGTCGCGGTTAAGTTGGCGAGGACATCCCGACCCGAGGAGCTGCAAATGGCTGACGTCATCACCGGCCTGACCGACACGGACATCGAGACGGAGTGGCGGCACGCCGAGGCCAGCGTCGCCGACGACGACGCCACCGACACGCAGGACCAGGCCGACGACGCCGACAACACCGACGCCGACCGCGGTCCCGCCGACAGCGACACCGACCAGACCGACTCCTGAGCACGCTGCCGTCCCCCGACGCGCTGGCGCGCTGCGTCGGCGACGTCCGGGCCTTCCGAACGTCGACCTTCGGCGTGGCGCCCCACCGGTGGCGCCACGCCGCCGCGTTCGACGACGTGCTGTCCCTGGCCGACGTCGACGCCGCCCTCACCGGCGCCGGGCTCCGCCGCCCCGCCTTCCGGCTGGTGCGCGACGGTCGCGCCCTCCCGCCGTCCAGCTACACGCGACCGGCCCGCACGGGCTCGTCCTCCTTCGACGACCTCGTCGACCCCGGCCGCACGCTCGACCTGTTCGCCGCGGGCGCCACCGTCGCCCTGCAGGGGTTGCAGCGGTGGTGGCCGCCCGCCGCCCGCTTCTGCCGGGACCTCGAGCTGGGGCTCGGCCACGCCGTCCAGGCCAACGCCTACCTGACCCCGCCGGGCGCCGCCGGGCTGGCCCCCCACCACGACACCCACGACGTCTTCGTCCTCCAGGTCGCCGGGTCGAAGCGCTGGACCGTGCGACAGCCCCTCGTCGAGGCGCCGCTCCCCCGCCACCTGTCCGACCACGAGGCGGCCGCGGGCCAGCCGGTCCTCTTCGAGGCCCTCCTGGAACCGGGCGACGTGCTGTACCTGCCCCGGGGCTTCGTCCACTCGGCCGCCGCCCAGGAGGGCGTGTCGCTCCACCTCACGATGGGAGTCCTCGCCACCACCGTGCACGACGTCCTGCGGGCGCTGGTGGACAGGGCCGGCGACGAGGTGGCCTTCCGCCGCAGCCTCCCGCCCGGCTGGCCCTTCGACGACACCGCCGCCTCCGCCGTCAAGGCGGTGGTGGCCGACCTCGTCGACTGGCTCGGCCGGGTCGACGCCGACGAGGTGGCGGGGTCCCTCCGGGACCGCTTCGTCGCCACGCGCCGCCCCCTCCTCGACGGGCTGCTCCTCGAGGTGGCGAAGCTCGACGCGATCGACGACGACACCGTGGTGGCCCGCCGGCCCGGCACCCTCCTGTCCCTGCAGCGGGACCCCCGTGCCGGTCACGGCGGCACCTCCGCCGACGGCCTCGGGCGGCTGCGCCTCGCCCTAGGTGACCGGGTGGTGCTGCTGCCCGCCGCCGTCGAGCCCGCCGTCCGTCGCCTGATCGACGGGCAGCCCCACACCGTGGCCGACCTCGACGACCAGCTCGACCACGACAGCCGCCGCGTCCTGGTGCGCCGCCTCGTCCGCGAGGGTGCGCTCCGGACGCTCTCGACGTCCGATGGCTGACAGCCGCCCCTCGCGGTGCGCCCCCGCCGCCCTGGCCCGGGACGAGCCGCTCGTGGGCACCGCCTCGCGGGTCCGGTACTGGCTGGTCGTGGAGCAGTGGGGGCCGTGGGGCGCCGACGCCCTCCTCGAGTCCCGGCTGCCCGCCGCGGTGGCCACGGCCCTGGCGGCGTCGGCCGGGCGGCACCGCGTGCGCGTGCTGCTGGCCCGGCGCCCCGGCGACCGGCGACACGAGGGCGACCGCCGCGTGTTCCTGGCCCACACCGGTGCCGACGGCAGCTGGATCGAGCACCTCGACGTCCCGCCCGGGCGGTTGGACGACCTCGCCGCCCTCGACCTCGCCGCCGTGGCCCGGGCGGAGCCGCCCGGCATCGGCGCCCCGGGCCCCGACGGCCTCGTCCTCGTGTGCACCAACGGCCGGCACGACCCGTGCTGCGCCGACCACGGCCGGCCCGTGGTGCGGGCCCTGGCGGCGGCCGGGGTCGACGACGTCTGGGAGTGCTCGCACGTGGGCGGCGACCGCTTCGCCGCCAACGTCGTCGTGCTGCCCGACGGCACCTACTACGGCCGGGTCGACCCAGCCACGGCCGCCGACCTCGTGGCCGCCCACCGCTCCGGCCACCTGACCCTCGAGCGGTACCGGGGGCGCAGCCACCTGAGCCCGGTGGCCCAGGCCGCCGACCTGTTCGCCCGTCGCCACCTCGACGAGACCCGCCTCGACGGGCTGACCGTCCGGTCGTCCACCGCCGGCGAGGACGGCACCACCACCGTGGTGGTGGAGCAACGTGGCGGGGCCACCGTGGAGGTGGTGGTGGCCAGCGACCGCCGGGACGACCCCGTGCGGCTCACGTGCCACGCCGACCGTGAGGGCCGGCCGTGGGCGTACCGGCTCGTCGAGGTGCGGGCGCCCTGACGGCCAGCCCGCTCCGCCTGGCCGTGCTGGCCGACACGCACCTCCGTGCCGACCTGCGGCCGCTGCCGCCCGAGGTGTGGGCCACCGTCGCCGGGTGCCACGCCGTGCTGCACGCCGGCGACGTCGTGACCGCCGACCTGCTCGCCGCCCTGGGGGAGGGGCGGCCGGTGCACGCCGTGCTCGGCAACAACGACCACGCCCTGGTGGGCCGGCTGCCCTCCCGCCTCGAGCTCGAGCTGGCCGGCGTGCGGGTGGCGATGGTGCACGACGCCGGCGCCCGAGGCGGGAGGGCCCGGCGCCTGCGGCGCTGGTTCCCCCGGGCCGACGTGGTGGTGTTCGGCCACAGCCACGAGCCGGTCGACGAGGAGGCCGAGGGGATCCTCCTGCTCAACCCCGGGTCGGCCGTCCAGCGCCGGCGCCAGCCCCGGCGCACGATGTGCGTGCTGGAGCTGGCCGACGGCGCCGTCGTGGGCCACCGCATCGTGCCCCTCTCCTGACCGCGGCGCCGGGACCGCCGGTCACAGCTCCTCCCGGCGGTGCATCACCTGGAAGGTGAACCAACCGGGGAGCATGGGCGCCCAGTAGGTGACGAGCCGGAAGGTCAGGGCGGCCGACACCGCCGGACCGCTGTCCATGCCGTAGCCGGTGAGCGCCGTGACCAGGGCCGCCTCCACCGCGCCCAGCCCCCCGGGCGTCGGTGCCGCCGAGCCCAGGGCCGCCGCCACCAGGTAGGCCGCCCCCACCTCGGGGAAGCTCACCCCGCCCCCGAACGCCGCCACCGAGGCGGCGAGGGTGACGATGAACGAGCTGGTGACCCCCATCGACCCGCCCAGCAGGCCGATGACCCGCACCGGGTCGGTCAGCACGTCGGCGAGGGAGGCGGCCGCCGTGCGCACCTGGGCGAGCAGGGGGGGCAGCACCCGGCGCCGTACCGCCGGCACCAGGCCGATCACCAGGCCGCTGGCCGACAGGGCCACGGTGATCACGATGAAGATCACGTCGGCCTGCGGGAGGGAGAACCCCACGTCGCTCGTGCCGGCCCACAGCACGAAGGCGCCCAACAGCGCCAGGTGCACCACGAACCCCGCGAGGGTCGAGAGGCCGACGGCCGCGGCCGCCGCCCCGGGGTCGAGCCCGGCCCGTTGCAGGAACCGCACGCCGACCGCCAGCGTCCCCGTGTTGGCAGGAGCGATGCGGCTGAGGAACGAGGAGGCGACCTGCATGCGGAGGGCGGGGAGGTACGGGATCGGCTCCGGCACCGACGCCACGAACGACAGGGCGGCGAAGGCGATGGTGGCCGCCGCCCCCACCACCATGGGCCCGAGCCACCACCAGTTGGCCCCGGCGGCGGCGTCGACGGTGTCGCCGAAGTCGCCGAGCTGGGGCAGCAGCACGTACAGGCCCACCACCAGGGCGGCGAGGGACATGGCGGTGCGGGGCCGGACGCGGTCCAGCCGGGCCAGCGGCGCCGGCGCCACCCCCGAGGCCCGGGCCACGGCGGCCCGGAGGGCGTCGAGGATGCCGCGGTCCTCGCGCCAGGCCCGCCGCGTCCCGCCCGGGAGGGCCAGGGGCTGCAGGTAGGGCACGGCGGTGGCCAGCCGGTCCACGCCCAGCACGTCCACCGCCACGGCGACCGCCTCGTCGGGCCCCATGGCGAGGGCCGTCGCCACCAGGAGCTGCGCCCGGTCCAGCGCCAGGTCGCGGTCGGTGGCGGCCAGGGCAGCGCCGTCGAACCCCCGCAGGACCGCCCGACCGTCGGGCGACACGCACACCTCGTGGAGGTCGAGGTTGCGGTGGGCCACGCGCGCCCCGTGGAGGGCCTCCACCTGGCGCCAGGCGTCGACCACGACCGCCCG
>DASUJB010000040.1:0-23300 GCA_036279475.1 Acidimicrobiales bacterium | reverse complement strand
CGCGCCGGGAGCCGGGCGGGCACGCGCTGGGAGCCAGGCGGCCACGAGCCGGGAGCCGGGCGGCCACGAGACGGGAGCCGCCACCGCGCCGACATCACCGGGGGATGGATCGGTGATGCCGGTGGTGGTACCTAGTATTCGGGGCACATGGAGGGACCCGGCCCGCGCTCGTCTCCCGGCGCCTCGCCCCCGGTCGGGAGAGACAGGAGCTCCGTGGCCCCGGCACGCACCTCACGCGGCGAGCTGCCGTCGACCAGCCTGCGACCCGCTGCCCTCGTGGCAGTGCCGGCCGACGTCAGGTCCGGCGCCGGGCTCCCCGACCCGCCGCCCCGCCACCTCCGGCGCCCGGGACGGGCGGTCGACCGCTGGGACCTGGTCAGCCTGGCCTGGCTGGCGGCGGCCATGCTGGGCGTGCAACAGGCCGTCGTGGCCCTGCTCGACACCGGGCTGGGGCGGGCACCGGGCCTGCGGGTGGCGGCGATCGTCGTGGCCACCGCCACCGCCACCGCCACCGCGGCGCTGGCCGTGGGCGAGCAGCTACCGCCCCGGGTGCTGCGGCGCCGCCTGGCCCGCGTGTGGCGGGACCCGCCGGGACCGTGGTTGGCGGCGGCGCTCGGTGCGCTCCTGGCACTCCCGGTCCTCGCCCTCTACACCCCGGTGCTGCTAAAGGACGCCGACTCGGCCCGGGTCGTGGCCAGCGTCACCCACGTGAACGAGCACGGCATCCGCTTCTTCCAGGAGACGCAGACCAACTTCCTGCCCCAGGTCGTCTACGGCCCCGTGGTGGCGCTGGCCGGGCTGCCCGGCGTGAAGCTGGTGTCGCTGCTCTCGCTCCTGGCCGTGGCGGCGGTGTGCGCGTACATCACCTACCGCGTCAGCTCGTCGCTGGTCGGCGCGGGGGCCGGCGCGGTGGCGGCCCTGGCGATCCCGTCGCTGCTGGAGCGGGGCAACTACGTGCCCATGTACCCGGTGATGCTGGCCCTCGGGTACCTCGGCGGATGGTTCGCCTACCGGGCGGCCACCGAGGCCCGGCACCCCTGGCGACCGGCGGTGGCGGCCGGGCTCTGCCTGGCCGTGGCCCCCGAGGCCCAGCCCGTCGGCGTCCTGTTCGCCGTGACGCCCGTCCTGGTGGCCGCCCTCGCTCCCAGCGCGCGGGCAGCGCTGGTCGGCGCCGGGCGCGTCTACCTGGTGCTGGCGGTGGCCTCGCTCCCCCGGCTGGCCCTCAACCTCTCGGTGGGCGGCCTCGACTCGCTGGCCAGCTACCGCACCGACTACTGGGCCACCGAGGGCTACCTCTCGGAGATCCAGCGCAACTTCTGGCACTACTCCGGCATCGACGACCCTCTCGGCACGTACCTGTCACGGCTGCCCATCCGCTTCGCCCGTGGCTTCGGGGGCCCGGAGAACGTGGTGCTGTGGCTGGGCATCGCCGCCTGGCTGCTGGCCTGCCGGGGCCGGGCCCGGGCCTTCGTGGCCATGGTCGGCGGCGCCTACGTCGCGGCCATCACCGTCAAGCAGATCCCGCCGTTCGCCCGCTACTACTCGCCCATGTGGCCGGGCTTCGCCATCCTCGCCGGCGTGGCGGCGGGGCGCCTGGCCAACGCCCGGTGGGCGCTGGTCCGGGCATCCAGCGCCCTGGTGGTCGCCGTCCTGGTGGTGGGGGCGGCGGTCTCGTTCCGGGAGGTCGCCGACGACGACGACGGGTTCAGGCAGGAGGTGGAGGACGGGCCCTACCGGGAGCTCGCCGCCCTGGTGGACGACGGGAAGGGCGTCATCGGGGCCCGGTCGCACGCCCTGGTCAACGTCACCGCCGACATCCCGACGTGGGGTGGCCAGTTCCTGACCGAGGACGAGTACGTCACCTACCTGAGCTGGCCGTCGGACCGGGCGGTGGTCGAGGTCATGCGCCGTCACGACATCGGCTGGGCGCTCGTCCACCGCCTCCCGCTGCTGGAGACGGCCTACCACGACACCTGGCTGGCCCCCCATCACGGTGTCCGGGCCCGCCAGCCGTGGATGCTGGCGCTGAGCCCGTCGTTCTGCCGGGTGGCCGAGGACGACGGCTTCGTGCTCTACCGCCTGGGTGCCTGCCCGGCAGGTCCCGCCGCCCCGCCCTGATCCGTGCTCAGCCGGCCACCGTGGCCACCACCAGCTCGTCCAGCGCGGCCGACGCCGCCCGCAGGTCGCCGGCCCGGCGCCGCAGGCGGTCCCAGTAGGGGCGGGGGTCGGCGGTCAGGGCGGCCAGGGCGGCCCCCAGCTCCTCGCTCCGGAGGGAGCGGACGTCGAGGCACCAGTCGTCGAGGCCCAGGTCGGCGAAGGCCGCCGGGCCCTTGCGGTCGTAGGCCAGGTGGACGGCCGGCACGCCGGCCCTCACCGCCATCAGCGCGCCGTGGAGCCGTACCGAGGCCACGGCCGAGAGCTGGCGGCCAGCCAGCAGGTCGGTGAGCCGGTGGCGGGGGTCGACCCCCATGCGCCGGTAGTGGACGGCGTCGCTCTTGGTCCGGTCGCCTGCCGTCTGCACCGCCCACACGGCACGCGATCCCAGGCCGTCCGCCACGGCCGCCATCGCGGCCTCGTAGCCGGGGGCGTGGGCCACGGGCCGCGCCACGAAGCCGACCCGGCCCCCGGGCGGGACCGGCTCCAGGCCGTCGACCACTTCGGCCAGCTCCAGCACGGCGAGGTCGGGGAGGCGGCGGACGTTGGCCGGCTCGGCCAGCTCGGCCGCGCTCCACGGGTCCCGGACGCACACCGTGTCGACGCGCCGGAGGGCGCGGCCGACGGCGGCACCGACCGGGCCCCGCAGCGGACCGATGCTCTGGGGCAGGTAGAGGGAGGGAGCCTCGCCGGCGGCAGCGGCGAGGAGCTGGGGCAGGTGGTTGACGGCCGTGCCCGCCGAGGAGGTGGCGTCGGCGGCCCGGAGGTAGCCACCACCGACGGCCACGAGGGCCCGGCACCCGGCGAGCGAGCGGCCCAGCGGGCCCACCGGCCGGTCGGCGAGGGACGTGGCGGTGAGGGCGGCGGCCCGGCCCACCGCCGGCAGCAGGTCCCAGCCGAGGCCCCGGCGCCGGGTCCCGGTGCCGACCCTCCGGGGCACGTCGGCGAACGAGTCGGGGTCCAGCGCCACCAGGAGGACGTCGGCGCGATCGACGCCGGCCCGCGCCAGGCGGTCGAGGGTCAGGTCGACGAGCAGGCCGTCCCCGGCGTTGGCTCGGCTGTAAGCGTGGAGGACGCCGATCACGGAGCGGTGGGGGCCCGCTCGGACAGCGAGGCGAAGGCCCGGCCGTACTCGGCGCCCACGACGCCGGCGTCCAGCCGCCGAGCCGCCGTGGCCCGGGCCGCCGACCCCAGCCCCTCCAGGTCCACGCCGCCGTTCACCACCTTGTCCAGCGCGGCGGCGAGGGCGTCCACGTCGTCGGGGGGCACCAGCAGGCCGTCGACGCCGTCGGTGACGCACTCCGCCAACCCCCCGAGGTCGGAGGCGACCACCGGCACGCCCGCGGCCATGGCCTCGCTCAGGACCACCGGGGTGCCCTCCATGTCCCCGTTGGCGCCGACCCGCGACGGGATCACCACCGCCTGGGCCCGCCCCAGGGCCTCGAGCACGCCGGCCCGGGGCAGGCGACCCCGGAACCGCACCCGCCCCTCGACGCCCAGGTCGCGGACCTGGCGCTCGAGCGCCTGGCGCTCGGGGCCGTCGCCGATCACCTCGAGGTGTGCGCCCTCGAGCCGGGCCGTGGCCGCCACCAGCACGTCGATGCCCTTCTTGTCGGCCAGCCGGGCGATGGCCAGCAGGAGCCCGGGCTCGGGGCTGCGGGTGACGGCGTCGCGCACGGCCCGGGTGTCGACCCCCATCCGCAGCACGGGCGCCCCCTCGGCGCCCACCTCCCGGGCGATGTGGCCGCTCACCGGCAGGACGAGGGCGGCGTGCCGCAGCACCAGGGACTTGACCCGGCGGGCCAGCGCCCCGCGCATCGTGTAGGCGTCGGCCCCGTGCACGGTGACGACGTAGGGGGTCCGCCGCACGGTGTGCACCAGCAGGGCGACGAGCCCGGCGGGCACGATCCAGTGGGCGTTCACGACCAGGGGCCGCCGCCGGCCCACCTCGCGCCAGGTGGCCAGCAGCAGGGCGCCGAAGAGGAACGGCACCTCCACCACCCGCCACGGCTGGGCCCGCAGCGTGGGCATGATCGCGTCGGTGGCCAGGCCCTCGAACCGGCGGGGGAAGTAGCGCACCCGCCGGATCCTGACCCCGTCGATGACCTCGTCCCTCGGCGCTCCCGGCATCCGCGGCGCCACCACGGTGACGTCGTACCCGGGGATCGACCGCGCCAGGGTGAGGACGAACTCGGGCGTACCGTCGCCCGACCGGGCCGGAAGCGTGGTGGCCAGCAGGAGCACCGCCGGGCGTGAACCCGGATCGTCAGGTTGGGGGGCGCGGTGGGGCGGGGGCGTAGGATCCATCGAACTGTGACTCAGGACGTCGACCAGCAGGTCACGGGTCGGCGGGACGGGACGACGGTACCCGTCACGACCTCGACGACCGAACGGCCGGCTCGCGGCCGGGCCGCCGCCACGGCCGTGGACCTGGCCCGGCGGCTCCGCCGGGCGGCGGGCCGGCCGGCGCTGCGGCCGTGGCTGCTGGGAGCCACGGCCCTGGTGTTCGGGGCGCTCGTGGTCGTGTCGTTCCGAGCGCTGCCGGCCAACCGGACGATCCGCCCCGGCCTGCTCGCCGTCCTGGTCCTCGTGGCCACGCCCTCCACCCTGGTCCTCAACGCCCTCCAGTACCGCACCATGGCGGCGGCGCTCGACCACCGGATCGGCCTCCGCAGCGCCATGCGGGTCAGCATCGTAGCGACGGTCGTGAACTACCTGCCGATCCCGGCGCCCGGCGGCATCGCCGTCCGCACCGCGGCCCTGGCCCGGCGGGGGAGCACCGTGCGCTCCGCGGTCTCGATCAACGCCATCACCGGCGTGGTGTGGGCCGGGGTGGCCGCCCTGGTGGCCGGCCTCGCCCTCGTGGGGGACGACGAGCTGGCGGCGCGGGGGGGCGTGGCCGCCGCGGTCGGGGCCGTGGCCGTGGCGGGGTCGGCGCTCCTGGTCCGGCGGACGACGGCGCGGTGGCGGCGGCTCTTCGCCGAGCTGGTCGCCACCCAGGCCGGGCTGGTGGTCACCTCGGGCATCCGCGTGTGGCTGTCCCTGGCCGCCATCGGCCAGCCCACCTCGCTGGGCGCGGCCCTGGCCATCTCGGGCTCGACCGTGGTCGCCGCCATGGTGGGCATCGCCCCCGCCGGGCTCGGCCTGCGCGAGGCCATCGCCGGTGGCCTCGCCGCAGGGGTGGGCGTGCCGGTGGCATCGGCGGTGGCCGCCAGCGCCCTGGACCGCGTGGCGTCCCAGGCGGGCCTGCTCCTGTGCGCCCCCGTCACCGGGCTGCGGTGGCGCGAGGTGACCGGCGGCCGGCCGGCGCCGGCCGACGTGCCCGAGCTCCCCTGAGGGGCAGGGCGAGGCAGGGGTGTTAGCCTCGCTCGTCCGGCGGACGACGCTCCCCGCGACGTCCCGGCAGGAGACGCCCATGGTGACCAAGGGGGGCTGGACGCCCAAGCTCAGCCTCGACGTCGACTCGCGCCGCGCCAAGGCGGCCAAGATCGCCACCCTCGTCGAGCGCCGCCGCCCGCTCCGGGGTGCCACCCTCCTGGAGGTCGGGACCGGGGCCGGGGTCATCGCCACCCTGCTGGCCGACCACGTGGGACCGGAGGGCACGGTGGTGTCCGTCGACGTCCAGGACCTCCGCACGGTGACGGACGGGTACCAGTTCGAGCTGGTGGACGGCCCCCACCTCCCCTTCCCCGTCGGCTCCTTCGACGTCGTGGTGTCGAACCACACCATCGAGCACGTCGGGGGACCGGTCGAGCAGAGCGTCCACCTGTGCGAGCTGGCCCGGATCCTGCGCCCGGGAGGCGTCGGCTACGTGGCGTCGCCCAGCCGCTGGGCCGTGGTGGAGCCGCACTTCAAGGTGCCCTTCCTCAGCTGGCTCCCCGTGGCCGTCCGCACGCCGGCCCTGCGGGCGTCGGGACGGGGCTCGGTCTACGACATCAGCCCGCGCACGCGGCGCGAGATGCGGGACCTGATCGCCCGGGCCGGCCTGCGGGCCACGGACGTGACCGCCGACGCCGTGCAGGCGGTGGCGGAGCTCGAGCCGGGGGGCGCGGGGCGGGTGGCCAGCCGCGTGCCCGGCGCCGTCGTGCGGGCCGGCCGGCACCTGATGCCCACCATGGTCTTCGTCGTCCACCGCTGAGCGGGTGGGGCCCGGGCGGGCACCTCACGCCTTGCGGGCGACGGCCAGCGACGTGAAGGGCAGCCGGCGCGGGCCCCGGGACCTCACGTCCACGGCGTCGAACCCGGCCAGCACGTGGCGGAGCCCGTGGGCGGTGAAGCGCCAGTAGTCGTGGGGCTCGTCGTGGTAGGGGAAGCACATCGGCGCCACCACCACGGCCCGGCCGCCGGGCCGGAGCGCCCGGTGGATGCGCCCGACCGCGGCGGTGAAGTCGGGGACGTGCTCGAGGACGCTGACGCAGAGGATGACGTCCCACTCCTCGACGAAGTCCATGGTGGTCACATCCACGACGAGGTGGCCGTAGGCGGGGTCGAGGTCCGACTGCACGAACTCGTTGCCGCCGTCGAACAGGCGGCGAAACGAGTAGGCGTCCTCCCCCATGTCCTGGCGACCGCTGCCGATCTCGAGGATCCGCGCCGACCGGAGGTCGCCCGCCAACTACTCGAGCTGGCGTGCGACCCAGCTGCGACTGCCGAACACGACGCGACCGGCACGGCGCTCGAGCGTGGGGCCCAGGTTTGCGAGCATCGCGCCATCGTCCCATGTGGGGCGGCTCCCACCGATCCGCCGGCGCCAGCGCCCCGGCGCCGGGACGGGCCCACCGTTCGCCCCGGTGGGCGCCATCGGGACACGGGTGGGCCGAGCCGCTATCTTCCCCGGGTCAGTCGCATCGCGGTCGAGATGTCCCGCCCGTCCTCGTCCTCCTGCCGTCGCGCGGTCGCCTCGGCCGTTGCCCGCGCCGCGTGCTGCCCCGCCAACGAAGGCCGATGACCTCGATGTCCGCATCTTCCCTGAGCTCGACCCCGATCGCCGCCGTGGACCTGCCGGGCGCCGGGGAGCCGGCCCCGGAGCCGCGACGCGACGCCGAGGTCGAGCTCACGGTGGGCGAGCTGGCCGCCGTCACCGGCACCGTCCTGGTGGCGGCCGTGGGCACGTGGTCGCTCGCCCTCGCCCAGCTCGCCCACCACGACGGCTGGGCGGCCGTGGGGCTCGGCCTGGTCACCACCGTGGTGGTGGCCCTCGTCGCCCACCGGCTGGGACCGCGGGTGCGGGTCCGGTTCGACCGCGTCGAGGCCGCCCTGCTGGTGGTGGTGGCCGTGGCCGGCGCCTTCTTCTTCCTGCCGGGCTTCCACTACGCCTGGAACGACAAGGACCCCGGCGTCTACGTGCTCCACGGGTTCGCCATCGCCGAGGGCGGCGACGTCTACGTCGACGACGAGGTGGTGCAGGCCGGCATCGACCCGCCGTTCGACAACGCGGGGCGCTTCTCGGGGATGTGGACCGACATCGACCACCCCGGCCAGGTCACGTCCCAGTTCTTCCACTTCTACTCGTCGCTCCTCGCCACCGCCCACGACCTGGGCGGGGCACGGGCCCTGTTCAACACCAACCCCCTCCTGGGGCTCGGCTCGGTGTGCCTCGTGGTGCTCGCGGCGCGCCGGGTGGCCGGCACCCTGGTCGCCGGGCTGGTCGGGGCCCTCCTCGTCACGTCGATGATCCAGGTGTGGCAGGCGAAGTACCCCTCGAGCGAGATCCCGGCCCAGTTCCTCCTGGCCGGCACCATGCTGGCCGCGGTGCTGGCCATCCAGCGCCGATGGGCCGGGGGTGCCCTGGTGGCCGGCCTGCTCACCGGCGTCGGGTTCCTGGCCCGACCCGACGGCTTCCTCTACATCCTGCTGGGTGCCGGCGTCGCCGCCCTCGCCATCGCCGCCGGGCGCGTCGACCGCCGGGTGGTCGCCTTCCTCGCCGGCCTGGCCGTGACCATCCCCTACGGCGTGTGGAACGCGGTGGTGGCCCGACCCGAGTACTCGGCGTCGACCGACGTACCCGGGGGCGCCGAGCTGGTGGGGGGGACCGTGGCCGTCGTCGCCGGTGGGTTCGCGGTGCGGGCCTCCCTGCAGGCGGCCCGCCGCCGGTGGCCCGACGCCGGCTGGACCGACGTCGGCGCGGTGGTGCAGCGGTGGCACCGCCCGCTGGGCGCCGTGGTCGCCGTCGGCTTCGGCGTGGCGCTGCTGCTGTTCTTCTTCAGCCCCGACATCTGGGGCGAGCAGTACCACTACAACATCCTGTCGCGACGCGAGCAGCGGTCGTTCAACGAGCTCAACATGCAGTGGCTCACCTGGTTCACCACCGTGCGGGGCATGGCGGTGCTGTGGCTGGGCTTCTGCGTGGTGATGCTGCGCCGCTGGCGGGCGTCGCTGTGGCTGCTGGCCGTGCCGGGCGCGGGCCTCCTGCTGCTCTACCTCTACGACGCCCGCGTGTCGATGCGGCTCATGTGGTGGGTCCGGCGGTTCGTCCCCGCCGTGCTGCCCACCATGGTGGTGCTGATCGCCATCGGCCTGGCCTTCCTGCTGACCCGCCGGTGGTGGGCGGTGAGGGCGGTGGGCGCCGTGCTGGCGGTGTCGCTGGTGGTGGAGTACGCGCAGACGTCGCTGCCCCTCCGCCACCACGACGAGATGGGCGGCTCCTGGGACATGGCCGCCGGCATCGCCGACGCCGCCGGTGACCGCCAGGGGGTCTTCCTCTTCCCTCCCTACGGGCGCAGCACCTACTCGGTCAGCCGGAACGCGCCCGGCGCCGTGTGGTGGCTCTTCGACCAGGCGGCGGCCCGGCTCCCGGTCGGCTACGGCATGCCGTCGATCGAGCAGTACCGTCGGACCTTCCCCCGCCGGCCGGTGTTCCTGGTGATCGAGGGCGAGGCCCTGCCCGACGACCTGCCGGCCGGGCGCTTCCGCCGGGCCCGCGTCGTCACCGGCGAGCTGCACGTGTGGGAGGAGCTGCTCGACGCCCGCCCGTCCCGGGAGGTCGTGATGCCGATGGGCGTCACGGTCTGGGAACTGGTCGGTTGAGCAGCGTGCGCATCACCGTCATCGGCCAGGTCCCCCCGCTGCGCGGCGGCATCGCCCAGCACGGGGGCTACCTGACGGGGGCGTTGGCCCGGGACCACGAGGTGACCGTCCTGTCGTGGTCCAGCCACTACCCGCGGGCCCTGTACCGCCGGGCCCAGATCGACGTCGACGCCGTCCCCCACCCCACGGCCCGGTTCCTCCTGCGCTGGTGGGACCCCACGTCGTGGTGGCACGCCGGTCGCATCGCCCGGGAGTCCGACGCCGTCGTGCTGGTGTGGGCCACGCCCTTCTACGCGCTGAGCTACCGGGTCGTGCTGGCCCTCGCCGGCGCGGTCCCCACGGTGGTGGTCGCCCACAACTCGCTGCCCCACGAGCCGCTGCCGTTGCAACGCTGGCTCACCCGGGGCGTCTTCTCCCGCTGCGACGCCCTCATCACCCACGCCTCCACGGTGACCCGGGAGCTGGACGAGCTGCTGGGGGGGCGGGTGCCGATCACCACCATCCCCATGCCCGCCCACCTGGCCGTGGAGCCCCGACCGCTGCCCCCGGTGGGGCCCGACGGGCTGCACCTGCTGTTCTTCGGCTTCATCCGCCCCTACAAGGGCCTCGACGTGGCGCTCGACGCCCTGGCCGCCCTCCGCCGCCAGGGCGAGCACCACCACCTCACGGTCGTGGGCGAGCCCTGGAGCGCCGACGAGCCGTGGGCCCGCCGGGTGGCGGACCGCGGCCTCACCGACCAGGTGGACCTGCGCCTCGGCTACGCGGCCGACGAGGAGGTCAGCCGCCTCCTCGCCGACCACCACGCCGTCGTGCTCCCGTACCGC
Source organism: Acidimicrobiales bacterium (assembly GCA_036279475.1). Classification (GTDB taxonomy): domain Bacteria; phylum Actinomycetota; class Acidimicrobiia; order Acidimicrobiales; family VFJN01; genus ZC4RG19. The sequence goes on along the minus strand of DASUJB010000040.1, from coordinate 13,296 downwards.
AGCGCCACCCAGTCGGGGATCGCCCCCGTGGCCCTGGCCGCCGGGCGCCCGGTGATCGCCACGCGCGTCGGGGGGATCGCCGACGTGGTGCACGACGGCGAGAACGGCACCCTGGCCGCCCCCGGCGACCCCGCCTCGCTGGCCGATGCCATCCGGCGCTGCGCCGCCGACCTGCCCCGCCTGGCGGCGTCGGCGTCGACCATCGCCACGACCTGGGACGACGTCGCCGCGGCAGTGGTCAAGGCGACGGGGATCGACCGGGCGTGACCGATCTCACCGCTCCCGCACCCGGCTTCCCGTGACCGGGGACCGGCCGGCCGCGCCGTCGGGCCGCCTCCGCCGGCTCGGCCACCTGGCCGGGTGGTCCGTGGTCAGCCAGGCGGCCTCGGCGGCCAGCAACTCCGCCGTCGAGCTGGGCCTGGCCCTGTTCGGCGGCGTCACCGTGCTCGGGTCGTGGGCCCTCTACTACGCCGGTGCCCAGACGATGCTGTACCTGGTGCGGGCGGCGGCCAGCGAGCCGCTCCTCGCCGAGCCGTCCCCGCCCGGCGACCTGGCCCACGAGCCCCGGGCCGGTGCCTACCTCACCGTGGTGACGGCGGTGGCGTTGCCCCTGGGGGCGGCCGTCGGCGTCGCCGCCGCAATCACCGGCTCCCCCGCCCTGGCGTTCATGGCCCTGGCCGTGCCGGCGCTGCTGGTCCAGGACGGGCTCCGCTACTTGTGCTTCTGGGCCCTGCGACCGCGCACGGCCGCCGCCGTCGACCTCGTGTGGCTGGCCGTGTCGGCCGGCGGCATCCTCGTGATCCGAGCCCACCCCACCGAGTCCACGGCGGTGGCGGTGTGGGCCGCCGGCGCGGCGGCGTCGGGCGTGGTCGGCGCCGCCCTGGTCCGCCCCCGGGCCCGCACCGGTGCCCTGGCGTGGTGGCGGGGCGTGCGGCGGCTGGCCCTGGCCACCACGACCGACACGGCCATGTACCTGGCCTCGAACCAGTGGCTGTGGTTCTGGATGTCGGCCACGGCGGGCTCGGCGGCGCTGGGCGCCTACCGCGTGGCCGCCCTCGTGGCCAACCCCGTGATGCTGCTGTTCCTGGCGTCCCAGACGCTGATCATCCCCGGCGTGGCCCGACGGGGCCACATCCCGCGGCGGGCCCTCGCCTACCTGGCGGGGCTGCCGTTCGTCGGGGCGGCGGCGACCGCCGTCCTGGCCGCGGCCTTCACCGTGGTCGCCCGGCACACGGGGGTCGCCGGTGACGACGTGGCCCTGACCACGTGGCTGGCCGCGGGGCTGTTCGTGATGGCCGGCGGCCTCGCCGGTCCGGTGGCCGCCCTCATGAGGGGCCTCCGGCACGGCCGCCAGCTCGTCGTGAGCCGGGCGGCCTCGACCGCCCTCACCGTGGCCTCCGCCGCCGTGCTGGTGCCGGCGGCGGAGGCCACCGGGCTCTTCCTGTCCCAGGCAGGGGGCCAGGCCGCCTTCGCCGCCGGCTGCGGGCCCGCCCTCCGCCGGTCGGGAGCGCCCGGAGGGGCGGCCGGCGGACCCGTGACGGCGGCGGACGGGCCGGGAGGGGACGGTGCCCGGCCCGACCAGGCGACGTCCCGGCCCGACCCGTCGGGGTCGGATCCCCGGCCCGGGCCGGCTCCTACACTCTGACGATGCCCGCCGCCCCCCACCGTGCTCCCCGCCGACCCCACCGTGCTCCGCCGCTCCCCCGCGACGCCGGGCGTCGCCCTGGCCGGTCGACGCCCACGGCGACGCCCCGCCGATGACCGTCGACATCGTCGTCCCCCCCAGCTCGCTCGGGCCGCGGCGCGCCGCCGACCTCCTCTGCCAGGGCCTCGTCGCCGACGGCGTCGACGCCCGCCTCGTCGACCGGCCCGGGGACGGGCCCGCCAACGTCCACCTGTCGAACTCCAGCCGGGCGCTGCTGGTCCCGCTGGCCCGCCGCCGTGGCTGGTTGGTCACGCTCCACGACGTGGTGCCCCGGGACCGGCGGGCCCGACGCCTGCTCGTCCCCGTCCTCCGCCGGGTGCTGGCCCGCCACCGGGTGGTGGTGCACAGCCGGCACGCCGCCCACCTGCTGCGGGCCCACGGCTTCGGCGGGGAGGTCGGGGTCGTGCCGTTGGCGCTCCCCGTGTCGCCCCCCTCGCCCCGGGACCGGCTGGCCGCCCGTGACGAGCTGCTGGCCGGGTCGCCCGGGCCGCTCCTCGTGCTCGCCGGGGTCCTGAAGGCGGCCAAGGGCGTCCCCGACGTGGTGACCGCCGCCCGCGCCCTCCCCCACGCCCGCGTCGTCCTCGCCGGCCACGTCGCCGACGAGGCCACGGGACGGGCCCTGGCCGCCCGGACCGCGAACGTCACCCTGGTCGGGCAGGCCGACGACGCCGAGTTCTGCCGCATCCTCGCTGCCGCCGACGCCGTCCTCCTCCCCCGCACCGACTCGGTGGGCGAGACGAGCGGGCCGCTGGTGATGGCCCACGCCCTGGGCACCCCGGTCGCCATGCTCGACACCGGGTCGGCCCCCGAGTACGCCGGCCCCCACGACCTGGTGGCGCCGCCCGGCACCGCACCTGCCGACCTCGTCGCCCAGGCCGCCCACCGGTCGTGGTCGCGCCTGGCGCCCCCGCCCGGTGGAACCGTGGCACCGGTGGTGGCGGCCTATCGTCGCGAGCTGGCCGCGCTGGGATGGGTCGCCACCCCGACCGCGACCGTGAGACCACCCACCGCCCACGACCCCAGAGCCTGACGGATGACCACGCTGCCCGACCAGACCCCCGCGTCCCTCCCCCTGCGCGCCAAGCGCGCCGCCTTCGACCTCCTCCCCCGCCGCACCCGTCTGCCCGTGCGGGTCCTGTGGCTCCGCGCCGGCGGCCACCTCGAGCCCGAGATCGCCGACATGGCCCACCTGGTGCCCCCGGGGGGGACGGCGGTGGACGTGGGCGCCAACCACGGCATCTACAGCTACTTCATGGTGCGCCACTTCGACACGGTCGTGGCCTTCGAGCCCCAGCCCGCCTGCGCCGAGACCCTGCGGGACTGGGCCGGACCGCGGGTCGACGTGCGCACGTTGGCGCTGTCCGACGGTGCCGGCGAGAGCACCCTGTCGATCCCGGTGGTCCACGGGGTCCCCATGACCGGCTACGCCCGGCTCGACCGGCGCGGGGCGGGCGACGGGGCCCGAACGCTGACCGTCCCCGTCGAGCGCCTCGACGACCAGGACCTGCACGACGTACGGCTCGTCAAGATCGACGTCGAGGGCCACGAGCTCGAGGTCCTCCGGGGCGGCGAGGAGCTGCTGCGCCGCGACGCCCCCGTGCTGCTGGTGGAGATCGAGCGCCGCCACCTGGGACCGGAGCGGCAGGTGGCCGACGTGGTCGGCTACCTGGAGGGCCTGGGCTACGACGCCCGGTTCCGGGCCGGAGGCTCCGGTTGGACCCCCTTCGACCGCTTCGACCCGGACCGGCACCAGGGCCGGGCCGCGGTGGGCACGCCCGACTACGTCAGCATGTTCCTGTTCACGCCGGCCGGTCACGTCCCACCGGCGACGGCATGAGGCCGGCCACGCCGGGCCCCGCCGGTCCCGCGGGCGGGCAGGCCGGGAGCGGAGGTCGACCGGTGACCAACCACATCAACCTTGGCACCCCGACCCGCTACGACTTCGCCCTTCCCCGGGTGCGCCACCGGCTGAGCCGTCCCTTCCTGCCCGAGGGGCCGTCGGCCGGGCGCCTCCTCGACTTCGGCTGCGGCAACGGCGCCAACACCGTGCTGTACGCCGGGGACTTCGCCACCGTCGACGGGGTCGACGTCGAGGCGGAGCGGGTGGCCGAGGCAGTGGCCGCTGCCGCTGACCTGGGGCTGGCCAACGTCACCTACCAGGTCTACGACGGCGAGCAGCTCCCCTTCGAGGACGAGGTGTTCGACCACGTCACCTCGTACGAGGTGCTGGAGCACACCGCCGACGATGCCGCCGCCGTGGCCGAGATCCGCCGGGTCCTGCGGCCAGGTGCCGCCGCGACCATCTCGGTGCCCAACAAGTGGTACCTGATGGAGACCCACGGCTTCGAGCTGCCCCCGGCCTGGATGAGGTGGAACCGGGTGCCGTTCATGTCGTGGCTGCCCACCCCGGTGCACGAGCGCTACGCCCGGGCCCGCATCTACACGAAGCGCCGCATCGTCGCCCTGCTCGAGCAGGGCGGCTTCGAGGTGCTGGCCCACGACTACATCATGCCGCCGTTCGACAAGGTGCAGCAGCCCGTGGTCAAGCGGACCCTCGAGGGAACCTTCGCCGCCGTCGAGCGCTCGCCCCTGAGGGTGACGGGCGTCGCCCACTTCGTGGCCGCCCGCAAGCGGCGGTAGCACCGGCCTAGGGGAGGTCACCACCGAGGCGGGCACTGCGGCCCAGCGGCACCGTGGTGTGCCACCATGCCCAGTCGGGGCCGGGCGAGGCGTACCACAGGACGTCGGCGACGCCCTCGCCGTCGAAGTCGCCCGCCGCCGGGCGGTACGCGCCGCCGGCCGACAGGGCTCGGGACGAGAACCGGCCCCTGTCGGACAGCCAGAGGTGGTCGGCGGCCGATCCCGGCGCGTACCAGACGACGTCGTCGTCGCGGTCGCCGTCGAAGTCCCCGGCCAGGGCGACGGACCACCGGTCGACGGCGGGTGCCACGGTGGCGGTGAACGTGCCGTCGCCGCGGTTGGTCCACAGGAAGTCGCGGTTGGCGTTGAACGTGGACCACAGGATGTCGGCGTCGCCGTCGCCGTCGAAGTCCCCGGCCAGCGGGGCGTAGCCGCCGTCGGCGGGGTTGGCGACCACCGACCGGAAGGCGCCCCCGCCGGTGGCGAACCAGATGAAGTCGCGGCCCGTGTTGGGCGAGTACCAGAAGATGTCGTCGTCGCCGTCGCCGTCGAGGTCGCCGGCCACGGGGACGAACCCCGACGAGGCTGCCGGCGCCCGCGTGGACTGGAAGGTGCCGTTGCCCGGGCTCCGCCACAGGTACTCGCCGCCCGTCCCCCACGCGTACCAGAAGATGTCGTCGGCACCGTTGCCGTCGAAGTCGCCGACGAAGGGCGAGAAGGCGCCGCTCCCCGTCGTCCCGAAGTCCCGCACGATGGAGAACCCGCGAGGCCCCCCGGCGTACAGCCGGTCGTCGAGGAGCCCCGGCTGGCGCAGGTAGAGGTCGGTGGCCCCGTCGCCCACGAAGTCGCCGGCGAGGGGGATGCCGGGAGCGACGTACGCCGGGTAGCCGGCGGCGGCCCGGTCGCGGATGGTGGCGAGCCGGGCGTACAGGTTGCGTCCCGGGCACGCCGTGGACCCCACGTCGCGGTGGCCGATGATCCGGTTCGTGCGCACGGTGCTGCCGGCAGGGTACTTGGGGCTGCCGGTGCTCGTCCGGTAGCTGACCGCGGTGCGGGGGTCCACCCGGTGGACCCCGAACTTCCACGCCAGCAGCGTGCCCACCGCCCCGACCGCCGCGGACGAGGGCGCCGTGGGCTCGAAGTTGCCCAGCACCACGACCCCGGTCGAACCGGTGTTGAAGCCCTGGGCGTGGGCGCCGACCACGGCACGCTCGGCGCCCCCGGCCCTTCCCTCCCAGACGCGGCCGAAGCCGTCGACCGCGAAGTTGTAGGCGATGTCGTTCCAGCCGTTGGCGTCCATGTGGTACGCCTGGATCGACCGCAGGAGGGCCGGCACCTCGGCGGCCGTGTACCCGTTCACGCCCGCCGAGTGGTGGACGACGGCGAGCTGGAGCGACGGCGCCGTGGTGGGCGCGGTCCTCGGCGCTCGGGCCCCCCAGGCGGAGCGGGGGCTGACGGGCGGGCGCGCCGGGTCGGCGCCGGCCGGCGCCGTCTCGGCCACCGCCACGTCCCGGGTCGTCTCGTGGACCAGGTGGACCTGGGCGGCGGGCAGGGCGCGAGCGGTGAGGCTCAGCTCGTAGCGGGTGGCGGCGGCGACCCAGACCGGTTCGCTGTGAGCCCCGGGCGCCCCTTCCTCACGCTCCCTCGGGGCGGGGCCACCGCCCGCGGGAGGCCGGGGCGTGTCGTCCTCGAACACCAGCGCCTGCCAGGCCGTCCACGGCCCCCCGGCGGGTGCGGTGCGCACGAGGACCGGTTCGGCTGGAGGCTCGGGCAGCGTCACGCCGATCATGGCGAACTCCCGGGTGTCCTCGGCCACGGCGACCCGCCGGTCGCCGCCCGGGCCGGCGGTGGTGGGCACGGTCGAGGACGTGGTGGACGGGTCGCCCGGCGGCTCGCCCGGCCCGGTGCCGCCGCCCGGCGCCGGCGTGGGCCCGGGGGACGGGGGCTCCACCGGCCCCGGGGCGGTGGTGGTCGACGGGCCGGGAGCCTGGGTCGTGCCCGGGGCCGCCGTGGTCGACGTGCCGGGGGCGCCGGGAGGACCCGGGGGCTCGCGCCTCGAGGGCTCGGCCGGCGGCGGTGGGGCCGGGCGGACGACGGCGTCCCGCCCCGGCCGGCGGGTCTCGGTGGCCATCGCCCGCTCGGTCACGAGGGCGGGCCGAGGGGCGAGCACGCCGGCCGCCCCGATGAGGAGGGCCAGTGCCGTCTGGATGGCCACCACCCGGCCGGTCCGACGACGGAGCCGGGGCCAGGGGCGGGGGCGCACCGCCACGAGGGACATGCCACAACGTTACGTGCAGAGACAGTCGCTCTGCGTGGAAAAACCGCTCTTCCGACGGATGCCCACGCTCACCGTGAGAAACCGGCGCCGCCGGGCCCGGGCAACGTCAGCCCGGAGGCGGCGCCACGGGGTGGGGCATGCAAAGCTCGTCGTACTCGGCGATCACGATGTCGGCAGGATCGATCGAGCACGCCGGGCACTGCGGATCGCGCCGCATCCTGTAGGTGCGGAACGACTCCTCGAGCGAGTCGTAGGCCAGGAGCCGGCCCGACAGGCTCTCGCCGATGCCGAGGATGAGCTTGATGGCCTCCACGGCCTGGATCGACCCGATGATGCCGGGGAGGACGCCGAGCACGCCGGCCTCCGCGCACGACGGCGCCAGCTCGGGCGGCGGGGGCTCGGGCAGGAAGCAGCGGTAGCACGGGCCCTGGTGGGGCAGGAACACCGTGGCCTGGCCCTCGAAGCGGAAGATCGACCCATGGACCACGGGGGCGTCGAGCTTCAAGGCCGCGTCGTTGAGGAGGTACCGCACCGGGAAGTTGTCGGCCCCGTCGACGACGATGTCGTAGCCGGACAGCAGCTCGAGGACGTTGTCGGCACCGAGGCGCACGTCGTGGGTGACCACGTCGACGTCCGGGTTGAGCGCGGTGAGCGCCTTCTTGGCCGAGTCCACCTTCCGCTCGCCGAGGCGATCGACGTTGTGGAGGATCTGGCGCTGGAGGTTCGACTCGTCGACCACGTCCATGTCGACGATGCCCAGGGTGCCCACGCCGGCCGCGGCGAGGTACAGGGCTGCCGGCGACCCCAGGCCACCCGCGCCCAGCAGGAGCACCCGGGCGTCCAGCAGCTCGAGCTGCCCCTCGGCGTCGACCTCGGGCAGCAGGAGGTGCCGCTGGTAGCGGTTGCGCTGCTCGGGGGTGAGCTTGCGGGGGGCCGCCCACTCGCGCCCCTCGTCCTTCCACCGGTTGAACCCCCCGGCCATCGAGGCCACGTCCTGGTAGCCCATCTCGGCCAGGGTCTTCGCCGCGAAGGCCGACCGGACGCCGCTGGCGCAGTGGACGACGACGGGCGCCGACTTGTCGGGGAGGCGGTTCTCGACGGTGCTCTCCAGGGTGCCCCGCGGGATGTGGACGGCACCGGGGATGGCACCCTGCTCGTACTCGTCCGGCTCGCGCACGTCAAGGACGACGGTGCCCGGGCGGGCGCGCAGGTCGTCCGCCGTGGCGGTGTCGACCTCGCGGATCTGGGACTTGGTGGCGGCGAGCAGGTCTCGGAAGCTCGGCATGGGGCCCCTCTCTGGCTGGACGTGGGCGCGTCACCGGGGGCGGCGCGAAGGACCTGACCAGGCTGGTCAACAATGGTGGCGCTCCCCCTGTTCCCGCCGCCGGTGGCCGGACCGGTGCCCTGCCCCCCGCACCCCGGCGGACCGGTCTCAGGGCTCGACGGCCACCCCGTGGGCGGCCGCCCCGACGGGGACGACGGGGACGACGGAGGAGGACCTGGCGATGCGCAGGCGGCGAGCCAGCGCCAGGGCCATCACCACCAGCGCTGCCGCGCTGCCGGCGAACAGGCCCAGCTCGACCCGCAGGAACAGGTCGAGGCTGGCGCCCGCCAGCACGCTGGCGACCAGGACGACCACGCCGCTGGCCCACCCCACGGCCTGCTCGGCGTGGCCGCCGAGGGCGATGACGCCCTGGGCGCACGCCATGGCCAGCATGTAGAGGCCGGCGCCGGCAGCCAGGAGGCCCATCGTGCGGGCGCCGAGGTCGGCGGTGGGGAACATGACCTCGACGACGAGCGGCCCCAGCGTGGCGCCCACCAGGGCGCCCGCCCCGGCCAGGCCCGCCACGACGACGAGGAGGCGACGCAGGCCGTTGCGGAAGTCGGCGAGGCGCCCCGAGTGGGCGAGCATCGACAGCTTGGGCAGCAGCGACGCCTGCACGGCCTGGAACAGGAAGAGGGGGATGCGGGCGATCACCACGCCGTTGACGAAGCGCCCGGCCGCCTCTGACTGGGCGTCCGACGCCAGCACCTGCACGATGACCGGGCCCACGTTCATGAGCGCGAACGCCGACAGCGACGCGATGAGCAGCAGGCCGAGGGCGCTGCCCACCTCGGAGAACGACGCGTCGGGGCCCTCGTCGAGCTGCGGCCTCTGCACCGACAGCGCCACGGGGACCGCCAGCAGGCCGGCGATGCCCACGGCCACGCCGAAGGGGCCGGCCGTGGTGACGCCGAGGGCCAGCATGACCGCCCCGCCCAGGACGCGGAGGAAGCCGTCGGCACCGATGTAGGCGGCGTAGCCGTTGAACCGGCCCGTGCCGGACAGGCACCCCCGGGTGACGTGGCCTGCCACCGCACCGGCCAGCCCCAGGCCCAGGCCGACGAGCAGCAGGTACTGGCCCTCGAAGAGGTGCTCGGTCATCCAACCGGCGGCCAGGATCATGACCACCAGGACGCCGAGGAACAGGCCGGCGCCGATGGTGGCGGCGCGCCGGACGACCGGCAGGCCGCCCCGCCCCCGGGCCCGGCGCTCGGCCATGGCCCGGCTGATCTCCTGCTCCAGCGGGAGGAACAGCCCGGGACCGACCAGGAACACGATGCTCCACAGGACCCCGAGGGGCGAGTAGTCGTGCTTGCTCAGCGCCCGGTCGGCGAAGAACAGGAACCCGTACGCCGACACCCCCGCCACGACGAGGCCCACGCCCACCGCGGCGGTACCGGCAGGTAGCGGATTGCGGCGCCTCGCAGCCTCCAGCAGCGCAGCCATCGGGGAGACAGTAGCCGGCCCGCGGAGCGGGCACGACCGAGGCCCCGGCGGGCGCCCCGATCGGTGGCCCGGGCCGCCGCCCTCAGCCCGGCGGCGCCGGGCCGGCCGCGGGCTCGCCACCGGGCCCCCCGACGACGGCCGGGAGGATCTCGCCGATCGGCCCCCGCAGCACGGCGTCGGCGAGGTCGTCCATGGCCGTGGCGCTGCCGTTGACGATGACCACGAGGGCCCCCGCCGCCCGCGCCGCCGGCACCACCCCGGCTACCGGGTGGACGGCCAGCGTCGTGCCGACGGCGAGCAACAGGTCGGCCCGGGCGGCGGCGGCGAGGGCGCGCGCCATGTCCCCCGGGAACAGGTCCTGGCCGAAGCTGACGGTGGCCGACTTCAGGATGCCGCCGCAGGACCGGCACGGCGGGTCCAGCTCGCCGGCCCGCACCCGCTCCAGCACGGCGGGCATGGGGGACCGCTCGTCGCAGGACATGCACATCACCTCGTGCACCGTGCCGTGGACCTCGACGACGAGGCCGGGATCGCTCCCGGCCGCCTGGTGGAGGCCGTCGACGTTCTGGGTGACGAGGGCGGTGAGCTGGCCGCGGCGCTCGAGGTCGACCAGGGCCCGGTGCCCGCGGTTGGGACGGGCGCTCCAGGCCGGGTGGTGGAGGCGGTCCTGCCACGCCCGCCGGCGCACCCCCGGGTCCGCCAGGTAGTGCCCGAGGGTGGCGAGCCGCTCGGCCCCCGGGTCGCGCGTCCACACCCCCTCCGGACCGCGGAAGTCCGGGATCCCGCTGTCGGTGCTGATGCCGGCACCGGTGAGGGCGACGATCCGCACCGAGCGGTCGACCCACCCGTGGACGCGGGCCACCAGGTCAGCGTCGGGCCCGGCGGGCTCCGGCTCCGGGGATGGAGCTCCTCGCACCCTTGACAGGGTACCGCATGTCTGAGAGAGACTGAGATGACATGAGATGGCTTCCCCCTCGTCCCGAGCTCCCGTTGGAGACAGCCATGCACCCGCGCGACATCCCGCCCGAGACCGCCAAGCTGCTGGTCGTGCCCTGGGCCGACCCGGTGATCGACCAGGTCGGGCACGACCCCCGCTCGGTCTACGTCGAGCGCTTCTGGCTCGGCATCCTCGGCCCCAGCGCCACCTGGCTGGTGCGCCACCTGGCCGACCACCTCGACCTCGCGCCGCAGGGCGCGCCCCTCGACCTCGACGAGTGCGCCCACGCCCTGGGGCTGGGGCGCCGGCCGGGAGCGCAGGGCGCCTTCCCTCGCACGCTGGCCCGCTGCGCCCAGTTCGGCACGGTGCGGCTGGTCGACGCTCGCACCCTGGAGGCACGGCGCCGCCTCCCACCGCTCACCCGTCGCCAGCTCGCCCGCCTGCCGGAGCCGCTGCAGGCCGAGCACGCCCGCTGGGCCGACGCCCCACCCGCCGCCGTCGCCGACGACATGCGCGACCGCGCCCGTCGCCTCGCCCTGTCCCTCGTCGAGCTGGGGGAGGACGGCGCCGGCACCGAGCGCCAGCTCCACCGGTGGCGGTTCCACCCGGCGCTGGCCAGCGAGGCCACCGCCTGGGCCCTCGAGCACCATGCCGGCCACCCGGGGGGCACCGCCGCCTGACGCGCCCGGTGGCGGGGTCTAGCTTCCTGCCGACCGATGGCCCCTCGCCCCTCCGCCGCCCCGCCGGTCCGCCCCCGGCACCGCCACCGTGCCGCCCTCGCCCTGGCCGCCGCCCTGGTGCTCGCCGCCACCTCGGCCGGGGCGTGCTCGGACGGGGACGGTGGCACGGGACCTGGAGGCACCGTGCCCGACCCGCCCGCCCCTGCGCCGTCCCATCGCCGTGACCCGCTGCCCGCCGTCACGCCCACGCCCCGCGCCATGCGCTGGCTGGGCGACGACGTGGCGGTACCGGCCGAGGTCGCGGTGGAGGCCGCCCCCGGGGCTGACCGCCCCGCCGTCGCCGCCGTGGTGGCGGCGCTGCGCGCCGCCGGGGCCGCCACGGTGGACGTGGTGGCCCCGGCCGGCACCGGGCGCGGGTCGCGCTCCCCCGAGGGAGGCGCCGGAGGCGGCGGGAGCGCGCCGCCGCTCGTGGTCCGCCTGGGGTCGACCACCGACGCCGAGCTGACCGACCAGCTGGCGGCGGTCGACCTCGCGCCCCCCGCCGACCTGCCCGCCGAAGGGTACGTGCTGGCCGCCCACCGGCTCGACGACGGCACGGCCCGCGTCCTCGCCGCCGGGGCCGACGCCGCCGGCCAGTTCTACGCCGCCCAGACCCTCCGCCAGCTCGTGCGGCCCGGGGCCATCGCCGCCGTGGGCGTCGTCGACCACCCCGCCATGGCCCACCGGGGGACCATCGAAGGCTTCTACGGCAGCCCGTGGACCGCCGAGGAGCGCCTCGACCAGATGGCCTTCCACGGCCGCTACAAGCTCAACACCTACGTGTACGCCCCCAAGGACGACCCGTACCACCGGGACCGGTGGCGGGAGCCCTACCCGGCGACCACCCTCGCCGGGCTCCGCCGGCTCGTCGACGCGGCGGCGGCCAACCACGTCCGGTTCACGTTCGCCGTCTCCCCCGGGGTGTCCATGTGCTACAGCGACCCCGCCGACCTCACGGCGCTGATGGCCAAGCTGGACGCGGTGCACGCCATCGGCGTGCAGGCCTTCACCGTCGCCCTCGACGACATCGACCCCTCCCGCTGGAGCTGTCCGGCCGACGAGGAGGCCTACGGCCCCGCGTCCCCGGGCAGCATGGGCCGGGCCCACGTCGACCTGGTCGACGCCGTGCAGGGACGGCTCCAGGCCGCCCACCCCGACGCCCTGCCGTTGCAGGTGGTGCCCACCGACTACCGGGGCACCGGCGACGGCCCCTACCGGGTCGCCCTGCGGGAGCGGCTGGCCCCCGGCGTCGAGGTCATGTGGACCGGCGCCTACGTCGTCCCCGACGAGATCCGGGTCGACCAGGCCCGGGCGGCGGCCGCCACCTACGGGCGCCGACCGCTGCTGTGGGACAACACCCCGGTCAACGACTTCCCCGCCACCGAGGGCCGCCTCATCCTGGCGCCCTACGACCGCCGCGAGCGGGGCCTGTCGGCCCAGCTCACCGGGATCGTCCTCAACCCCATGAACCAGGCGGCCGCCAGCAAGGTGCAGCTCCTGGGGGCCGCCGACTTCGCCTGGAACGACGGCGCCTACGACCCGGCCCGGGCCCGGCGGGCCGCCGCCGGCGACCTGGCGGGGGGCGACCCCGCCACCGTCGACGCCCTCCTGGCCTTCTTCGACCTCGAGAACCTGGCACCCACGTCCGCCACCAGCGGCATGGTGTCCCAGCCCCAGGCGCCTGCCCTGGCCGCCGCCCTCGACGCCTTCCGCGCCCGCTGGGAGGCCGGCGACCGGTCCGGAGCGGTGGCGGGGCTCCGACCCACGGCCGAGCGCATCGCCGCCGCACCCGACCTCATCCGCCGGGGCGTCGCCGATGCCGGCTTCGTCGCCGACTGCGAGCCGTGGCTGGCGGCCACCGCCCTGTGGGGGCGGGCGCTGGTGCGCACGCTCGACGCCCTCGACGCCCGCGGGAGCGGCGACGACGACGGCGCCGACCGCGCCCTGGCCGAGGCCGACGGCCTCGCCGGCCGGGCCCGGGCCGTGCACACCATCCCCGGCGAGACGCGGCCCCAGGGCCCGGTGCGGGTCGGTGACGGGGTGCTCGACGCCTTCCTGGCCCGGGCCCGGACGCTGCGCTGATCGTCACCCTCGCCGCCGGCCCCGGCCGCCGGCGCGCCGCCCGCTCTCAGTAGCTGTTCGGAATTTGTCCGCTGGTAGCGGTGGGTTTGGGTGGCGCGCGGGTGTTCGTGGCGCATAGGGTCAAATGCGTGTCTGGGGATAGCGACGAACCGGCTGCGACATGGC
>DASUJB010000039.1:0-22690 GCA_036279475.1 Acidimicrobiales bacterium | reverse complement strand
CCTACCTCGCCGACTACTCCCAGTGGTGGTTCTCGGGCCGGGGCCTCAGCTGGGTCCCCATCGTCGACCGGCTGCAGTTCGTGGGCATCTGGTGGGCCGTGCTCAACCTCCTGCCCATCCGCCCCCTCGACGGCGGTCACGTGGCGGAGACGCTGCTGGGCTTCGAGACCGCCTGCAAGGTGTCCATCGGCGCCGCCGTCGTCGCGGGGCTCTTCGCCTTCCGCCAGGCCGACCTCGGCTTCTTCGCCCTCGTGTACTTCGGGATCTTCGCCTTCATCAACTTCCAGGACCTGCGCAACGGCATGAGCACCGGCGCCTTCGAGGTCGACGCGCCCGGGCCCGTGCCCGGCGCCGGTCGCCGCCGGGGCCGGCCCCGGCGCCGCTCCCGGGGCATGCCCGACCTCCAGGTCGTGCGGCCCGGCGGGATGCCCGACCTGACCCCCCGCCCGGCTCGGGCGGACCTCGAGAGCCGGGCCTGGAACGCCCTGCGCGCCGGCGACGGCGCCCGGGCGGCAGCCGTCCTCCGCCAGGGGGGCGGGGGCGGCAACCCCTTCCTCCGGGCGGGCATCGCCCTGTTGACCGGTCCCGTGGAGATGGCCGACGAGATGTTCGCCGCCGCCTACCGGGCGGAGCCCGGCGGGCCCCCCAACCTGGTCCCCGCCACCCTGCTGGCCGATCGGGGGCGGGCCGGGCCGCTGGCGGCGGCGCTGGTGGCGTCGGGCCCGGCGGGCGTCGAGGCCGCCAGCGGCCTGCAGACCCACCTGCACTACGCCGAGAGGTTCCGCGCCGCGGCCGAGGTGGGCGAGCAGGTGTTCGCCGCCCGGCCCCGGAGCCCCGCCCAGACCGCGTTCGAGGTGGCCTGCTCGTGGGCCCGTGCCGGCTCGCCCGACGAGGCGCTGCGCTGGGTGGAGGCGGCGGTCGACGCCGGGTTCCGGGCTCCCGGCGTCCTCGACGGCGAGCCCGACCTGGCCGCGGTGCGGGCGCTGCCGGGATGGGTGGCGGTGCGGGCGCGGCTGTCGGCCTGAGGCGGACCACGCCGTGCCCCCCCGGGCTCCGGGTGTGCAGGTGAGTGCCACGGGCGCGCCCGACCGGCGGCCGCCCGGCCTGTGCGCCGTCGTGCTGGCCGCGGGGGCCGGCCGGCGCCTGCGACCCCTCACCCGGTTGCGCCCGAAGCCCTTGTGCCCCGTCGCCGGTCGGGCGCTGGTCGACCTCGCCCTCGAGCGGGCCCGGACCGTCACCGGGGCGGTGGCCGTCAACGTCCACCACGGACGGGCCGCCCTCGAGGAGCACCTGGCCCGCCGGCCCGGCGTGCACGTGTCGGTGGAGGAGCCCGAGGCCCTGGGGACGGCCGGGGCCGTCGCCCAGCTGCGCTCGTGGATCGGTGGCCGTGACGTGCTGGTGCTGAACGCCGACACCTGGGCCCCCGGCGACCTCTCGGCCGCCGCCGCCGGGTGGGACCGGGAGAGGGTGCGGCTGCTGGTGGCGGGGGGCGACCGGCTGTGGCCCCCCGAGCGACCGACCAGCCCGGTGGTCGCCGCCCTCCTGCCCTGGTCGGCCGTCGCCGGGCTCGAGCCGGTGCCCTCCGGCCTGTGGGAGGCGTCGTGGCGGGCGCGGCACGCCCGCGGCCGCCTGGAGGTGGTCCGCTGGGACGGTCCCTGCGTGGACTGCGGTACGCCGGCCCGCTACCTGGCGGCCAACCTGGCGGCCAGCGGTGGGTGGCCGGTGCTCGGGGCCAGCTGCCTGGTGGAGGGCCCGGTGGTTCGCTCGGTGCTGTGGCCCGGGACCCACGTGCGCCGGGGTGAGGCGCTGGTGGGAGCGGTGCGGGCCACCGACGCCGTCACCGTCCTCGTGCGCCCTGCCGGCAGCGTGCGCCCTGCCGGGAGCGGGTGAGCCACCGCTCCGGCGGTCGCACGCTCCGGCGCCGGGCGGGGCTGTGCCGTGCCCGCCGTGCCGCGTGCCCGCCGTGCCGAGTCGCTGGCTGGGGGTGGCGGCGGCGCCGTCGCGCGGCGTCAGCCCGCGGTGCCGGACCGTACGGCCACCCGGGCGGCGAGCTGGCCGCAGGCGGCGTCGATGTCGGTGCCGCGGTTGCGCCGCACGGTGGCGTTCACCCCCCGCTCGGCCAGGAGGCGGCGGAACCGCTCGACGCCGGCGCGGGGGGTGCCCCGCGCCGGGTAGCCCGGCGTGGGGTTGAGCGGGATGAGGTTCACGTGGGCGGGCAGGGGCAGCTCACGGGCCAGCCCGGCCAGCTCGCGGGCGTCCGACGGCCGGTCGTTGGTGCCGTCGATCAGCGCCCACTCGAAGGACAGGCGCCGGCCGGTGGCCCTGAGGTGGTCGGCGCACGCCTCCATCAGCGCGGCCAGCGGGTACCGCCGGTTGAGGGGCACGAGCTCGTCGCGGAGGGCGTCGTTGGCGGCGTGCAGGGACACGGCGAGGTTGACGGGCAGGCCGGCGGTCGCCACCCGGCGGATGCCCGGCACGACGCCGACCGTCGACAGGGTGACGTGGCGGGCCGACAGACCCAGGGCCCCGTGGAGGCGCCGGACCGCGGGCCAGACGCTCCCCAGGTTGGCCAGGGGCTCGCCCATGCCCATGAAGACCACGTTGCCCAGGCGGCGCCGGCGGTCGCGGCTGCGGCGGGCCGCCCGCACCACCTGCTCGACGATCTCGCCGGTCGTGAGGTGGCGCCGGAAGCCCGCCTGCCCGGTGGCGCAGAACCGGCATCCCATGGCGCAGCCCGCCTGGCTGGACACGCACACGGTGGTGCGGCCGGGGTAGTCCATGAGCACGGTCTCCACCCGGGCGCCGTCCCCCAGCTCGAACAGCCACTTGACGGTCTCGCCGTCGGCGTCGGTCGACTCGGCCACCGGGGCGAGGGCCGGGGGGGCGGCGGCCTCGAGGCGGGCCCGGAGGGGCAGGGGGAGGGCGGTGATGCCCGACGGGTCGGCCAGCTGGCGGTACAGGCCATCCCAGGCCTGGTCGACCCGGTAGGCGGGCTCGCCCGCCAGGAGCCCGGCCAGGTCGGCGCGTTCCAGGTCGTAGAGGCTGGGCACGGAGCGCAGGGTAGAGGCGTCGACCGCTGGTCGGTAGCGTGCGTCGAATGGTGCCCCGCGTGCCCTCCGCCCACCCCGAGTTCCACCATCGGGACATCCAGGGCGGCGCGGCGCGCGCCGCCGTGTTCGGGATCAGCGACGGCCTCGTGTCCAACATGGGCCTCATCCTCGGCGTGGCCGGGGCGGACCCCGCCCCCGCCGTCGTGCGCCTCGCCGGTCTGGCCGGCCTCGTCTCCGGGGCCATCTCCATGGCGGCCGGCGAGTACAACTCGATGCGGGTGCAGTCCGAGCTGCTGCAGCGCGAGCTGAGCCTCGAGGAGCGCGAGCTGGCGCACCGCCCCGAGCACGAGACGGCCGAGCTGGCCGGCATCTACCAGCAGCGGGGGGTCGCCCCGGGCGAGGCCCGGCGCATGGCCGAGGCCATGATGCGCGATCCCGGCGTGGCGCTGGAGACCCACGCCCGCGAGGAGCTCGGCATCGACCCGACCCAGCTGGGCTCCCCCCTCGGGGCCGCGGCCTCGTCGTTGGCCGCCTTCTCGGTGGGGGCGGTGCTGCCCCTGGCGCCGTGGTTCCTCGGCGCCGGGACCGCGGCCACGGTGGCATCGCTGGTGCTGGGCACGGTGGCGGCCATCGTGGTCGGCATCCTCGTGGGCCAGTCCACCGGGCGCCCCCTGGGGCGCGCCGCCCTCCGCCAGGTGGCGTTCACGCTGGTGCCGGCGGTCGTGACCTTCGCCATCGGCAGCGCCGTCGGGGTGGGCACCGCCTGACGCCCGGGTCCCTCCGGGGGCCGGGCTCTCACCGGGCCGGGACGCTGGCGGCGTAGGCCCGGTCGACGTGGTGGCGGCGGAACCCGAGCCGCTCGTACAGGCGCGTGGCGGGAGCGTTGTCGGCGTCGACGTAGAGCATGGCGACGGTCAGGCCCCTCCGGGCGAGGTGGTCGAGCCCGGCCAGCACGAGGGCCCGGCCGAGGCCGCGCTGGTGGCGGGAGGGGTCGACGGCGATGACGTAGATCTCCCCGAGCGGCGGCTCGTGCCCGGCGTGGACCTTGGTCCAGCAGAACCCGGCCAAGCCCTCCCCGTCCTCGTGGAGCAGGAAGCCCTCGGGATCGAACCACGGCTCGGCCTCCCGGGCCCGCAGGTCCTCGACCGTCCACCCGCCCTGCTCGGGATGCCACCAGAACGCCCGGTCGTTGACCTCGACCCAGGCGGCCTCGTCGCGGCCCACCACGAAGGGGCGGGTGGGGAGGGACCAGTCCTCCCCCTCCACGGGCAGCGGCCGGCGGAGCTGCCACAGGTCGCGGCTGGGCGAGAGGCCGGCGTCGGCCGCGGCGCGGTCGTGCCCGGGGCCGGGGTGGGTGATCCACAGGTGGGCCTCGCCGCCACCCCGTCCCGCGACGGTCGACAGGGCGCCGGCCAGCGCCGTCGACGCGGCGGCGAGCCCGTCCTCGGCGGGCAGCTCGTGGTCGTAGGCCAGCTCGAGGTCCCACCGCCGGTCACCCCGGGTGAGCTGGACATAGGCCTGCGGGCGACGGCCGGCGGCGTCCCAGGCCACCACCCCCGCCCGGTCGGGGCGATCGCCGGTGGCGGCGGCCGCGAAGGCGCTCCGGTCGACCAGCTCCTGGCCGACGGCGGCCTCGGCCGCCACCACCAGGTCGAGGACGGCGTCGGCGGTGGCCGGCGTGAGCGGGCGGGTGGGGCCGGTGAGGGTCACCCCGGCGAGGGTAGGTCCGGTGGCACCGGTAGTGTCCCGCCGATGGCCGCCGGTCACCCCCGCAGCCCCAAGGGTCGAGCCCGAGTCGTGGCCGAGCGGCTGGCCCAGGAGTACCCGGGCACGGCCGCCGAGCTGTGCGCCCTCCACCACCGCGACCCGTTCGAGCTGCTGGCGGCGACGATCCTGTCGGCGCAGACGACCGACGAGCGGGTCAACATGGTCACGCCCCAGCTCTTCGCCCGCTATCCCACGCCCGAGGACCTGGCGGCGGCCGACCCGGCCGAGGTCGAGGAGCTCATCCGCACCACCGGGTTCTTCCGGAACAAGGCCAGGAGCCTCATCGGCATGGCCGGGTCCCTGGTGGAGCGGTTCGGCGGCGAGGTGCCCCACCGCATGGCCGACCTGGTGACCATCCCCGGGGTGGGCCGGAAGACGGCCAACGTGGTGCGCAGCGTGGCCCTGGGTCTGCCGGGCCTACCCGTCGACACCCACGTGCAGCGCCTGGCGCGCCGCCTGGGCCTGACCACCCAGACCGACCCGGTGAAGATCGAGCGCGAGCTGGACCCCCTCGTCCCGGCGCCCGAGCGGGGTGCGCTCAGCCTGCGCCTGATCCTGCACGGGCGGGCCGTCTGCCGGTCCCGGCGACCGGACTGCGGCGCCTGCGTGCTGGCCGACGTCTGCCCCTCGGCGTTCTCGGTGTGACGGCGCGTCGCCGCCCGGGCGGCCGTCGGGGCGCAGCCGTGGTGCCGGCGGAGGGATGGTCGCCGGATGTGACGCCCGACCGTGGCTGCCGTTCCCCGCAGGGCGCCGAAAGCGGTATCGTTCTCTCCACCAGGTTCCCGCCACCTGGTACCGCGACGCCGGGATCCGCCGCCCGACGTCGCCACGACGGCGCCCCCTCGAGGGGCGCCGTCGGCCGTTCCGGGGCCGGGTCCGCTCCTGCGGGCAGGCGGGCCCCGGCCCCGGCGGCCCTCAGCGCATGGCCCGGACCACCCGGTCGAGCTTGCGCGCTGCCGTCAGCAGCGAGCGCTCGACCTCGTACAGGCCGTCGGCCAGGTCGGCACGGGGCGTGCCCGCGAAGCGGTCGGCGGCGGCGGTCACCCGGGACGCCAGCTCGTCCAGGCTGGTGGCCAGGGCCGCCAGCTCGGCGCGGTCGTTCTCCATCCCAGCGTTCTACCGCCCCGGCGCTCCCCTCCCCTTCGCCGGCCCCCGGGCGGGCTCCCTCGCCCGGGGGGGCGGACCCGGCCCCGGGGCCGTGTGGGGCCGGCCGGCGCGCCCCAGTAGCGTTGTCCCTCGTGCTCCGCCGACTCGACCTGCGGGGGGCCGGCCTGGCTGACCTGCGCCGGCGCCTCCCCCGGCCCCCCTCCCACGCGGGTGCCACCGACGGCCGGGTGCGCGCCGTCCTCGACGAGGTGCGGGCCGGCGGCGACGCCGCCCTCCGCCGCTTCGCCGAGCAGTTCGACGGGGTGGTGCTCGACGACCTGGCGGTGCCGCCCGCCGAGGTGGCCGCCGCCCTCGACGAGATCCCGGTCGACCTGCGACGGGCCCTCGAGGCCGCCCGCGACAACATCGCCGCCTACCACGCCGCCCAGGTCGGCGTGGAGGTGGTGCACCGCAACGGGGGCGTCGAGATCCGGGAGCTGGTGCGACCGGTCGACCGCGCTGGCTGCTACGTGCCCAACGCCCTCGCCCCCCTGGTGTCGACGGCGCTGATGACCCTGGTGCCGGCCAAGGTCGCCGGCGTCCCCGAGGTGGTGCTGGCCAGCCCGGCCCGGCCCGACGGGCGGGTGCCGCCGGGCATCCTGGCCGCCGCCGCCCTCGCCGGCGCCGACGAGGTGTACCGCGTCGGCGGCCCGGCCGCCATCGCCGCCCTCGCCTACGGCACCGAGACCATCCGGCCGGTGGACGTGATCGTCGGCCCGGGCTCGGCCCGGGTCGCCCAGGCCAAGCGCGAGGTGGCGGGGGAGGGCGTCGTCGGCGTGCCGTCGTCGTTCGCGGGCCCGTCCGAGGTGGTGGTCGTGGCCGACGCGTCGACCCCGCCCGAGTGGGCCGCCGTCGACGTGATCCTCCAGGCCGAGCACGGCCCCGGGGGGCTGGCCTGGCTCGTCTCCTGGGACGAGGCCACCGCCGACGCCGTCACCGCCGCCGTGGCCCGGCTGGTGCCCCGGTCGCCCCGTCGCCAGCACCTCGAGGCCACCCTGGCCGACGGGGGCTACGCCGTGCTGTGCGACGACCCCCAGCAGGCCCTGGCGGTGGCCAACGCCATCGCCCCCGAGCACCTCGAGCTCCTGGTCGAGCGGCCCGGCGACCTCGTCCCCCTCGTGCGCCACGCCGGGGCGGTCTTCTGCGGGCCACTGACCCCGGCGTCGATCGGCGACTACGTGGCGGGGGCCAACCACGTGCTGCCGACGGGCGGCTCGGCCCGGTTCTCGGAGGCCCTGAGGGTCGACGACTTCCGTACGCACGTGCACGTGGTGTCGGTCGACGACGAGGGCCTGGCCGAGGTGGGCCCCCACGTGGTGGCGCTGGCCGACCACGAGGGCCTGCCCGCCCACGCCGACTCGATCCGCCTGCGCGCCGCCCACCGCCCCCCTGCCGGTGGCCCCGCCGTGGCGGGGTCGGTGGTGGCGCCGTCCCCGGACGGCGGGCCGTGAGCCTCGCCCCCCGCGACTCGGTCGCCCTCATGGAGGGCTACCACTCGCCCCAGCTCGACGTGGCCGTGCGCCTCAACACGAACGAGGCGCCCGGGCCGCCGCCGCCGGCCTTCGGCGAGCGGCTGGCCGCGGCCGTGGCCGGCATCCAGTGGCACCGCTACCCCGACCGCACCTACCGGGTGCTGCGCAGCGCCCTCGCCGGGCTGCACGGCGTGGAGCCCGGGCAGGTCTTCGTGGCCAACGGGTCGAACGAGGTCCTCCAGACGCTGTGCCTCGCCTACGGCGGTCCCGGGCGCACGGCGGCGGTGTTCGAGCCCACCTACGCGCTGCACGGCCACATCGCCCGCGTCACCGGCACGAACCTGGTGGTGGGCGAGCGGGGCCCCGACCTGGCGCTCGACATCGGAGAGGTGCGGCGGGTGCTGGCGGCCGACGCCCCCGACGTCACCTTCCTGTGCTCGCCCAACAACCCCACGGGCATGCTGGAGCCGGACGAGGTGGTGCAGGCGGTGGTCGACCAGGCGCCCGGCCTGGTGGTGGTGGACGAGGCCTACGGCCAGTTCGCCCCGCGCTCGGCCCTGGACCTCGTCGACGGTGAGCGGGCGCTCGCCGTGACCCGCACGTTCTCCAAGACGTGGTCGATGGCGGGCGCCCGGCTCGGCTACCTGGTGGGGCCGGCGTGGCTCGTCGAGCAGCTCGACAAGGTCGTGCTGCCCTACCACCTCGACGCCTTCAAGCAGGCCGCCGGAACCCTGGCCCTCGACTTCGTCGCCGACATGCACGAGCGCGTCGGCCGGCTGGTCGAGGAGCGGGGACGGCTGGTCGCCGCCCTGGCCCGGCTGCCGGTCGACGTGTGGCCCTCGAGCGCCAACTTCGTCCTGTTCCGGCCGCGGGGGATGGCGGGCGACGCGGTGTGGGAGGCGCTCGTCGAGCGGTCGGTGCTCGTGCGGAACTGCGCGTCCTGGCCCCGCCTCGCCGGCTGCCTGCGCGTCACCGTCGGCACCCGTGACGAGGACGACGCCTTCCTCGCCGCCCTCGGCCAGGTGCTGGCATGAGCGTGCCGCCCCTCGCCGGGCCCGCGGGAGCCGGGGCCCGGTCGGCCGCCCGCCGCCGCACCACCGCTGAGACCGCGGTGGCGGTCGAGCTCGACCTCGACGGTCCCCGGGGGGTCGTGCGGGCCGCCACCGGGCTGCCGTTCTTCGACCACATGCTCGACCAGCTCGGTCGCCACGGGGGGTTCGACCTCACCGTCGAGGCCACCGGCGACCTGCACGTCGACGGGCACCACACCGTGGAGGACGTTGCCCTCGTGGCGGGCGAGTGCTTCCGCGCCGCGCTGGGCGACGCCGCCGGGGTCCGGCGGTTCGCCAGCGGCGCCTACCCCCTCGACGAGGCCCTGGTCGAGGTGGCCCTCGACCTGTCGGGCCGGCCCTTCGTGGCCTACGACGTGCCCATCGGCGACGTCCTCCCGCTCGGCGACCCGCCGTTCAACCCCGAGATGGCCGAGCACTTCTGGCAGTCGTTCGCCACCCGGGCCGGCATCACCCTGCACGTCCACCTGCGGTCGGGGCGCAACACCCACCACATCGTCGAGGCCACCTTCAAGGGCGTGGCCCGCTGCCTGCGCGACGCGGTGCGGGTCGAGGGCGCGGGCGTCCCGTCCACCAAGGGCACCCTGTCGGGCTGACGGCCGGCCCCCGGGGCGGCGCCCGACAGGGTCCCCGGCGGACCCGGGTGGCGGGGGACGGTGACCCGGGGTGCTGTTCGCCGGGCCGCCGGGCGCGGGTGGCAGTGCAGCGGCGCGGTGCGGCGGCGCCACCCTCAGGAGGTGAACCCGACGCAGCGCACGCCGGGCAGCGCCACGGCGACGCGGCGCCACGTCGCCCCCGCGTCGTCGGACAGGTGGACGTCACCCTCGGGGGTGCCCACCGCCGCCAGGGCGCCGCTGGCCGCCAGCTCGGACGTGTCGACGTTGCGGGCGAACGACGTGGGCAGGCCCTCCCCGCCGCCACCGCACCGGGTGAAGGGCGCCCGGGGCTCGCGCAGGGGCCGCCGGTACACGGCTCCCTCGGTGGCCCCCGGCCCCGGCGACGCCGACGCCAGGACCCACCCGTCGGCGATGGCAACGGCACGGCAGTACGGGCCGTGCAGCCCGGCGTCGCTCCAGTGCCAGGTGTCGCCGCCGTCGTCGCTCTGCCCGACGCCGACGGCCGCGGCCACCACGACCGTGGTACCCGACGCCGCCACCTGGTGCCCGTCGCGCTCGGCCGCCACCACCTGGGCCCAGCCGGTGGCGTCCCGCCGCCACACCCCGCCCACGTGGACGCTGGCGTACAGCCGGTCGCCCGCCACGGCCAGCGACCGCAGGTCGGGAGGCCCACCCCAGGGGGTGGACCAGCGGGCCCGGCCCGGCACCCCGTCGAAGGCGGCGTCGCGCCGGACGCCGTCGGGGCCGCCCACCTCGAGCAGGCGGGCGTCGCTGGTGCCCACGAGCGCCCGGCCCCCGGGGAGGGCCAGGACGCAGCGCGGTGCCAGCGACGCCGGCAGGTCGACGGGCCGGCCCAGCTCGAGGGCCATGAGCCAGCCCCCGGCGACGGCCCAGTCGCCGGAGACGGCGACGACGTCGGCGCCCACCAGGGTGCGCCTCTCCTCGGTGCCGTCGAGGGCGAGGTCGAGCAGGCCATCTGCGGTTCCGACGAGCAGCATCGGACCAGCATGCCCGCACCGTGGCGCCCGGGTCACTCCGTGCGCCCGAGTCGGCGGTGGCAACCTGGGGCAGCGCCGGCAGAGAGGAGCCCCCGTGGCCCAACCAGACCTGTGGCTGTGCCGTCACGGCCAGACCGAGTGGAGCCGGGACGGCCGGCACACCAGCCACACCGACCTACCCCTCACCCCCACCGGCGAGGAGGAGGCGCGCCGCATGGCGCCCGCGCTGGCGGCCACCACGTTCGACCTGGTGCTCACCAGCCCCCTCCGCCGGGCGGCCGACACGGCGGTCCTGACGGGCTTCCCCGGTGCCCGCCGTGACCCCGCCCTCGCCGAGTGGCACTACGGCGACTACGAGGGGCTCACCACGGCCGAGATCCGTCGGGACGTGCCGGGCTGGACGGTGTTCACCGACCCCGTCCCCGGAGGCGAGGCCGCCGAGCAGGTGGGCCAGCGGGCCGACCACGTCATCGACCTGGTGCTCACGACGGCGACCGAGCGGGCGCTGGTGTTCTCCCACGCCCACTTCCTGCGGGTCCTGGCCGCCCGCTGGACCGGCCAGCCCCCCGCCTTCGGCCAGCGCCTGCTGCTCGGCACCGGCACGCTGTCGGTGCTGTCGTGGGACCACGAGGAGCGGGCCGTCGACCGCTGGAACCTGGTGCCGTGACGGCGCTGGCGCGGTGACCGCCGCCGGCGCGGGCCACCGGTAGGATCGTCGGCCGCATGGCGCTGATCGCGGTCCTCGACTACGGCATCGGCAACCTCCACTCGGCCCAGAAGGCTCTGGAGCACGTGGGCGCCGACGCCCGGCTCACCGCCGATCCCGAGGTCGTCCGGGCCGCGGCGGGCGTCGTCCTGCCCGGCGTGGGCAACTTCGGCCGCTGCATGCAGGCCCTCGACGACCGGGGCCTCGACGAGCTGGCCATCGAGTGCGCGGCGTCGGGTCGGCCCTTCCTCGGGGTGTGCGTGGGCATGCAGATGCTCTACGAGGGCTCCGAGGAGAGCCCCGACGTGCCAGGGCTCGGCGTGCTCCCCGGCATCGTCCGCCGGCTCCCCGACGGGGTCAAGCGGCCGCAGATGCAGTGGAACCTCCTGGTGCGGCGGGGCCCGAGCGGCCTGCTGGCCGGCCTGCCCGACCCCGTGTGGGCCTACTTCGTGCACTCCTTCGCCGCCGAGCGCCACGACCACGAGGTTGCCGTGTGCGACTACGGCGGCCCGGTGGTCGCCGCCGTCGAGCGTGACGGACTGTGGGCCACCCAGTTCCACCCCGAGAAGTCCGGCCGCGCCGGGCTCGCCATCCTGCGGAACTTCGTCGACCGGGCCCGCGCCGTGGCCGCGGCAGCCTGAGGGGGCCGGTCGTGCCCCTCGACCTCTACCCGGCGGTCGACCTGCGCGACGGGCGGTGCGTGCGCCTGCTCCAGGGCGACTACGACCGCCAGACCGTCTACGGGGCCGAACCGGTGGGCCAGGCCCGGGCCTTCGCCGCCGCCGGTGCCCCCTGGGTCCACGTCGTCGACCTCGACGCCGCCCGCAGCGGCGTCCCCCGCAACCGGGCCACCGTGGCCGCCATCGCCGCCGCCGTCGACGTCCCCGTGCAGGCCGGCGGGGGCGTGCGTGACGACGCCGCCGCCGAGGCCCTCCTGGCGGCGGGCGTCCGGCGGGTGGTGGTGGGCACCGCCGCCCTCGACGACCCGGGGTGGGTGCGGCGCCTGGCGGCCCGCCACCCCGGCCGGGTGGCCGTGGGCCTCGACGCCCGCGGCCGGGACGTGGCCGTGCGGGGCTGGACGGAGGGGTCCGGGCGCGACCTCGTCGAGCTGGCCCGGCAGTTCGACGACGCCGGCGTGGCCGCCCTGGTGGTCACCGAGATCGGGCGCGACGGCACCCTGGCCGGCCCTGACCTGGCGCAGCTGTCGGCGGTCCTGGCCGCCACCCGCCTCGACGTCGTGGCCTCGGGCGGGGTGGGGTCCCTCGAGGACGTGCGCCGGCTGGCGAGCCTCGACGCCGGTGGTCGCCGACTGGCCGGCGTGGTGGTGGGCAAGGCGCTGTACGAAGGGCTGTTCTCGGTGCGCGAGGCGGTGGAGGCGACGACCGGTGCGTAGCGTCCGGGTCATCCCCTGCCTCGACGTCGACGCCGGCCGGGTCGTCAAGGGCGTGAACTTCGTGGGGCTCCGCGATGCCGGCGACCCCGTGGAGCTGGCGGCGCGCTACGACGCCGAGGGCGCCGACGAGGTGGTCTTCCTCGACATCACCGCCTCGTCCGACGCCCGCGACACCATGGTCGACGTGGCCCGGCGCACGGCGGAGAGCGTGTTCATCCCCTTCACCGTGGGCGGTGGCGTGCGCTCGGTCGAGGACGCCCGGCGCCTGCTGCGCGCCGGGGCCGAGAAGGTGGCCGTGAACACGGCCGCCATCCAGCGCCCGGAGGTGGTGGCCGAGATGGCCGCCGAGTTCGGTGCCCAGTGCGTGGTGGTGGCCGTCGACGCCCGCCGCCGTCCCGGCGGGGGGTTCGAGGTGAGCACCCACGGGGGTCGCACGCCCACGGGCGTGGACGCGGTGGCGTGGGCGTGCCGCGCCGCCGAGCTGGGCGCGGGCGAGATCCTGCTCACGTCGATGGACCGCGACGGCACCCGGGCGGGCTTCGACCTGGAGCTGACGCGGGCCGTGGCCGACGCCGTGCCCGTGCCCGTCGTCGCCAGCGGGGGCGTGGGGACGCTGGACCACCTCGTGGACGGGGTGGTCGAGGGCGGGGCCGACGCCGTGCTGGCGGCGTCCATCTTCCACTTCGGCCAGCACACCGTGGCCGAGGCCAAGACGGCCCTGGCCCGTGCCGGGGTCATCGTCCGCCCCGCGTAGCGTCGGCGGCGGGTGCCCGGGGCGTGGGGCACGCCCCGGTGCGCCGCGGCCCGGCACGGAGGGCGGTCCGGCGCCCCTGCCGGCCTCGGGCTCCCGGGCGGAGTCGTGCGCCCCCGACCGGGGACGGTAGCGTCGGTCGGGTGCCAGACCCGGGACGGATCGACGCCACGGCCGAGGGCCAACCGCGTGGAGGGAACGGCCGCACGGCCGGCGGGGGCAGCGACCAGGCCGACAAGCTCGCCATCAAGATGTTGAACGACCGGGTGCTGGTGCGGGCCGACCAGGGCGAGGGGGAGCGCACCTCCTCGGGGGGCATCCTCATCCCGGCCACGGCCCAGATGGCCAAGCGCCTGGCCTGGGCCGAGGTGGTGGCGGTGGGGCCCAACGTCCGGGCCATGCAGGTGGGCGACCACGTGCTGTTCAACCCGGAGGACCGCTACGAGGTCGAGGTGCGAGGCGACGACTACATCATCCTGCGCGAGCGGGACGTCCACGCCGTCGCCGCCAGCCGCCTGGGCGAGGCGTCCACGGGCCTGTACCTGTAGCGACCGCGGGCCGGGCGGTCGCGCCGGTGGGCCGGCCCGCCGGCCCACCCGGCGTCCGGGAGGCGGATGCCGGCGCGCCGCAGGGCCGGCCCTAGCATGGGCCGGTGCCGTCCCCCACCCCGACGACCCCCCGCGACCCCGCGGCCACGCCCGCGGCTCGGGCCCCGTCCCCGTCCCCGGCCCCGCGCCGCACCGGCGCCCTCGCCGTCGCCCAGGACGAGCTGGAGCGCGTCACCTACGACGCCAGCGGCCTGGTCCCCGCCATCGTGCAGGACGCCACCACCGGGGAGGTGCTGATGATGGCGTGGATGACGGCCGAGACGCTGCGCCTGACCCTGGCGGAGGGGCGCACCGTGTTCTGGAGCCGCAGCCGGCGGGAGGTGTGGCGCAAGGGCGACACCTCGGGCGAGGTGCAGCTCGTGCGCGAGGCCCGCTACGACTGCGACGGCGACACCCTGCTGTTCCTCGTCGACCAGCAGGGCGGGGGCGCCTGCCACACCGGCAACCGGTCGTGCTTCTTCCGGGCCTTCGGCTCGGGAGCGCCGGCCGGCCCCGACGCCGGGCGCTGAGGCCCCCGGGGGCACGAGTGATCCATCCCGGGCTCGACCAGTTCCGCGCCCTGGCACGCACCTACACGGTCATCCCCGTGTGGCGGGAGCTGCTGGCCGACCTCACCACCCCGGTGGCCGCCTACGCCCGCCTGGTGGGCGACGGCCCTGGCTTCCTCCTCGAGTCGGTCGAGCACGGCGAGGCCCGCTGGAGCCGGTGGTCGTTCGTGGGCCGCAACCCGCTGGCCACCCTCACGGCGCGGGGCCTCGACGTGTCCGTGACCGGCACGGTGCCCGACACGGTCCCCCGGGACCGGGGCATCCTCGCTGCCCTGGACGGCCTCCTGGCCGCCTGGCACGCACCGGTCCTGCCGGACCTGCCCCCCCTGCACGGCGGCGTGCTGGGCTACCTCGGCTACGACGTGGTCCGCGAGGTCGAGCACCTGCCCGACGTGCCCAAGGACGACCAGGGCCACGCTGACGCCGTCGTGTCGGTCATCGGCGAGCTCGCCGCCTACGACCACTGGCGCCAGCGGGTGGTCCTCATCGAGAACGTCCTCGTGCCCGAGGGTGCCGGCGACGACGAGCTGGCCGCCCTCCACCGTGCCGCGGTGGGCCGCCTGGCCGAGCTCGCCGCCGACGGGGCCCGCCCGCTCGACGAGCTGCTGGTCGAGCCACCCTCGGACGACGACGACCTGCCCGAGGTCCGCTCGACGATGGGCACCGACGTGTACGGGCGGGCGGTGGAGGCGGCCCGCGAGCACATCCTCGCCGGGGACGTCTTCCAGGTGGTGCTGGCGCAGCGGTTCGACCTCGACCTCGACGCCGACCCGTTCGACGTGTACCGCGTGCTCCGCCAGGTGAACCCCAGCCCGTACATGTACTACGTGCGCCAGCCGGGCCTCACGCTGGTGGGGGCGTCACCGGAGCCCATGGTGCGGGTGACCGACGGCCGGGTGGTCTCCCGCCCCATCGCCGGCACCCGGCGTCGGGGCACC
Organism: Acidimicrobiales bacterium; assembly: GCA_036279475.1. GTDB lineage: Bacteria > Actinomycetota > Acidimicrobiia > Acidimicrobiales > VFJN01 > ZC4RG19. The sequence goes on along the minus strand of DASUJB010000039.1, from coordinate 7,626 downwards.
ACCGACGAGGAGGACGGCCGCCTCGCCGCCGAGCTGCGCGAGCACCCCAAGGAGATCGCCGAGCACGTCATGCTGGTCGACCTGGCCCGCAACGACGTGGGGCGGGTCGTGCGGTTCGGCACCGAGCAGGTCGAGGAGTACCTCACCCTCGAGCGCTACAGCCACGTGATGCACCTGACCTCGCAGGTGGCGGGCGACCTGGCCGAGGGGTGCACGGCCGTCGACGTGCTGCGGGCCACCCTGCCGGCGGGGACGGTGTCGGGGGCGCCCAAGGTGCGGGCCATGGAGCTCATCGACGACCTCGAGCCCACCAAGCGTGGCCCTTACGCCGGGGTGGTCGGCTACGTGGACTTCTCCGGGAACGTGGACACGGCCATCGCCATCCGCACGATGGTGGTCGACGACGACGGGCACGCCTCGGTGCAGGCCGGGGCCGGCATCGTGGCCGACTCCGTGCCCGAGCACGAGGACCTGGAGTGCCGCAACAAGGCCCGGGCGCTGCTGGCCGCCGTGCCCGCGGCCCGGCGGATGACCGCCACCCGCCGGGCGGCCCGGGGGGTCGGTTGACCCCGCCGCGTGGCCGCCCGCGGGTCAGCCGCCCTCACCCGGTCGCGTAGGTCCAGTCGGGCTGCTTCAGGGGCTGGCGGTCGTCGTAGGTGGCGATCCCGTCGCCCAGCTCGACCAGCTTGGGCACGGCGATGCGGCGGTGGGGGGCGGGGATGCCGTCGAGGGCGTCCTCCACCTCGTCGGCGAAGGCGGTGAGGACGCTGCCGACCACCCTCTGCTCCTGCACGGGGAGGTAGCAGCGGTTGCCGTCGGTCACCGTGCGCAGGCGGTAGGCGAGGGACTCGACGTCCTCGGGCGTGGCGGCGCCCGCCAGCAGCCGGTCCAGCCCGTCGGTGACCGCTCCGCAGCCCAGCTTGCAGGCGGGGCACTGCCCGCACGACTCCACGTACAGGAACCTCGACACGGCCCGGGCCAGCTCCAGCATGGGTGCCGTGTCGTCGAGCACGAGGAACCCCGCCGCCCCCATGCCCGACCCGATGGACTCGAACCCCTCGTAGCTGAGGGGCACGTCGAGGTGGCGGGCGGTGACCACCGGGTTGGCCACGCCGGGCACCACGGCCTTGACGCTCCGACCGGCGGGGAGCCCACCGCCGACGCGCTCGATCACCTCGCCCAGCGGGGTGCCCAGCTCGACCTCGCCCACCCCGGGCCGTACGACGTCGCCCACCACGGTGGCCACCACGATCCCGGGTGACCGCTCGGTGCCCAGCGACCGGTGCCACTCCGGTCCCCGCGACAGGATGAGCGGGACGGTGGCCAGGGTCTCGACGTTGTTCACCAGCGTGGGGTTGGAGGCGGCGAACTCGGTGGCCACGCGGCCGCCCGAGGCCGTCCAGCCGGCGGCCGGCACGGTGGCGAACAGGCCGTGGAGGTAGGGCGGCACGTTGCGGGGGAGCGGGGCCTCGCCCTCGATGACCTGGAGGAGGCCGGTCTCCTCGCCGTAGAGGTAGTGGTCGGGCCCGAGCACGACCTGGACCGGGGTGTCGTCGAGCCACCCGGCGGCGGTGAGCTCGTCGACGGCCGTCGCCAGCCGGGAGGCCTCGACCGTGCACCGCTCCTTGACGCCGATGAAGGCCCGCTCGGCCCCGACGGCGAAGGCGGCGATGGCCACGCCCTCCACCACCGCGTAGGGGTCGGTCCGCATGATGGCCCGGTCCTTGAAGGTGGCCGGCTCCCCCTCGGCACCGTTGGCGACGACGAAGGCGCGGTCGGCGCCACCGTCCTCGACGTCGGTGGCGACGGCGTCGCGCACCGACTGCCACTTCCGGCCGGTGGGGAAGCCGCCACCCCCCCGTCCCCGCAGGCCGGACAGGATGACCTCCTGGACGGTGGCACCCGGCCCCAGCTCGCGGGCACGGCGCAGACCGGACAGGCCGCCGCGGGCCTCGTGGTCGGCCAGGTCGACGACGGGGGGATCGGCGAGCAGCAGGGGAGCCTCCATGCCCCCGGTTGTACCCGGTCGGCGGGCGGCGTCGCGGCGTGACCACGAGGCGTCGGTCGGGCGCGGTGCCAGACTGCACCCATGACCGTCGACGCGCCCGCCCACCCGCCCCGTGCCGTCGACCTGCGGGTGGTGCTGGGAGCGGCGGTCGTGGATCGCGACGTCGTGCGGGTCGCCGGCCCGGACGCCCTGGCCTACCTGCAGGGCCAGCTCAGCCAGGACGTGGTGGCGCTGGCGCCCGGCGAGGTGGGCTGGTCGTTCGTGCTCCAGCCCGCGGGCAAGGTGGACGCCTGGGTGCGGGTCGTCCGCACCGGTGACGACGAGGTGGTCCTGGACGTCGACGGCGGGCACGGTGCCGCCCTGGTGGCCAGGTTGCGCCGCTTCCTGCTCCGCACGAGGGCCGACGTCGACCCCCTCGACTGGGTCACGGTGGCCGTGCGGGGGCCGGGGGCGGAGGCGGCGGCCACGGCTGCCGCTGCGGGCCGCGGCCGGGACGCCGACCTGGTGGTGCCGGCCGGATGGCCGGGCATCGAGGGCTACGACGTCGTCGGGCCCGGCGCGGCGCCACCGGGCGGGGTCGAGGTGGCGGACCGCTCGTCCCTGACCGCCGCCCGCATCCGGGCCGGCGTGCCGGCCATGGGCGCCGAGCTGACCCCCGACACGATCCCCGCCGAGATGGGCCAGCGGGTGGTCGACGCCTCGGTCAGCTTCGCCAAGGGTTGCTTCACCGGGCAGGAGCTCGTCGCCCGCATCGACAGCCGGGGTGGCCACGTCCCCCGCCGCCTGCGGGGCCTCGTCCTCCCCGGCGAGGGTGTCCCGCCACCGCCGGGCGCGCCGGTGACGGCGGACGGGAGCGAGGTGGGGCGGGTCACCTCGTCGGCCCCCGATCCCGCGGGCCCGGGCTCGCTGGCCCTGGCGCTGGTGCGCCGGGCCGTGGCCCCCCCGGTCGCGGTGGTGGTCGACGGCCGGCCCGGCACCGTGGTCGACCTGCCGGTCCCGGGCTGAGGGGCCGTGGTGGGGGAGCGCTCGCACTACGAGGTCCTGGGGGTGTCGGTGCGAGCCACCACGGCGGAGGTGCGCGCCGCCTACCGGAGGGCCGCCCGCCACGACCACCCCGATGCCGGCGGGGATCCCGCCCGCATGTCCGACGTGAACGCCGCCTGGCACGTGCTGGGAGACCCGGCTCGCCGGGCCGCCTACGACCGGCAGCTGGACCGCGCCGCCCGCGGCCGGTGGGCGGCGGCCGCCCCCGGGGCGGTGGGGGCCGACGGGCCGGTGCCCGGCGTGCCGGGAGGGGGGGCGTGGGACCCGGTCTCGGGCGTGTTCCGCACCGCCGACGAGTGGGCCGAGCTGGTGGACGACGAGCCCCTCGGCCCCACCCGTGCCCTCGAGGGATGGTGGGCGCTGGTGCCGCCGGGCACGCTCGTCGCCGCCATCCTCACCGTCGGGGCCGCCTTCGTCTTCCAGGCGCCCGACCTGCTGGCCGTGGCCGGAGGGCTGTTCGTGCTGTCGCTGGGCCTGTTCGTGCTGGCACCGCTGCGGGCCATGACCCGTGGCGAGGACTGACCCCTGGCGGGGGCGACTGGTAGCGGGGGCGACCGGTGGCGAGGACTGACCGGTGGCGGGGGCGACCGGTGGCGGGGACCCGTGGCGGGCGCCACTCGTCGCCGGTCGCAGCCGTGACCGGGCGGGGCTGACGGCGGCCGGGCGGTCCGGCGCCGGCGGCGACGAGTAGGGTCCCGCCGCATGGCACAGATCGCGATGGTCGTGAAGCTCCCCGCCGCCGAGGGCAGGCGGGACGAGCTGCTGGCCGCGGCCGGGAAGCTGGTGGCCGCGGCGGAGGGGGAGCCGGGCACGGTGCAGTACGTCGCCCACACCGAGCAGGCCGACCCGTCGGCGGTGTGGTTCTACGAGCTGTACGCCGACCAGGCGGCGTTCGACGCCCACTCGGGCAGCGCCGCCATGGCCGAGGCCATGGCGACCTTCGGCGACCTGCTCGCCGGTGACATGGAGATGCACGTGCTGGAGATCGCCCACCGCAAGGGCGGTTGAGCGGCGGTACCGCCGGCGCCGCCGTGCCCACCACCTACCTCGACCGCATCCTGGCTGCCCACCGGGCCCGGGCAGGGGCGGACACCCGGGCCGTGGGCCCTCTCGTGGCCGAGGCTCGGGCCGCGCCCCCCACCCGGGGGTTCGCGGCAGCGTTGCGGTCGGCCGACGGCATGGCCGTGATCGCCGAGGTGAAGCGGCGGTCGCCGTCCAAGGGCGATCTCCACCCGGGCCTCGACCCCGCGGGCCTGGCGCGCGCCTACGAGGAGGGCGGTGCCACCTGCCTGTCGGTGCTCACCGACGCCGAGTTCTTCGGCGGGTCGCCCGGGGACCTGCGGGCGGCACGGGAGGCGACGGGCCTGCCCGTGCTGCGCAAGGACTTCACCGTGGCACCGGCCGACGTGTGCGACGCCCGGCTCATGGGTGCCGACGCCGTCCTGCTCATCGTCGCCGCCCTCGACGACGACGAGCTCCGCGAGCTGCACGACCTGGCCGTCGACGTGGGCCTGGACGCCCTCGTCGAGGTGCACGACGAGGCCGAGCTCGAGCGGGCCCGGGGAGCGGGGGCGTCGTTGGTCGGCGTCAACCAGCGAGACCTCACCACCTTCGAGGTCGACCCGGCACGGGCCGCCCGGGTGGGGAGGGCCATCCCCGCCCCTGCCCTGCGGGTGGCCGAGTCGGGCATCACCGGGCCGGCCGACGCCGCGGCGCTGGCCGCCGCCGGCTTCGACGCGGTGCTGGTGGGCGAGCTGCTGGTGACCTCAGGCGACCCCCGGGCGGCCGTCGCCGCCCTGCGCTCGCCCTGACGGCGACCGCCCCCGTCCCCGTCGGCTACGGGGGTGGCCACCCCGCTCGGTAGCCTCGCCACGGTGTTCGTCAAGGTCTGCGGGATCACGAGCGAGGAGGACGCCCTGCTGGCGGTGGCCATGGGCGCCGACGCCGTGGGCTTCGTCTTCGCCCCGTCTCCCCGTCGGATCGAGCCCCAGCTGGCAGCCGGGATCGTGGGGCGCCTCCCCACCGAGATCGTGACCGTGGGCGTGTTCCGCGACGCCCCCCGCCAGCAGGTGGTGGACATCGCCCACCGGACCAAGTTGCGGGCGGTGCAGCTCCACGGGCACGAGACGGCGGCCGACAGCCACTGGGTCCACCAGCGGGTGCCGCTGGTCATCATGGCCTTCCCCGCGGGCGACCCCCGGCTCGACCGGGCCGACGACTACGCGGCCGACGCCATCCTCGTCGACTCGGCCACCCCCGGGTCGGGCGAGGTGTTCGACTGGTCGCTGGCCGAGGGGGCACCGGCCCACCGCCGGATCGTCCTGGCCGGCGGCCTCACGCCCGAGAACGTCGCCGACGCCGTGCGCGTGGTCCGCCCGTGGGGGGTGGACGTGGCCACGGGAGTCGAGGCCGCGCCCGGCCGCAAGGACGCCCGCAAGGTGCGTGCCTTCGTCGAGGCGGCCCGGGGGGCGGAGCCCCTGCGGCGCGGGCGGCGCGACCACCTGGCCCGGCCGTTCGACTGGCGGCTCGACGAGCCCTCCTAGGCGGCCGCCGCCGTCCCACACCCTCCGCGCCCCCCTTCCACCCCTCGATCCCTGGACCACATCGTGACCGACATCGCCGCTCCCCTCATGGGCGACCCCGGTGCCACCGGCCGCTTCGGCGACTTCGGCGGCCTGTTCGTGCCCGAGACGCTCGTCCCCGCCTGCCAGCAGCTGGAGGTGGCGTTCCGTGACGCCTGGGCCGACCCCGGCTACCGGGCCGAGCTCGACCGGCTCCTGCGCGACTACGCCGGCCGCCCGTCGCTCCTCACCGAGTGCGCCAACCTCTCCGAGGAGCTGGGGTGCCGGGTGCTGCTCAAGCGGGAGGACCTCAACCACACGGGCTCCCACAAGATCAACAACGTGCTGGGCCAGGTGCTGCTGGCTCGGCGCATGGGCAAGGCCCGCATCGTGGCCGAGACCGGTGCCGGTCAGCACGGGGTGGCGGCCGCTACCGCCGCCGCCCTGCTGGGCCTGGAGTGCACCGTGTTCATGGGCGAGGTGGACATGGGCCGGCAGGCCCTCAACGTGTTCCGCATGCGCCTGCTGGGCGCCGAGGTGCGTGCCGCCAGGTCGGGCAGCCGCACCCTCAAGGACGCCACCAACGAGGCGCTGCGCCACTGGGTCGCGGCCGTCGAGGACACCCACTACTGCATCGGCTCGGCCATGGGCCCCCACCCGTACCCGTTCATGGTGCGCCAGCTCCAGCGGGTCATCGGCGACGAGGCCCGCGAGCAGTGCCGGGCCCTCACCGGCGGCGACCCCGACGTCGTGGTGGCGTGCGTGGGCGGCGGGTCCAACGCCATCGGCATCTTCTCGGGGTTCGCCGACCTACCCGGCGTCGAGCTGGTGGGCGCCGAGCCGGCGGGAGGGGCGGCGATCGACCGGGGCGTGCCCGGCGTGCTCCACGGGTCGAAGTCCTTCCTGCTCCAGGACGAGGAGGGCCAGGTGCTCGAGGCCGAGTCGGTCTCGGCCGGGCTCGACTACCCGGGCGTCGGGCCCGAGCACGCCCACCTCGCCACGCTGGGCCGGGCCGCCTACCACCCGGTGGCCGACCACGAGGTCCTGGCCGCCTTCGAGCTGCTGGCCCGCACCGAGGGCATCATCCCCGCCCTGGAGTCGGCCCACGCTCTGGCGTGGGTGGCCCGGGAGCGGGAGAGGCTGAGGGGGAGGGTGGTGCTGGTGAACCTCTCGGGCCGGGGTGACAAGGACGTGGCCCAGGTGGCACGCCTGCTCGGCGTCGACCTGTCGGGCACGGGAGCCGAGGGTTGAGCGCCTCCTCCCACCGCGTGGGGGCCCCGCCGGTCCCCGGTGTCGCCGGCCTGCTGGAGGCCCACCTGCGCGTCCGGCGAGACCAGGGCCGCAAGCTCCTCGTGCCCTACGTGACCGGGGGCCTGCCCGGATGGCAGCGGGCGGTCGAGGCGTGCGCCGCGGCCGGGGCCGACGCCATCGAGGTGGGCATCCCCTTCTCCGACCCTGTCATGGACGGCCCCACCATCCAGGAGGCGTCCGAGCGTGCCCTGGCCGCGGGGGCGACGCCCGTGGGCGTGGTCACCGGCCTGGGCCAGCTGGACGCGGGAGGCGTCCCCCTCGTGGTGATGACCTACTACAACACCGTCCACCGCTACGGGCACGTGCGCTTCGCCCAGTCCCTGGCCGAGCGTGGGGTGGCGGGGGCCATCGTGCCCGACCTACCCCTCGAGGAGGTGGGGACGTGGGCCGAGGCGGCCGACGCCGCCGGGGTGGCCACCATCCTGCTGGCCGCGCCCACCGGCCCGGACGAGCGCCTCGCCCGCATCTGCGCCCGGTCCCGCGGCTGGGTCTACGGCGTCGGCCTCCTGGGCGTGACCGGGGAGCGCGACTCGCTGTCCTCCAGCGCCCTGGACATCGCCCGCCGCCTCAAGGCCCTGACCGACCTGCCGGTGCTGGTGGGGGTGGGGGTGTCCGATGCTGCCCAGGCGGCCGCGGTGGCCGAGGTGGCCGACGGCGTCATCGTCGGCTCGGCGGTGGTGCGGCGGCTGCTCGAGGGTGGTG
>DASUJB010000038.1:0-15682 GCA_036279475.1 Acidimicrobiales bacterium | reverse complement strand
CCGCCGACCTCCGTCGCCGGATCGAGGCCCTCGACCCGGCCAGCTGCGACACCGGCCCCTTCAGCCCCGTCATGGTGGTCCACACCGGTCGGGGGCTGGCCGGGTTGGCCTGGTGGTGGGAGGCGTGACCGACGCCGTGACCAGGGGGAAGATCGAAGGCGGGGCGCTAGCCCCCCCGCGCACCGGCACCCCGGCCGGTAGGGGGGCGGGGGGCGCCGCCGGTCCGGGCGTCGAGCGCACCGGTGGGCGGCCGTGACGCCGCCCGACGACGCGGTGGCGCCGTTCGGCGGTCCGTGGGAGCCGGAGGCCGCGGTCGGCGGGGGCGCCGTCGGCGACCACCACGCCGGGGTCCTGCCCCGGGGACCGCTGCGAGACCTCCTCGTCGGCCAGTCGGTGTCCTCGCTCGGTGACTGGATGGGGACGGTGGCGCTCATGGCCCTGGTCCTCGAGCTCACCGGGTCGGCCACCGCGGTGGGCGGGGTCCTGGTGCTGCGCCTGGCACCCACCGTGCTGGCCGGTCCCGTGGCGGCCAGGCTGGTGTCCCGGTGGAGCCGGCGTCGCGTCATGCTGGCCATGGACGCCGTGCGCGTCCCGGCGGTGGCAGTCCTGCCCTGGGTGAAGGCCGTGTGGTGGGTGTACCTGTGGGCCTTCCTCGTGGAGCTGGCCGGGATGGTGTTCCTCCCGGCCCGGGACGCCTCGATCCCCGACCTGGTCGAGGGGGACGACGACCTGGCGGTGGCCAACGGCCTCGTGCTCGGCACGTCCTACGGGATGATCCCCATCGGCGCCGGCCTGTACGCGGTGGTGGCCGCCGTCGCCGGCTCCGACGCCGGGATCGGCGTGGCCCGGGTGGTGTTCGCCCTCGATGCCCTGACGTTCGTGGTCTCGTTCCTGGCCATCGCCCGGCTCCCCGAGCTGGGCACGTCCTCCCTCGACGAGGGTGGGGGTGGCGGCCGCTTCCTCGACGCCCTGCGGCTGCCGATCGTCCGGCGGCTGGCGCCGATGGCGGCGGTGGTCGCCTTCGGCCTGGGCGCGCTGTTCTCGATCGGCATCGTGTGGGTGCGCGAGGTGCTGGGCGCCACCGACATCCAGTTCGGGCTGCTGGTGGCCTGCTTCGGGGTGGGGGCCGGGGGCGGCCTGCTGGCGCTGCGCCTGGTCCACCGGCGTGACCTGCGGACCGTGACCAGCGTCCTGGTGCTCGAGGGCGGCGTCGTGGCCACCATGAGCCTGGCCCCCTCGATCGGGTTCGCGCTGATGGCGGCGGTGGCCTTCGGGGGCTTGTCGGCCGTCGTCCTGGCCCTGGCCATGGAGGTGCTCCAGGACGAGCTGGCGGAGCGGGAGCGGGTGCTGGCCTTCACCGTGTTCCACGTCGTCATCCGCTCGGCCCTGGCGTTGGCGGCGGTGGGCGCCGGGGTGGCCGACGACCTGCTGGACGAGGTGCAGTGGCCGCTGGTGGGCCACCTGGAGTCGACGCAGGTCGTGCTGCTGTGCAGCGGCCTGCTGGTGGTGGTCGTCGCCGCCGTGGGCGGCCGGAGGGGGGACGCCGAGCGCCCGGCGCGCTGACGCGCCGGGCACGGCGGCTCGGGCCGGGGACCCCGGCCGAGGCCCGCCGGCTCGGGCGCGGGCCTCGGCTCAGCTCACCCGTGGATGCCGCACTCGGTCTTGGTCCGGCCGGCCCAGCGCCCGGAGCGGGGGTCGGCGCCGTCGAGCGGTCGGGTGGTGCAGGGCTGGCACCCGATCGACGTGTAGCCCTGGTGGAGCAGGGGGTTGACCGGCACCTGGTGGTCGACGATGTAGCCGGCGACGTCCTCGTCGGTCCAGGTGGCCAGGGGGTTGACCTTCACGAGGCCGCGGAGGTCGCGGGCCACGACGGGTGCCTGGGCGCGGGTGGGGGCCTCGGCGCGGCGCAGGCCGCTCATCCACGCCGCCTTGCCCGCCAGAGCCCGGTCGAGCTGGCCCACCTTGACGGCCGAGCAGCAGTTCTCGGGGTCGACCTTCCACAGCTCCTCGTCGTGGTGGGCGACCGTCATCATCCTCAGGTTGAGCCCGTAGCGGCGGCGCACCACCTCGACGGTCTCGAGGGTCTCGGGGAAGTGGTAGCCGGTGTCGATGAACACCACCTCGATGCCAGGATCCACCTTGGTGGCCAAGTCGATGAGGACGGCGTCCTGCATCGAGGCCGCCAGGCACAGGTGGGGGCTGAAGTTGTCCACCGCCCACCGGATGATCTGGGGTGCCGTCGCGCTCTCGAACTCGGCGTCGAGCTCGGCCAGCTCCTCGTCGTGGAAGGCGGTGACCGGGAGCGCGGGCGGCTCGACCAGGAAGCTCATGGCGCTGCTCCTCAGACGCCGGCGCACTCGCCGGCGCCGACCTCGGCCACGTACGGGCCGGTCTCGTCGTAGTCCACGTAGAACTCCGGTGCCTCCTCCGGCGGGGGGAACTGGCCGAGGTCCTCGAGGCCGGCGGCGATCTGCCTGGCACCGCCGACGCGCTCCATCCACTGGCGGAAGGACTCGCCGGCGCCGCGCTCCTCGGCGAACCGGCGGACGACGCGCACGGCGGCCTCGGCCGCGCTCTTGGCCGGGAGGCGCAGGGCCTTGTCGCCGAAGTGGACGCGCTCCTGGCCCACGTAGCCACCCAGCAGCATCTGGTAGCCGGGTGCCGACCGGCCGTGGGCACGCCTCTCGGCCCCGAAGAACCCGATGTCGGAGGCGTGGTGCTGGCCGCAGCTGTTGGTGCAGCCGGAGATGTTGAGCCGCAGGCCGCCGACCTCGGCCAACCCCTCGGCCTCCAGGCGCTCGCCGATGGCGGCGCCCAGGCCGCGGCTCTGGGTGACGGCGAGGTTGCAGGTGTCGGCCCCCGGGCAGGTGACCACGTCCCGGGCCAGCTCGGCCCCGGGCCGGGCCATGCCGATGGCGTCCAGCCGCTCGTACAGGGCGGGGAGCTGGTCCTCGGCCAGGCCCCGGAGGGCGACGTTCTGGCGGTTGGTGAGCCGTACCTCGAGCCCCATCTCGCGCTGGACGGCGGCCAGGGCCCGGAACTGCTCGGCGGTCACGTCCCCCAGCCGGGCGCCGGCGATGGCCGACACGGTGCCCCGGGCCGCGCCCCGCACGACGTTGGTGTCCTCCCACCGCTCCCGGGGGTGGCGACGGGTGATCTCCACGGCCACGCCCTGGCCGAGGGGGGTGGCTGCCACGTCGGCCACGGTGCCGGCGGCGGCGTCGCCCGCCTTGGCCACCTCGTCGGGGATGCCGCCGGGCCACGACGACGAGGCCAGCAGCAGCCGCCGCTCCTTGACGATGCGGGCCCGGACCTCGTCCCAGCCCATGGTGTCGACCAGCCACTTCATCCGGGCCCGCAGCTTGTTGTCCCGGTTGCCGTGGTTGTTGAACACCCGCAGGATCGCCTCGATCGTGGGGAGGAGGTCGGCGCGGGCGGTGAAGTCCTCGAGGGCCAGGGCGGGGTGGGGGTTGGCACCGAGCCCGCCGGCCACGAAGACCCGGAAGCCGGCCTCGCGGCTGCCGTCCTCGAGGGTGCGGGTGGTGCCCACCACCCCGACGTCGTTGAACATCGCCTGGCCGCAGTCGGTGGCGCACCCCGAGAAGTTGACCTTGAACTTCCGGGGCAGGCGCTGGCCCAGGGGGTTGCGGACGAAGTGCCGGAACGTCGCCTCCGCCCACGGGGTGATGTCGAGGGCCTCGTGGGGGCAGGCGCCGGCCAGGTGGCAGCCCTGCACGTTGCGGACGGTGTCGCCGCACGCCTCCCGGCTGGTCATGCCGACCCGGCCCAGCAGCCGCATGACCTCCGGCACCTGCTCGAGCTGCACGTAGTGGAACTGGACGTTCTGGCGGGTGGTGATGTGGCCCCACCCCCGCGAGTAGGTCTCGGCGATGTGGGCCATCATGTCGAGCTGGTCGGGGAGCATGCCTCCCCACGGCACCTTCACCCGCACCATCTGGTGGTGCCCGCCCTGGCGCTGGCCGTAGATGCCGTTGTTGAGCCGGAAGATGCGGAAGGCGTCCTCCTCGACCTCCCCGGCCAGGTAGCGGGCCAGGACGTCCTCGAACTTCTCGGCATCGGCGAGCTGTGCGGCGTCGACCTCGCGCTGACCCATGGCTGCTCCGATCTCGGCGGCGGGAACCCCGTCCCTGGCGGGCCGACCATTCCCGTAAAACCTGATGAGATTTGTCAGGCTTCGGTCCAGTAGATCGAAGTCGGAGCCTCGTTGTCAACGCTCGAGGCGGCCCCCGGCGACGGGTCGGGGGCCGTCGGGGGGCGTCTGCCACCACACCGCCGTCCAGTCGACCTCGTGGATCGGGGCGACGATGCCCCGAGCCCTCCGGTGGTCGGACACCGCCTGCCGGCAGGCCTCGATCCCGCCGTGGTCGTCGACGATGACGTAGCCGCCCGGGGCCACCAGCGGCTCGAGGTTGGCGAGGGCGTCGATCGTCGACTCGTACATGTCGCCGTCGAGGCGCAGCACGGCGATGGCGCCGACCTCGGTGGCCAGGCGCGGCAGGGTGTCGCGGAACCAGCCGGGGACGAAGCGGACCTGCTCGTCGAGGAGCCCGTACCGCTCGAAGTTGGCTTGCACCTCGGCCAGCCCCACCGCCAGGGCGCGGTGCTCGTGGAGGCGGAGGGGGACGTCCATGGGGTAGCGCTCGGCATCGGCCTCGGGCAGGCCCTCGAAGGAGTCGCACGCCCACACGGTGCGGCTGCGGTCGCCCAGGGCGGCGAGGACGGCCCGCATGTAGATGGCGGTGCCGCCGCGCCACACCCCGGTCTCGACGAGGTCGCCGGCCACGCCCGCCTCGAGGGCGGCGGTCACCAGGCGGCGCACATTGGCCAGCCGCTCCAGGCCCACCATCGTCTCGGCACGGGGCGGCCAGTCGTTGCCGACGGCCCGCGTGGCGCGGTCGGCCCCGGGCCCGACGACCCGCCATCGCCGGGCGCGGAGCAGGTCCCGGAGCCCCTCGGGCTCGCCGCCGGGCCAGGTGCGCAGGTCGACGTCGCGCACCTCCTCGTCGAGGAACAGGTCCCGGGTGAGGTCCCGGGCGAGGAGATCGAGGTAGAGGTCGGCGGGGGAGGCGACGGGGGACGGCACGGTCGCGGGCACGCCGCATCATGGCACCCGGTCCTCGGGGCGCCCGCCGGCCCCGCCGGCGCGGGCGTCCGGCCGGGCGAGGCCGGCTGCCACGGGACGCCGGCGGCCCCGGTACACGGCTCGACAGGAGCGGTACCATGTCACTAATCGTGGCTAGACAACCGCAAGGCGTGGCAGATCGTGGAGTCAGCATGGACCGTCCTTCCCGGCTGTCGGCCAACGATGTCGAGCGGAGCTGCACCAGCTCCAACCTGGCCGAGGTCACCGCGGCGTTGGTGGCGGCGTCGGCCCACCGCCGGCCGGCTGCGCTCCTGGACGTCGGGTGCGGCTACGGGGGCATCGCCGCCACCCTCGCCGACCACCTGGGCGTGGAGGAGGCCCACGGGGTCGACGTCGACCCGGTGGTGATGGCCGAGGCTCGGGCCAAGGGGGTGCGGGCCGTCCAGGCCGACGTGTCCGCTGGCCCCCTGCCCTACGGGGACGACGCCTTCGACGTCCTCACGTGCTTCGGCATGCTCGACTACCCGCCGTGGTACGACACCGCCGTCCGTGAGTTCGCCCGCGTCCTCCGGCCCGGCGGCCTGGTGGCCATCGCCCTGCCCAACCTGGGCGGCTGGCACAACCGGCTGGCTCTGCTGTGCGGCTACCAACCTCGGGACGTGGAGTTCTGCAGCGTGCGCACCGTGGGCGTGGCTCCCAGCTACCGGGACCGGCGGCCCGTGGGCCACCTGCACAGCCCCACCACCCGGGCCTTCCGGGAGTTCATGGCGGTGATGGGGTTCTCCGAGGTGCGCACCCACGCCCTCCGCCCGGCCAACGTCCGGCCCCCCGGCCTCCTGCGCCTGCTCGACGCCGGGCTGGGGCGGTTCCCGGGGACGGCGCGACGCTTCCTGTACCTCGGCCGGTCGACGGGCCGGCCCGCCGGCGGGGACGGCGAGGGCTGGTGGTCGCCCTGAGGGCGGGGGGCCGCTCGCGCCCGGGAGGGCGTCACGGGGCCCGGCGCCGGATGGGCTGGGCCCTGGCCGACCAGGCGGTCTCCAGCCTCACCAACGCCGTCGCCGCGCTCGTCGTGGCCGGCTCGGTGTCCCGGGGTAGCTTCGGAGCCTTCAGCACCGCCGTGCTCATCTACACGCTGGTGGTCAGCGGCACGCGGGGCCTGATCGCCCAACCGCTCGCCATCCGGGTGAGCGCCCACCGCGACCAGCGGGGAGAGGTGTCCGCCGCCGCGGGCGCGGGCCTGGTGGCAGGGGCGGCCAGCGGCGTCGTGGTGGGCGTCGCCGGGGGGGTGGTGGGCGGAGCGGTGGGGGGTGCGCTGGCCGTCACCGGGGTCATGCTGCCAGCCCTCGTCCTCCAGGACGTGTGGCGGTACGCCCTCATCACCATGCGGCGCCCGCAGGCGGCCCTCGTCAACGACCTGGCGTGGGGCGCGGGGCAGGTGGTGCTGCTGGCCGTGGCGCTGCGGGCGGCCGACGGGGAGGTGACCGCGCTGACGGCGGCGTGGGCCGGCGCGGGGGCGGTGGCGGCGGCGCTGGGCGTCGCCCAGGCCGGTGTGGCACCGGCGTGGCGCGAGGCTGCCGGCTACCTCCGCCGTCACGGGGCCCTGGGCGGGCGCTTCGCGGTGGACCTGCTGCTCACCACCGGCTCCTCCCAGGTGACGGTCCTGGCCGTGGGGGTGGCGGGTGGGGTGGCCGCGGTCGGCGCCGTGCGGGCCGGCTCCCTGCTCTTCGGGCCGTTCACGGTGGCGCTGGCCGGCCTCATGGCCGGGGGGATCGCCGAGGGGGCCAGGCTGGCGGCCCGGGCGCCCCACCGCCTCCGCCCGGTCCTGGTCGGTGTCAGCGCCGGCCTCCTCGCCCTGTCGGTGGGGTGGGGCGCCGTCCTGGGCGCGGCGCCGGCGTCGTGGGGCGAGGCGCTGCTGGGCCCGTCGTGGGCGGGGGCGCACCGCCTGGTCCTGCCGTTCACGGTGGTGACGGCGGGGACGGCCGTGGGCAGCGGCGCCGTCCTGGGGCTGAGGGTGGCGGCAGCCGCCCGGACCGCGCTGCGCCTCCGCCTCCTGGCGGGCACCGTCACCGTGGCCGGCGGCCTGGCGGGGGCGGCGGCCGCCGGTGCCACCGGAGGCGTGTGGGGGCTGGCCGGGGGGACCTGGGTCAACGCCGTGGGGTCGTGGTGGGCCCTCGGGCGCCGGGGTCGCGGTGGCCGGATCCCGGGCCCCGATCGCCGAGCATCGGCTGGTCCCGCCGTCGGTCCGGCAGTGCCGGCAGCGGGCGGCCCGGCCGCGGCACCGGCCCGCCCCGGGGCCTCCCGCGCCGGGGCCCGGTGGTGAGCGCGGCGTCCGTGACCGGCCCACGGTGGGTCGTGGTGGCCGGGTTCGGGCGCTCGGGATCGACCCTGCTGGGGATGCTGCTGGCCGAGGGCGGCGGGTTCCACTGCGGCGAGCTCCACCTCCTGTGGGAGGCCCTCGTCGGGGGAGCCACCTGCCAGTGCGGTGCGCCGGTGGCAGCGTGCGAGGTGTGGGCGGCGGTGGCGGCGGAGGCCCGCGCCGAGCTGGGCCTGCGCTCGGACGGCGAGGGGGCGGCCATCATGGAGCACCGGCTCCGCCGCCGCCACCTGCTGGCCCCCCGCCTGCCGGCGCCGCGGCCGGCGGAGCTGGCGTTGCGGGCCGCCACCGAGCGGGCGACGGAGCGGGTCACCGGCGCCTCCCTCCTGGTCGACACGTCCAAGCTGTCGAGCGTGCTGTGGACGGCCGGGCACCTCGACCGGCCGCTCACCGCGGTGCACCTGGTGCGCGACCCGCGGGCGGTGGCCTTCTCCCAGTCGCGTCCGAAGCCCGACCCGAGCCGGGCCGGCGGCGCCCTGCCCCGGCGGCCGGTGGTGGCCAGCGCCGTCGACTGGTGGCGCGGCCACCTCACGACCGAGCGGGTCGTGCGCCACCTGGCCGGCCAGGGGCGCCTGGCCGGGGCGTGGCGCGTGCGGTACGAGGACCTGGTGGCCGACCCCGAGGCGTACGTCCGCCGCCTGGTGCCACCGGCGGCCCGGCGGTGGGGGGCGGCCGTGACCGGGCCCGCGGCGCCGGCCGTGACCGGGCCCCAGCATGCGGTGGCCGGCAACCCGGTGCGCTTCGGCCGGGCGCCGGTGCGGCCCGACGACCGGTGGCGGACGGAGATGGCGGCCGGGCCCCGGGCCCTCTGCACCGTGCTCACCGCCCCGATGATCCGGCGCTACGGGTACCCGCTGTGGGCACCCTCGTCGTCCTGAGCGCTGGTCCCGCCGCCCTCGGGCACCTCGATCGGTTCCTCGGGCGGCGGCGACCCCGCCGGCCCGCCCCCCGGCGGGGCGGGCGTCGCCGCCCGGCCCGCGATCCGACGGGCATGGGCCGGGGGCGAGTCGCCGGTGGCGGCCGCTGACTGCCGGCGTCGGCGCCGCTCGCTTCGGCTCCGGTAGGTCTCGTACCGGTAGGGCTGGCCGCCGTAGCTCTCCCGCAGGGGCACCAGGTTGAGGACCGTGCCCACGACCGGGGCCGCCACCTGGCCGAGCAGCTCCATCGTCCGGGTCAACCCCCGACGCGAGGTCTCCCGGAAGGCGACGACCACCAGGACGGCGTCGGCCACGCGGGCCAGCACCTGGCTGTCGGTCACGGGCAGGACGGGCGGTGAGTCGATCACGACCGTGCCGTAGGACTCGGCGAGCCGGGCGAACAGCTCGTGTGCCCGCTCGCTGTCGAGCAGCTCGGCCGGGTTGGGTGGCGTGGGCCCGGGAGGCATCAGGTGGAGGCCGGGGACCTCCTCGACGGCGAAGACGGTGGCCGCCGGGTCGATGCCCTCGAGCAGCACGGTGGTGAGCCCGGGCTGCTGGGGGGCGCCGAACAGCCCGTGCACCCGGGGTCGCCGCAGGTCCGCTCCCACCAGCAGCACGCGGTCGCCGCCCTGGGCCAGGACCGCGGCCAGGTTGGCGGCCGTGACCGTCTTGCCCTCCGAGGCGGCGGTGCTGGTGACCAGGATCGTGCGGAGGTGCCGCTCGAGGCCCAGGAACTTCACCGACGTGCGCAGGAGGCGGTAGGCCTCGGCCGCCGGCCCCGTGGGGTCGCCCACGGCCACCAGCTCCGTCGTGCCCGCCCGCTCGGTGGCCGCGGGGATGACCCCCAGCGTGGGGAGGCTGGTGAGCCGCTCGCTCTCGTCCTTGGATCCCACGGAGTCGTCGAGGCGGTCGACGTAGTAGGCGAGCACCAGCCCGGCCAGGAGCCCCACCAGCCCGCCGACGACGACGTTGCGGGCCGTCCGGGGCGATACCGGCGTGTCGGGCTCGGTGGCGGGGGTCAGGATCGTCACCCCGCCCGTGGTGGACAGGTCCTGGGTGGCCTGGAGCTGCTCGAGCTGGCTGCGGAACGAGCTCTCCCGGTTCTCCAGGGGGGAGAGCCGGGGGAGGACCTCGCCCAGCACCGCCTGGCGCTCGTCCTCCAACCCGGTGCGCTCGGGGCTGCTGGCCGGCAGGGCCGCCAGCCTGGCCTCCACCTCGTCGAGCGGTGCCCTCACCTCGTCGATCTGGCGGCGGAGGCTGTCGAGGCGGCCCTGGATCTCCTCGCTGGCGGCCAGGAGGTCCTCGACCTGTGCCTTGCGCCGTGCCTGCACGTAGGTCTGGGCGTACGTGTCGACGAGCTCGGTGGCGGCCGCGGCGTCGGACGAGGTGGCTCGGATGCGGATCAGGTCGCTCTCCTCGGAGGCGGGCGCGACGGCCTCGACCGAGTCGACGTCCAGCGGGCCGTCGTAGGCGTCCTCCACGGCGTCGCGGGTGGGCTGGGACTCGATGCGCCGGATCTCGTTGTTGAGCTCGCGGGCCGAGTCCTGCGAGGTCTGGACCTGGCCCGCCCCGTCGACCAGCAGCGACTCGCTGGTGGTGCCCCGCAGCAGCAGCTCCGACTCGGCGCGGTAGCGCGGCGTCTGCAGCAGCGACGCTGCCAGGGCGACGGCGACGGCCACGGCCACGGCCACGGCCACCACCCGCCAGCGCCGGCGGAGGACCGTCACGTAGTCGTGGAGCGTCGGCTCGTCCATCACGTCCCTCGCTGGTGGGTGTCGACGGTGGTCAGGGGGTCGGGGCCGGTGGTCGGCTCCGGGGGTCGCCCGGCCAGGTCGGCCACCACGACCAGGCCGTCGGCCAGCAGGGGCCGGACCCGGCCGACGGTGCGCGACACGGCGTCGAAGGCCCACCGGGCCGGGCCGGCCCCGAGCGAGACGGGGTAGGTGGCCCACCGGAGCGGGCGGAAGCCGGCGTCGGCCAGGGTGCGACTCAGGCTGGCCGGCGTGTGCACGACGCGGTGGTCGGGGTGGATGAGCTCGGTGCCGGCCCACGCCAGGACGGGGCCGCGGAGCGACAGGCCGTTCGGGGTGGACACCACCAGCCGGCAGCCCGGGGCCCCAGCGCGGACGCAGGTGGCCAGGGCGCCGACGAAGCGGCCGGCGTCGGCCACGTGCTCGATGACGTCGGCCGCCATGACCACGGTGGGCCGGGCGTCGGCCACCGCCGCGGCCAGCGCCGCCTCGTCGGTGGCGTCGACGCGGGCGTAGCGCCCGCCGACCCGGGCCCGGAGGAGCTCGAGGCCCTCACCGTCGAGGTCGACCCCGACCAGGTCGTCGGCCACGGCCGCCAACCGGGGGTGCAAGAGGGTCCCGTCGGCCAGCTTCTCCTCGGTGAGGGGCGAGTCCGTGCAGCCCACGTGCACCACGTGCTCGTCCCGGGCCAGCTCGAGGAGGACGGCGTCCCGGTCGTGGTGCCAGCGTGCCCGGGGCAAGGGTGACCGGTAGAAGCCCGACGGCGCGCCGTCGCCGGGACGCCCGTCGCCGCGGTTGCCTGGCCTCGCCGGGGCGGCCGGGGTCGGCCTCACCGGGCCGGCTCCTCCCGTCGGGACGGTGCCACGAGGTCCTCGTAGAGCGAGGTGAGGCGCCGCTGCCAGGCCGCCTCGGTGAAGCGGGCGGCGTACAGGGCCCGGCAGCGCCAGGCGATGCCGGGCTCGGCGGACACCCGGGCGGCGTCGTCGCCCATGTCGCCCACCGAGGTGGCCACGGCGCCCACGCCCTGCCCCCGCACCGTGGCGGCCAGGTCGGACGGCGGGCGGACCACCACGGGGAGCCCGCTGGCCATGGCCTCCATGAAGGTGAGCGGGGCGAGCTCGGGAGCGGTGCCCGGCACGAGCAGGGCGGTGCTGGTGCCCATGAGCGCCACCACCTCGGCCCGGGGGAGGGTGCCGCGCACGGCCACGGGGCGGCCGGCGGCGGCCCGCCGGACCTCCGCCGCCTGGGGCCCGTCGCCCACCACGGTGAGGAGATCGGGGCCCGTCCAGGCCCGTACGAGCTCGAGGACGCCCTTCTCGGGCGACAGCCGCCCGACGTAGAGGGTGCCCCGGCGCGCCGCGGGGACCGCGGGCTCGGCCGGTGGGGCCAACGGGCGTGGCAGGAAGTTGGACCAGTCCACGAGGCGGTGCGGGGGGAGGCCGGCCTCCTCCAGCATGCGGCGCTGGCGGGCCGACAGGCACAGGAGGCGGTCGGCCCGGGCCAGGAGGGGGTCGGCGGCCGGGCCCCGGCGCTGGCCCAGGGCCACCGGGACGGTGGCGGCCAGCGAGCCCCGGTAGCACCGGTGGCGGACGGCGGAGGAGCGGTGGCCGTCCGGGCAGTCGGTGCAGGGCCGGCCGTCCCGGACCAGCACGCCGTTGGCACAGGTGAAGCGGTAGTTGTGGAGGGTGGCCACCACGGGGGTGACCAGGTCGCGCACCCACCGGCGGCCCAGGTTGGGGAACAGGTTGTGCACGTGCACCACGTCGGGCCGCCAGGCGTCCACCGCCCGCCGGGGCGAGGCTCCCCGCCCGGTCGCCACCCGTGCCGCGCAACGGAGGGGGTAGAGCGGGTCGCGGGCCTCGTCGTCGGTGCGGGTGGCGAAGACCCGGACCTCGACGCCGGCGCGGCGGAGGGCGTCCGCCTCGGCCTCGACCTGGAGGTTCTCGCCGCTCGGCCGGGCCGAGTCGTAGAAGCTGTGCACCATTGCCACCCGCAGCGCCATCTGGCTCCTCGTGCGTGCCGGGCGTCCGCCGGTCGCCACTCTACGTCAACAAGTACGTGTAGTGGCAGAGTATGCGCTCATAGTGATGAGCATGGCGCTCGACCGACGGGGAGGCCCACCTCTGTGACCCTCGCTCCCACGCCGGCGCCCGGCGGTCCGGGCGTCACCGGAGGCGCGCCGGCGACGCCGTCCCGCCGCCCGGTCCCCGGTCCCCCGCCCACCGGCCCGGCGCGGGCCCGGCCGCCCGTGGCCCTGGTGGCGCTGGGGGTGGGCGTGGTCGGGTACCTCGCCCTCGGCAAGGGCTTCGCCTACGCCGGCGTGCCCCCCGTGTTCGTGGGAGAGGTCCTCCTCCTGGTCGTCCTCCTCGCCACGGTGGGGCCGGCCATGCCGGTGCCCCGCACCCTGCCCGCGGGGATGACGGCCGCCCTGGTGGGGATGGCCGCCATCCAGGTGGTCGTCGAGCGCCTCGCCGGTCGCACCTCGTGGCTGGAGACCGGGCGGGGCCTGGCCCCCGTCTACTACTCGGCGTTCGCCTTCGCGGCCTACGCGGGCCTGCGCACCCACGAGGCCCGCGTAGGTCGCGCCGCGGTGGCGGCGGCCGTCCGGGCCGCGGCCGTGCGGGTGGCGCCGGCCCTGGTGGTGGTGGCGACGGCGCTGGCCGCCCTGCTGCTCGTCGACCCCGAGGGGCTGCCCCGCTGGCCGGCCTCCGGTCAGGTGGTGCTGGCGTCGAAGTCGGGCGACCTGGCCGTGACGCTGGTGCTCGTCCTGCCGCTGCTGGCCCGGGCGCCCCGGCGTCGGCGTGGGGCCGGTGGGCGCGCCGCCCTCCTGGCCCTGTGGGGCGTCGCCGCCCTGCTGGTGGCGTTCCGCAGCCGGGGGGCGCTGCTGGCCCTGGTGGCCGGGCTCCTCGCCGTGCGACCGAACGGCGTGCGCCTGGCCCGGGGGGTCGCCGCCGTGGTGGTGGCCGTGCTCGTGCTGGCGGTCAGCGGGCTCTCCTTCGAGGTGCGGGGCCGGGAGGTGAGCGACGACGCCCTCGGCGACGCGGTGGCGTCGATGCTGCGCACCGTGCCCGAGGACGAGGTGGGCGGCACCTACGTCGGCACGGTGGACTGGCGCACGGACTGGTGGGGCGACATCTGGCGGGACGTGACCGACGACGCCATGGTGCTGCACGGCCACGGGTGGGGCGACAACCTGGCCGTCCGCTACCTGGGCCGTCGACCCGGGGTGGGTCCGGACGAGCCCGCGCTGCGCCTGCCGCACGACATCTTCTTCTCCCTGGCGGGCCGGGCCGGCGTGGTGGTGGCGGTGGTCTTCCTGTCGGTGCCGGTGCTGACGGTGGCCGCGACGTTCAGGGCCGGTCGCCGGCGGTCCGCCGGCCCGCCGGGGGTCGCGTCGCCGGCTGCCGTCGCCGCCCCGGGGCCCGGCCGGCGGACGGTCGCGTCGCCGGCTGTCGTCGCCCCGCCGGGGCCCGCCCCGCCGGTGGTCGCCCCCCCGGCGGTCGAGGCGGCCCGGGGGGCCGTGGTGGCCGCCCTGGTCACCGGGCTGTTCGACGTGTACCTCGAGTCGCCCCAGGGGGCGGTCGTGCTGTGGAGCCTGGTCGGCTACCTGTGGTGGGCGGTGGCGCCGGCCGCCCCGCACCCGGAGCCCACGGGGGCGGGGGAGCCGGCCGGGTGACCGCGACCCGGGTCGACGTCCTCGGCGTGACGCTCGACGCCCAGACCCTCGACGAGGCCGTCGACGCCATCGGCCGGTGGATCGCCGGCCGGCGACCGACCTACGTCTGCGTGACGGGTGTGCACGGGGTGGTCGAGTGCCAGGACGACGGCGACCTCCGCCGCATCCACCGCGACGCGGGCATGGTGACGACCGACGGCATGCCCCTGGTGTGGCTCGCCCGGCGGCGGGTGCCACCGGGCACCCCGGTGGAGCGGGTCTACGGGCCCGACCTGATGCTGGCGGCCTTCGCCCGCTCGGAGCGCACCGGCTGGCGGCACTTCCTCTACGGCGCCACGCCCGACACGCTCGGACGCCTGGAGGCACGCCTGGCCGAGTGGTTCCCGGGCGCCGCGGTGGTGGGCACCCTGAGCCCGCCGTTCCGGCCCCTCGATGCCGAGGAGGAGCGGGCTGAGGTCGAGCGCATCCGGACCGCCCGCCCCGACCTCGTGTGGGTCGGCCTGTCGACCCCGAAGCAGGAGCGGTGGATGGCGGCGCACGTGGGGCAGGTGTACGCCCCCGTCCTCGTGGGGGTGGGGGCCGCCTTCGACTTCCACGCCGGGGTGAAGCGGCAGGCGCCGGGGTGGGTGCGGCGGTCCGGGCTGGAGTGGGCGTTCCGGCTGGCCAGCGAGCCCCGGCGGCTCGCCGGCCGGTACCTGCGGAGCAACCCCCGCTTCGTGTGGCTGCTGGCCCGGGCGGCCTGGCGCCGGCACGCCCCCCGGCCCGGCGAACCGCCGCGTCGCGGCGCCGGGCGGTCGAACGGCACGAGGCCCGGTGAGACGCCTCTTGGCAAGGCGCCGTTCACCTGAGAGGGTGTCTCTCGACCACTGCATGTAGCAATCCAACCACTTAGAAAGGTCATCGATGCCCTCGTGTGTCGTCACCGGGGCTGGGGGATTCATCGGCGGTCACCTGGTGGCCGCCCTGCGCGCCGACGGCCACGAGGTGCGTGCCGTCGACGCCAAGCCACTGACCACCTGGCACCAGCGCCACCGGGGCACCGAGGAGGCGGTCCTCGACCTGCGCGACCTCGCCGCCTGCCGGCGGGCCGTCGACGGCGCCGACCAGGTGTTCAACCTCGCAGCCGACATGGGCGGCATCGGTTTCATCGCCGGCAACAAGGCCCGCTGCATGCTCAGCGTCCTCATCAACACCCACCTCCTGCTGGCGGCTCGCGAAGCCGGCGTGGCCCGGTACTTCTACGCGTCGTCCGCCTGCGTGTACGCCGCCGGCAAGCAGGACCGGCCCGACGTCCCCGGCCTGGCCGAGCCCGACGCCTACCCGGCCATGCCCGAGGACGGCTACGGCTGGGAGAAGCTGTTCAGCGAGCGCATGTGCCGCCACTTCGCCGAGGACTTCGGCCTCGCGACCCGGGTCGCCCGCTACCACAACGTCTACGGGCCGCACGGCACCTACGACGGCGGCCGCGAGAAGGCGCCCGCCGCCATCTGCCGCAAGGTCGCCACCGCGGTGCTCACCGGCGACCCCGTGGTGGAGATCTGGGGCGACGGCCGGCAGACGCGCACCTTCACCTACGTCGACGACTGCGTGGCCGGGACCCGGCTGATCGCCGCCGGTGACGTCGGCGAGCCCCTCAACCTGGGCAGCAGCGAGATGGTCACCGTCGACCGCCTGGTCGACCTCGTGGAGCAGGCGGCGGGCGTGGTGGTGGAGCGCCGCTACGTGCCCGACGCCCCCCAGGGCGTGCGCGGCCGCAGCAGCGACAACACCCGCATCCGGGGGGCCCTCGGGTGGGAGCCGTCGACACCGCTGGCCGAGGGCATCGCCACCACCTACCGGTGGATCCTCGAGGACATGCGC
>DASUJB010000037.1:0-5162 GCA_036279475.1 Acidimicrobiales bacterium | reverse complement strand
GGCAGCGTCCCGAGCGCCAGGAGCGCGAGCAGCCAGTTCGTGTTGACGAGGATGACCGTCACCGCGAGCACGGTCACCGCGTTGGAGATCGTGAGCGGGATCAGGACGATGAAGTTCTGCACCTGCTGCAGGTCGGTGTTGGCCCGGCTCATGAGCTGGCCGGTCGGCACCCGGTCGTGGAACGAGACGTGCAGCCGCTGGAGGTGGGCGAACAGCCGGTCGCGCAGCGCGGCCTCCACCCACCGGGCCTCCCGGAAGGCCATGTACCGCCGCAGGCCGCCAAGGGCGGCCGAGGCCACGGCCACCAGCGCCAGGGCGGCGGCCCACCGCCGGAGGGCACCGGTGTCGTCGGCCACGATCCCCTGGTCCACCGCGTTGCGGACGAGCACGCCGGTGCTGACCTTGGCCCCCGTCCACGCCAGGCCGGTCGCCACCGCCGCGGCCACGCCCGCCCGGCGCTCGACCGCCAGCCGGGCCACGAGGCGCCATCCGGCGCGAGCGGCGCGATGCTCCTCGGCTGCTCGGCTCTGTCCCGTCATCCCCGTGGCCGCGCCCCTCGGATCGACCCGAGGGTCGAGGCTACCGGCACGGCGCCGTGCCCCGGCATCCCCCGTGGCGGCGGGCTCAGGGAGCGAGCAGGGCCGGTGCCAACCGTCGCCACCCCTCGACGGGGAGGGCCGTGGCGTCCTGCTCGACGAGCTGGACGCAGACGTGGTCGGCCCCCGCCTCCAGCTGCGCCGCCACGCGAGCCGCCACCGCCTCGGGCTCGCCCCAGGCCACCAGGGCGTCCACCAGGGCGTCGCTGCCCCCGTCGGCCAGGTCGGCGTCGTCCCACCCCAGCCGGCGCAGGTTGCCCACGTAGTTCGGCAGGGACAGGTAGGTGCCCATGTGCTTGCGGGCCGCCTCGCGCGCCACCTGGGGATCGGTGGCCAGCACGGCTGCCTGCTCGACCAGCAGCATCGGCCCGTCGCCCATCACCTGGCGCGCCATCGAGGCGTGCTCCACCGGCACGAAGTAGGTGTGCGCCCCCCACGCCCGCTCGGCGGCCAGCGCCAGCATCCGCGGCCCCAGGGCGGCCAGCACCCGCGGCGGGGGCTCGGCCGGCGGCGGCGAGACGACGAAGGCGTCGTCGAGCCGGTCGAGGTAGGACCGCATGGACGAGTACGGCCGGGACCAGTCCTGCCGGAGCATGCCCTCGACCAGCTGCCGGTGGCTGACCCCGAGGCCCAGCAGGAACCGGCCGCCCGAGTCGTCGGCCAGGAGGCGCTGGGCCATCACCGCCACGTTGGGCAACCGGTTGTAGATGTTGGCCACGCCGGTGGCCACCACCAGGCGGCGGGTGGCGTCGAGCAGCACGGACGCATGGGTCAGGGCATCGCGGCCGACGGCCTCGGGCACCCACAGGGCCCCGTAGCCCAGCTCGTCGAGCTCGGCCGCCACCTCCCGGGCCCGGGCGGCCGGCTGGAGGTCGAGCTGACCGGTCCAGATCCCCACGCGTCCCACGTCCATGTGGCGAAGCTAGTGCAGGACCGTCACGCCCACCTCCCGGTCACCGGTGGCGGCACCCACGTCGCCAGGTCGTCGAGGAGGCGGTCGGGGTCGCCGGCGGTGAGGACCAGCCGCCGGTGGGCGGGCCGCACGAACCCCTCGGACACGCCCCGGTCGAACAGGGCCACCAGCGGGTCGAAGTAGCCCTCCACGTCGAGCAGGCCGCACGGCTTGGGCACGGTGTGCAGGCCGAGCTGGCTCCAGGTCACCACCTCGCAGAACTCCTCCAGCGTACCGAAGCCACCCGGGAGGGCCACGAACCCGTCGGCCAGCTCGGCCATGAGGGCCTTGCGCTCGTGCATCGTGCCCACCACCCGCAGGTCGTCGAGCCCGGTGTGGGCGACCTCGGCCTCCACCAGCGACCGGGGGATCACGCCGGTGACGGCACCACCCGCGGCCCGGCAGGCGTCGGCCAGGCGGCCCATGAGGCCGACGTGGGCGCCGCCGTACACCAGGCCGATGCCCCGGCCCGCCAGCGCCTCGCCGAGGCGCTCCGCCGCGGCCCGGTACCCCGGCCTCGCTCCGTCGCTCGAGCCGCAGAACACGCACACCCGCTGGAGGCCCGGGCCGCCACCCCGCCCGCGCCGACCGGCGCCGCGCCCGTCGACCGCCACGACCTCAACCGAGGCGGCGGAGCTCGCGGCGGTACGTGGCCCCGCGCTCCACGTAGCTGCGCACGGCGACGCGGATCATCTCGTCGGGGTCGACGGCGTCGGGGCGGATGCGGGCCGGCACCCCGAGGGCCATGGCCCGCGACGGGACCTCGACACCACCGGACACCACCGCTCCCGCGCCCACCAGGGCCTCGGTCCGCACGACGGCTCCGTGGAGCACCACCGCGCCCGAGCCGACGAGCGACCCGTCCTCGATGGTGCAGCCCTCCATGTGGACGAGGTGGCCGACCACGCACTCGGCCCCCACGGTGGTGGGGTGCACCGGGGTCACGTGCAGCACCGAGCCGTCCTGGATGGAGGTCCGGGCCCCGACCGTGATGGGCGCGCCGTCCCCGCGCAGCACGGCGCCGGGCCAGATCGACGCCTCGGCCCCCACCCGCACGTCGCCGATGAGCACGGCGTCGGGGTGGACGTAGGCGGTGGGGTCGATGGTCGGCGCGAGGTCGCCGAGCGCGTAGATCGCCACGTGGGTCCTCTCTCAGCTGGTGAAGCGACCGAAGCCGCCCCGGAAGAACACGAGGGGTCCGCCCTCGTGGCCGACACCGAGGTCGAGCACCCGCCCGACCACGATCCAGTGGTCACCGGCCTCGTGGACGGCGTCGATCTCGCAGTCGATCCAGGCCAGCACGTCGTCGAGGACCGGTGCCCCGGTGGCGACGGACCGGCGGTAGCCGATGCCCTCGAACCTGTCGCCGGCCCGCTCGGCGAACGCCCGGGCCTGCTCCTCCTGGTCGTCGGCCAGGACGTTGACGCAGTAGTGCCCGGCGGCTTCGATGGCCGGGTACGTCGCGGAGCCCTTCCCCGCGAAGAACGCCACCAGGGGCGGGTCGAGGGACACCGAGGCGAACGAGCCCACGCACAGGCCGACGGGCCCCTCGGGGCCGTGGGCGGTCACCACCGTGACCCCGGTCGGGAAGTGCCCGAGCACCTGGCGGAACCGGGCCTGGTCGACGGCCGGCGGGGCGGGTGGGTCCGAGCTCACGCTCCCGCACCCTAGCGACGAGCGCCGGGCGTCAACCGCCGAAGGACACGGTGAGGCCCTCGGAGGCGGCGATGACCTCGACGAGGCCGGAGGGCTCGGCCAGGGACCGGGCGTGGGCCAGCAGGCCGTCGATGGCGGCGTCGTCGTGGGCGGGGTCGTGGTGGAAGAGGGCGAGGCGCTTGGCCCCCGCCTCCCGGGCGACGAACACGGCGAAGTCGACGGTGCAGTGGCCCCAGTGGCTCTTCTCGGGGAACTCGCCCGCCGTGTACTGGGCGTCGTGGATCACCAGGTCGGCCCCGTCGCACAGCTCGAGCACGGCGTCGCTCACCCGGTGGGAGCCGTCCTGGGGCATCTGGTGGTCGGCCAGGTAGGCGACCACGGCGCCACCCAGCTCGACCCGGTAGCCGTTGTTGGCACCCACGTGGGGGACCGGCCGGACCCTCACCTTGGCCCCGTCGACCTCCAGGTCGCACGAGGCGACGTCGTGGAAGGCGATCTGGCCGTACAGCTCCTCCACCGTGACGGGGAAGAACGGCGGCCGGACGAACTGGTGGAAGGCGTCGGCCAGCGAGCCGGCCTCCTGGGGAGGCCCGAAGACGTCGAGCGTGGCCCCGGGGACGAGGATGGGGGTGAAGAAGGGCAGCCCCTGGACGTGGTCCCAGTGGAGGTGGGTGACCAGCGCCGAGCCGCGGAACGAGCCGTCGGTGGGCAGCGTGCAGCCGAGCTGGCGCAGGCCCGTCCCCAGGTCGAGGACGATGGGGTCGTGGCCGGGGGCGTCGAGCTGCACGCACGAGGTGTTGCCGCCGTACCGGCGGTTCTCGTCGCACGGACAGGGGGTCGAGCCCCGCACACCGAAGAAGGAGACGTTCAGCAAGGGTTCCCCTGGTGGCGCGGTCAGCGCCCGGGCGACGTTACCCAACGCCGATCCCGCGGCGGGCCGGGTGTGACGACAATCACCGGAGACCGGTACCCGGGGCGGCGCCGTCGGTTAGCGTGCCGGCCCATGCCGGGCTCCCCTGACGTCCCGCTCGCCCAGGGCACCGTGGAGGCCAACGGGCTCACGTTCGCCTACCTCGCCGCCGGCGACCTCGACGACGGCGACGCCCCCCTGGCCCTGTGCCTGCACGGCTTCCCCGACAGCGCCTGGACCTGGCGGCACCTGCTGCCCCTCCTGGCCGGGGCCGGCTACCGGGCGGTGGCCCCGTGGCTGCGGGGCTACGCCCCCACGACCGTCCCCGCCGACGGCGACTACGGCGCCGGTGCCCTCGGCCTCGACGCCGCCCGCCTGCACCAGGCCCTGGGCGCCGGCTCCGACGCCGTCCTCATCGGCCACGACTGGGGGGCCCTCGCCGGCTACGCCGCGGTGCACCACGCCACCGCCCGCTGGGCTCGGCTGGTGACCCTGGCGGTCCCGCCCCCGCCGGCGCTGGCGACGTCGTTCCTGTCCTACGACCAGCTCCGGCGGTCCTGGTACATGTTCTTCCTCCAGTCGCCGCTGGCCGACATCGCCGTGCCCCTGGACGACATGACCTTCCTCGACCGGCTGTGGTCCGACTGGTCGCCGGGCTACGACGCCGCCGAGGACCTGCCCCACGTGAAGGACGCCCTGCGCCAGCCGGCCAACCTGACGGCCGCCATCGCCTACTACCGGGCCACGCTGGGAGGGGCGACAGCCGGCGACGGCCCCGACGCGGCGTCGCTGCAGGAGGCCGCGGCCGGGACGCCACCGCTGCCCACCCTGTACCTCCACGGCACCACCGACGGCTGCATGGGGGTGGACCTGGCCCCCCTGGCCGCCGGCGTGCTCACCCACGCCGGATCGCGGGTGGAGACCGTCGAGGGCGCCGGCCACTTCCTCCACCTCGAGCGGCCCGACGCCGTGGGCCGCCTGGTGCTCGACTTCCTGGCCGCCGGCTGAGGTGCCGGCCAACCGCCCACGAGCGGCCGGCTAGGTCGGC
>DASUJB010000036.1:0-41242 GCA_036279475.1 Acidimicrobiales bacterium | reverse complement strand
CGGCCGACTGATTCGGCAGTTCGAGCGCGGGGCCGCGCTTGCCGGCTTCGACATCGAAAAGACCGAGCTGGAGCGCGGCGGTGATCAGCGCACGATCCCCGAGCCTAATGGGGGTGCAGCAAGGGGCTTCCGTGAGGGGGCAGCCTGTTGTGTCGAGCTGTCGACCGGTGAGCACTTTCGGAGCCTGAACGTTGAGTTCTCTTGACAGAGCGTGCCCCGGTCGGCGGGTCGGGAGAGCCACGAGCGCTGGTGGGATGTCGTGCCTTGAGCATGTCCATTAGGTCGCGCCCGTTCTGCCGCAGCTCGGATGCCAGACCATCGACGCGAAGGAGAGGGATGCTGTTCGTAGCGGCGCGTGTCAACCTTTTTGAGGCAGGTTTCTGCGTGAATCACTGTGTCGTAGCGGTGTCCTCGTCGGGCTTGTTGATCCAGACGGCTGCGGGCAGCTTCGGCGGCGCGGGCGGCCTGCGTACGAAGCGTTCGGGGTTGGCGGCGTCGGCGGCGTCGAGGACGACGGCGCGCTGGTGGCGGACGGCGTCGGCTCGCCCGTAGTGGAGATCCGCGGGCGTGTGGAGGCCGATGCCGGAGTGACGGTGCTCGTCGTTGTACCAGCCGAAGAACCGCTGGCAGTGGGCCTGGGCGTCGGCGAAGCAGCCGAACCGCTCCGGGAAGTCGGGCCGGTACTTGAGGGTGCGGAACTGGCTCTCGCTGTAGGGGTTGTCGTTGCTCGTGTGCGGGCGGCTGTGGCTCTTGGTGACCCCGAGATCCGCGAGCAGGAACGCGACCGGCTTGGCGACCATGGGCGAGCCCCGATCGGCGTGGATGGTGAGCTGGCCGTGGTCGATGTTCTGCTTGGCGACCGTGTCGGCGAGCAGCGCCTCGGCGAGCTTCGCGTTCTCGGCATGGGCGAGCATCCAGCCCGGCACGTAGCGGCTGTAGATGTCGATGATCACGTACAGGTAGTAGTAGGCCCATTTCTCGGGGCCGAGCAGCTTGGTGATGTCCCACGACCACACCTCGTTGGGACGCTCGGCGAGCAGCTCGGGCTTCTTGGTGGCCGGGTGAGTCGCGTGCCGGCGGCGTTCGCGGACCTCGCCGTGGTCGCGCAGCACCCGGTACATCGTGGACACCGACCCCAGGTCGACGCCCTCGTCGAGCAGCTTGGCGTAGACCGTCGCCGGCGCCTCGTCCACGTGATCGGCGCTGTTGAGCACCCGGCGGATCTCGCTGCGCTCGGTGTCGCTGAGCGCCCGGGGCTGGGGCTGGCGCGGCCGCTCGGGACGGGGTGGCGGCGGGCTCTGGCGGTGCCGGCGGTACCAGCGGACCTGCGCCTCACCTGTCGCCGTGCACGCCCGGCGCACCCCGACCGGCGGTGTCAGCTCGTCGATGGCGGCGTCGATCATCTCGTCTCGCCCCGGTCCGTCCTCGGGGCGCTGCCGGTGGCGAGATCGTCCAACAGCGCCGAGAGTTTCCCCTGCACCTCGATCACCTTGCGGGCCCGGTCGAGCTCGGCCTCCAGCCGCTCGTTCTCCTTACGGAGCCGGGCGACCTCCCGGTCGCGGGGATCGGCCTGGGGCCGGCCCGACGGCTTGGCCAGCGCCTCGAGCGCGCCCCGGTCACCCTGCTTGCGCCACTCCCAGATCAGCGACGTGTACAGGCCCTCGCGGCGCAACATCGCGCCCTTGTCGGCCTTGCTCAAGCCCTCGTACTCGGCGAGGATCCGCGCCTTGTACTTCGCCGAGTACCGGCGCGGGCCACGCGCCCGCTCGGGGACCTCGGGGTCCAGATCGGTGCTGTCCTCCACGCCACCAGCATCGGCGCGCGCGTCCACAGAATGCTCAACAGTTGTCATACCTCGGGGACTCCTCCCCGCCCTCTCAGCTCAACGAATCGACTACTCGATCTGCCTCAGCTGAGGTTGACACAGAGGGCATGAACAGCCCCGTGTTCTTCAAGCTCTACGAGGGCAGCGCTAAGGGCCAGCCGCTTGCCATGGACCAACTGGGAGGGCGGGCAGTCCATGATTTCGGAATCGCCCCGAGCTCGAAGGACAAGTTCGCGCAGTCCTTCAGCGAGAGCGCCGTGGCTGCCGGACTCGCCGAGCGGACCGACGACGGCCAGTTGGTTCTCCGTTCTATGGGAGCGGGAGACGAGGAGGTCGAGGCGAGTGAGCCTGACGTTCCGACGCAGGGTTCCGTCGCGGATCCGACCTTGAGCAGGCCGCCCGCCCAGACCCGCCACTCGACGCCGCCGGTAGTCCATCAGGCGTGGGTGATCGACGGCGGGTCCATCGTCTTCGAGATTCGGACTGACAAGCCGCTCCCGGCCTCGGCATTCGCCACGGTCGGGGAGGTCGTCGCGAGCCTCGAGCACCCTGCCGAGACGCTCGCGCCCGTCGCCCCGCAGGGTGGCGTCGGAGCCGAGGAGCCGGAGTCATGAACAGATGACCGATCCCTCCAAGAGGAAGCAGTCGAAGCCATGGCGCATCCACTTCTTTCAGCGCGACAAGAACGACGACCCCGATCGGGCCGTGCCCGCCATCGAGTTCCTTGACTCGATCCCCGCCAAGGTTGCGGCAGAGATCCATGCTGTCCTCGACGCCGTGGCGGCAGCGCCACCGCCTTCGTTCTCGGGCGGCGGCAAGTGGGAGGCGATGCACGATGACATGGCCGGCTACTTCGAGGTCCGGGTGCAGGGTGGCGGCATGAACCATCGGCTGTTCTGTGTCCTCGAGCGCGACGCCGGGGACCTCGGAGGGTCCAGCATCGTGTGCATCGATGGTCTCTCGAAGCCGCCGCGCACGGCAGCACACCCGAGGGACTACCGGCGGGTCAAGCGCTACGGCGTCGAGTTCCGGAAGCGGCGGACCGCGCTCGAGTAGTTGACGCACCTCGACGGGGGGTTGGCCGGATCTCGAGGTCGAGAGCTCCAGCGAGCGCGACCAGGGTCGTGAGCGTGGGGTTCGGCTTCTCGGCCGAGAAGAGGCGTCGGATCGCCTCTGGCTTCACTCCGGCGCGTCGAGCCAGCTCAGCCTTGGTGAGATGCAGCTCCTCGCGCCGGGCATCGAAGGCGCGGATCACCGAGTCGATCTGCTCGATCCGCTCGCGTGCCTCCTCGTAGGCCTGGCGGTACTCCGGGTCCTCAAGGCGACGAGCGAGGTAGCGCTCTGCTCCCGTCGGTTCCGTCATGTCGTCCAGGGTATCCGTAACGTGCACGTTACGCACGTCAGCACTTCCCGTCCAGCGCTCGAACCCGCACCAGCTCACCCAACTGGCACGAGGATCCGACGATCGCGGCGTCGCCGCCGAAGTTCGGGGGTACGCCACCCGCCGAGCGGGTCAGCTCGACGATCCGAGCCTGCGCGTCGATACCGGTGATTCTCCACCGGCGCCCGCCGAAGATCAGGAGGCCGCCTTCGATGAGGGGTTGCAGGATCGGGAGGGTCCGAGGCTGCGACGGTGGTGGGCACGGCGGGCTTGATCGGCGGCGGCGAGGCCGTCGCGGCGGGCCTGGCGGATGCGTTCGCCGCGGCCTTCGTGTTCGTCGTCGGGGGTGACATAGCCGATGCCCTCGTGCAACCGAACCGCGTTGTACGCGGTCCGCACGCGTTCGAGCTCGGCGGCGAGGACCTCGGGGTCGTCGATGTCGAGCAGGTGAGGGTTCTCGGCTCTCTACGTCGCGCTAACCAGAGGTAGCATCAGCACTCGGCTCCGGGCGATCTGACGGCACCGACAGGCTTGTGGCCTTCCCCGTCTTACGTGACGGCGTAACCCACAGTGACATCGGCAATGAGCGATAACATCGGGACATGGTCATCTCCCAGGTGGCGCCGGCGGCTGCGGCGGCGCGCATGTTCCGGGGGTTCGCTGACCCGACGCGGGTGGCGATCCTGCTCGCCCTCGTCCACGGTGAGCGGCGGGTCAGCGATCTCGTCGAGCTGGTCGGCGGCTCGCAGTCGAACGTGTCGGGGCATCTGGCGTGCCTGAAGGAGTGCGGCCTGGTCGTGGACCGGCCGGGCGAACGCCGTCAGGTCTTCTACCGGCTGGCAGCACCCGAGGTCACCGACCTGCTCGGGGCCGCCGAGCGGCTACTCGCCGCGAACGGCGCCGCGATCGAGCTGTGTACGAACCCGCTGATGGACGGTGATGGCAATGGGTGACGCCTGCTGCGCCCACGAACACGCCGATCACGGCGCCGAGGCCGTGGAGGCCCCCGAACGGTTCTGGCACATACGCGAGGTGCGCCTCGCCGCCGCCGCCGGGGCGCTCCTGGCTGCCGGGTTCGTTGCCGACGTCGCGGACGCCGACGCCGCGGCTACAGCCGCGTTTGTCGGCGGGCTGGTCGTCGGGGGGTCGACGTTCATCCCGGAGACGGTGTGGGCGCTGCTGCGGGGCCGGCTCGGGGTGGGGACGCTGATGACCATCGCGGCGGTGGGCGCAGTGCTGCTCGGCGAGTTCGGCGAGGCGGCGTCGCTGGCGTTCCTGTTCTCGATCTCCGAGGCCCTGGAGGGCTACGCGCTGGCCCGCACCCGACGAGGCCTGCGGGCGTTGCTGGCGTTGGTGCCCGAGCGGGTGACGGTTCGCCGAGGTGGCGGCGTGGTCGAGATCGACCCGGTCGAGCTCGAACCGGGCGAGGTGATGATCGTCGGCCCCGGCGAGCGGCTCGCCACCGACGGCGTGGTGCGCGCCGGCCGCTCTACGCTGGACATGTCCGCCATCACCGGAGAGTCGATGCCGGTGGAGGTCGAGCCCGTCCGAGAAGTGCTCGCGGCGTCGATCAACGGCGGCGGCGTCCTCGACGTCGAGGTGACCGCCCGCACCGCTGACAGCTCGCTGGCGCGGGTGGTGCACATCGTCGAGGAAGCCCAAGAACGCAAAGGATCCGGTCAACGGCTCGCCGAGCGGGTGGCCCGCCCGCTCGTGCCCGCGATCATGGTCGTTGCCGCCGCCATCGCCGTGTCGGGTGCGGTGTTCGGCGACCCGCAGCTGTGGTTCGGTCGCGCCCTGGTCGTGCTGGTCGCCGCGGCGCCGTGCGCGTTCGCCATCGCGGTCCCCGTGACCGTCGTCGCCGCGGTCGGGGCGTCGGCGCGGATGGGCGCGCTCGTCAAGGGCGGCGCCGCCCTCGAGGCGCTCGACGGCGTACGGGTGGTCGCGCTCGACAAGACCGGCACCCTCACCCGCAACCAGCCGCGGGTTATCGACGTGATCGCCGCCGACGGCACCGACCGCGCCGCGATCCTCGGTATGGCTGCCGCGCTCGAGGCGCGCAGCGAGCATCCCCTGGCCGCCGCCATCCTCGCCGCCCATTCCGACG
This sequence comes from Acidimicrobiales bacterium, assembly GCA_036279475.1. Classification (GTDB taxonomy): domain Bacteria; phylum Actinomycetota; class Acidimicrobiia; order Acidimicrobiales; family VFJN01; genus ZC4RG19. The sequence goes on along the minus strand of DASUJB010000036.1, from coordinate 35,929 downwards.
CCGTCGACGCCGTCGACGCCGTCGACGTGCAAGCCGTCACCGGTAACGGCCTCACCGGGATCGTCGACGGCATACCCGCCCGGCTCGGCAAGCCTGGGTTCATCGACCCCGGCCCGCTCGACCGCACCGTCGACCAGCTCGAACAGGCGGGGAGCACCGTCGTCCTCGTCGAACGAGACGGCCAACTGCTCGGCACCATCGCTGTTCGCGACGAGCTCCGAGCCGAAGCGGCGGCCGTCGTCGTCGCGCTACGAGGCATCGGTGTCGAGCACGTGGCGATGCTCACCGGCGACAACCGCCGCACCGCCTCCGCCCTCGGCCAGGCCGCCGGGGTCGACGAAGTGCACGCCGAGCTCCTGCCCGAGGACAAGGTCCGCCTCGTCGAGCAGCTCGCCAGCCGAGCGAGCACCGCCATGGTCGGCGACGGCGTCAACGACGCGCCCGCCCTCGCCACCGCGGACGTCGGCATCGCCATGGGCGCCGTCGGCAGCGACGTCGCCATCGAGGCCGCCGATGTCGCACTCATGGGCGAACACCTCACCCACCTGCCCGACGTGCTCGCCCACGCCCGCCACGCCGGACGGATCATGCGCCAGAACCTCGTCCTGTCCGGGCTCATCATCAGCGTCCTCGTACCCCTCGCCGCGCTCGGCGTGCTCGGCCTCGCCACCGTCGTCGCCACCCACGAGCTCGCTGAGGTCGTCGTCATCGCCAACGGCGTCCGCGCCGGCCGCCGCACACCACGGTCGCCGCTTCAGGCGTCCACGCCCGCAGACCTCGACGCGACCTTCACTGTGCCAGCGCGGCCCTGACCGCCACCGAGCGCGGACGGGCCGAACCGGCTGCGCTCAGCCTGGATCCACCGTCCGATGACGGGTTGATGGGTCGGCCATCCACGTAGAAGTGCCCTCTCAGCAGGGACGATGGCGGTTGCAACATGCATCCACCATCCCTGTGGGAGGGCACCTACTTGGTGACAGCCTGCCAGAGCCTCGACCGGCTCTATGTGATCTTCGACGACGACCGTGCGGTGGCCAACGCGGGGCTGATCTTGCCGGCCACGTTGGCCGCGCATCTCGGGCTCGAGGCCGCCGCGAACGAGCTGATCTCGTTGTCGGGCCCGGGCTACTTCCGGCCGGGTCGCAAGGCGATGACGTTGGTGCACGCCATGGTCGCCGATGGTGACTGCATCGGCGCCCAAGCCGAGCTGTTCGACAACTGGCGTCACCACGCGTTCATCACCGACGGCACCGGCACCACCGTCGAGGCCGACGCCGACCATCGCGCCCATGCCGTGGTCGAGCTCGCCATCCGTGATCTCAAAGAAGGCGCCGGTCTCGACCACTGCCCGTCGGGACGGTTCCACCGGCGAAGGCTCACCGCCTCCGTGGCGCTGGCCGTCGCACCGAGGTCGCCCGCCATCGTCGCGGCAGCCCAGGGACGCCGATCGTCGACGATGCGCTGGAACTGGCTTCGCGGGTCACTGTCGCCTCGACATCGTGGAGGGCGCACGTGCGCTCGACCTCAGCTCGCACGCCGGTTCCTACGAGGAGCGACACGACCTCGTAGCCGCGATGCGGGCGATGGCCACCTCGCCACCGTGGTAGCGGTCCGGTCGGATCGAGCGCATCAGCGACCGCGCGACGGGTGACGGTAGTCGTCGCTCCGGCCGGGGCGTCGTGGGGCCACATCGGACCGGCCGACGCAGCCCCGATGGTCGCCGGATCCCGGAGCGGTCGCTCAGACCTCAAGGGCGTCCCGGAGCGCGGTCACGCGCTCCGGGACGACCGTGCAGTTGACCCACCGGCCGACCTTCTCCTTGGTGACGAGGCCGGCTTCGGCGAGCACCGAGAGGTGGTGGGACACGGTCGACTGCGTCTTGCCGACGGGCCCCTCCAGGTCACAGGAGCACGCGGTGCCCCGGGGTGCGTTGGCGATGAGCGACAGGAGGCGCAGCCGCACAGGGTCGGCGAGGGCCTTGAACGCCTTGGCGAGCTCGTCGGCGTCGTCGTCGGTGATCGGGGCGGTGAGCAGCTGGGGACAGCACTCGTCGACCGTGGCGAACCTCTGCACCGATGCTCCTTGCGCCCATGGATAGGCGTCGATACATTAATCTTTGTCCATAGATTAGCCGTCGGAGGCCGTGATGTCCCGGGTCCAGGTCGCCTTGAACGTGTCCGACATCGACCGGGCGGTCGACTTCTACTCGAAGCTCCTCGCCACGGGGCCGGCCAAGCGCCAGCCTGGCTACGCCAACTTCGCCGTCGCGGATCCGCCCCTCAAGCTGGTCCTCATCGAGGGTCGGGGCGGTGGGACCTTGAACCACCTGGGTGTCGAGGTCGAGGCCGGCCACGAGGTCGCGGCCGCAGAGGCCCGGCTCCGCGCCCAGGGGGTGGCCACCACCGGGGTGGACGACACGACGTGCTGCTACGCGTCCAAGACCGAGACCTGGGTCGCCGATCCCGACGGCGCCGCGTGGGAGGTCTACGTCAAGACGGGCGACGCCGAGCAGGTGTCGCCGCCGGATGCCGCCCCTGGCCCTGCGGCCGGCCGGTGCTGCTCGCCCGCGCCGATCGGCGAGTCGGCCGTCGTCGGAGCGAGCCCGGCCGCCGGCTGCTGCTGAGCGACACGTGGCGAGCCCCACCCCGACCTTCGTCCCGGCCGAGGCACAACCGGGAGCACGCCTGTCGACCCTCGACCGGCTCCTGCCCGTGTGGATCGGGCTGGCCATGGCCGCCGGGCTCGGTCTCGGGCGGCTGCTCCCGGGCCTGGACGACTGGCTCGACACGATCAAGGTCGGCACGGTCTCGCTGCCGATCGCGCTCGGGCTGCTGTCGATGATGTACCCCGTGCTGGCCAAGGTCCGGTTCTCCGGGCTCGGCGACGTGACCGCCGACCGGCGCATGCTCGGCCTGTCGCTGGTGCTGAACTGGGTGGTCGGCCCGGCGCTGATGTTCGGCCTCGCCTGGCTTCTGCTGCCCGACCTGCCCGAGTACCGGACCGGGCTGATCATCGTGGGCCTGGCCCGCTGCATCGCCATGGTGCTGATCTGGAACGACCTGGCATGTGGTGACCGCGAGGCCGCGGCGTTCCTCGTCGCGGCCAACTCGGTGTTCCAGATCGCCGCCTACTCGCTGCTCGGCTACCTCTACCTCGACCTGCTGCCGAGCTGGCTGGGCCTCGAGCAGGAGGCGCTCGACGTCTCCGCCTGGGAGATCGCCGAGTCCGTCCTGGTCTTCCTCGGCATCCCCCTGCTCGCCGGGTTCCTCACCCGCCTCGTCGGCGAGCGACGCCGCGGCACCGAGTGGTACGAGCAGGTGTTCCTGCCCCGCGTCGCCCCGGTCGCCCTCTACGGGCTGCTGTCCACCATCGTCGTGCTGTTCGCCCTCCAGGGCGATGCGATCACCTCCGAGCCCTTCGACGTGGCCCGCATTGCCCTGCCCCTGCTGGCGTACTTCGCGATCATGTGGGGTGCCTCGTTCGCCGTCGGGCGGCGCATGGGCCTGCCCTACGAGCGGAACGCGACCGTGGCGTTCACCGCCGCGGGCAACAACTTCGAGCTCGCCATCGCCGTCGCCATCGGCGTCTTCGGGGCCACCTCCGGCCAGGCGCTCGCCGGTGTCGTCGGGCCGCTCATCGAGGTCCCCGTCCTCCTCGGCCTCGTCTACGTCGCCCTCTGGGCCCGCCGCCGCGACCACCCCGGCAGCGGGCCTCCCACCCGATGAGCGGCGACCGCCCCGACAGCGGGGCCCCGACCGACACGCCGCCGACCTCGCACAGCGGTGCCAGGTCGTCGTCGCCCGGGGGGCGGTCGAGCCCGTTCCTGCACGAGTCCCACGAGCTGCCGCCACATCGACGATCACCCCTGTCCGCCCTCGCCAGCCCAGCGGCTCGCCGTCGACCGGCTCCGCTCGCTCGCCCGCACGAAGGAGCCACCATGGCCGACATCTCCGAGATCCTCGTCGTGTGCACCCACAACGCCGGCCGCTCCGTGGCCGCGCGCGTCCTGCTCGACCACCACGGCGCCGGCCGGTTGACCGTCCGCTCCGCCGGCTCCGCCCCCGGCGATCACGTCAACCCTGCCATCGCGCAGGTCCTCGCCGAGCGGGGCCTCGACGTGTCCAAGGAGTTCCCCAAGCCCCTCACCGGCGAGGCGGCCCGTGCCGCCGACGTCATCATCACCATGGGCTGCGGTGACGCCTGCCCCGTCCTCCCCGGCCGGCGCTACCTCGACTGGGAGATCGCCGACCCGGCCGGCAAGGACGTGGACGATGTCCGACCCATCGTCGACGAGATCGACCGCCGTGCCCGGGTGCTCGTCGCCGAGCTCCTCGACGCGGCCGGTCCGGTTCCCTGACGCCCCGGTCCGGTCCCCTGGCGCTCGCTGGTCCGCGGACCGGGCCGGCCCCCGACAGGCCGGCCCGGCATCGCGTCGCCCACCGTGGGCGCGCTAGGGGCTGGTGATCTCGATGACCCGGTCGTTGCCGCTGTCCGGGTGCTGGATGTTCACCCACGCCCGCCGGTTGTCGGTGGGATCGAAGTAGAGACCGGTGAGCTCGGAGCCCGGTGTGCCGTTCGACGCCCAGCGGCCGAGACCCTCGCCGGCGTCGGCGAGATCGCCGTCGACGTTGAGATCGCGGGCGAACCAGATGTCGTCGTCCACGCCGCCGCTGCGGTCCTCGACGACGTACACGTTGCCGTCGTGGTCGAGGGCCAGGTTGTCCGGGTTGGCCAGACCACTGCCCACCGCGTCGCCCGTGGCGAGGTCCGTGGTGCCGTTGTCGGCGAAGACGTCGATCGTCCAGGCCCCGAGGTCGAGGACGTAGACCTGGCTCGTCGTGGTCGTGGTGACGTACAGGCGCTCGACGCCCTGGCTGACCTGGACCTGCAGGTCCTCCGGGCGCTGGTAGTCGGTGCCCTTGAACTGCGGGAGGTCGGTGGTGTTGCGGCCGTCCAGCGAGGTGATCCCGTTCGGGTCGGTGACGGTGAGCGCGCCCGGCAGCGGGCTCCCCTGCTCGTCGGTGAGAGGTACCCAGGTGTAGCGGCCCGTGGCGTTCGGCGTGGTGCCGTCGCCGACCCGCAGCACCGACGTCCGGCCGGCATCGAAGTAGCCGGCACGCCCCGAGCTGATCTCACCCCGGCTCGCGACGGGCGTGTACCGGTAGAGGCTGCCGCCGTTGAGCTCGTCGATGAAGTACATGTTGAGGTCGGCGTCGAACTGCACGCCCTCGTGCGACACCCGCGGGATCACGTTGCGGTGCCGGAGGTCGGCCACCTCGCCGCCCTCCTCGGTGACCGAGTCTGCCGTCGACGGGTTCGTGAGCTCGAAGAGCCGTCCGTAGGGGTTCGTCGTGCAGCCGCCGGGTGCGGTGCACCACTCCTCCTCGGCGGTGAGGTAGGTGCCCCACGGCGTCCAGTACGACGCGTCCCACCGCACGTGGTCCCCAGGCTGGGGGCTGATGAAGAGCGTCTCGGTCTCGTCGTTCGTGAGGTCCGTGCGCTGGATGCCGGACCGACCGCTCTCGAACGGTGTGAACAGGTAGCGGCCCCGGTGGGGACCGGTCTCGTTGATCGTGTTCATGTCCCAGGCGCCGGTGTTCGGCTCGCCTCCCGCCAGCTGCTCGTCGACCGACGCGATCGACCGCTGCTCGAGGTGTGGGTTGCCGAAGGTGATGGGCCGGGCCTCGTCGGTCGTCGGACCGGACGACGCGGCGAGGGGTGTGAAGTCGGCGAAGCGGACGCCGCCCGCGGCCGCCACGGGAGGAGCGGCGAGGGCGGTGGCCGCCACCGCGCTGCCGGCGAGGAGCCGGCGCAACAGGTTCGACATGGGTGAGGGGTCCCTTCCGGTCGGCACGACGCTGGGCGCCCTGCCCAGGTGTGACGTTCGTAGACCGGTGCCCTGACGGGAGTCCGTCGAGCGGTGGTGACCCGCCTGAAGTGGTGGTGAACATCTGGCGCTCCGACGGCGTCGGCGCCGAGGTCGCCACCCCGGCCTGCTCGTGGATGCCTCGTGGGTGCGTGCCCGGCGGCGTCAGCTGCCCGTCGCGCTGCGGTCGACCTCCGCGTCCCCGCGGCCGTCGGTGGGCACCGCCCGGGGCGCCGGACGGTCGGCGTCCAGGGTCTGGAGCTCGGTGGTGAGGTCGTCGCCGACCGCCGGGCCGGTGCCGATGTGGGCGGACGACCGCAGCTCCCGCTCGCGGAGGAACATCACGACCACCAGCCCGCAGAGGGCCAGGGGGATGGCGGTGAGGAACACCACGTGCAGGGCGCTGGCGAAGCCGTCGATGACCGAGCTCTGGAGCGCCTGGCCGACGGGGCCGGGGAACCGGGTGCTCAGGTCCCGGATGGCCTCGGGCGAGCCCAGGAGCTTGGACAGGTCGCCCGTCGCCGGGCCGATCTGGTCGCGGGCACCGGCGGGGAGCCGCTCGGCGAGGAGGCGGGGGATGTGGTGGTCGAGCCGGTTGTTCTGGATGGCGCCGAAGATGGCGACGCCCATGGCGCCGCCCATCGACCGGAAGAAGGTGACGGTCGCCGTCGCCGTCCCCAGGTCGCGCTGGTCGACGGCGTTCTGGGTGGCCAGCACCAGGACCTGCATGACCATGCCGATGCCGAAGCCCACCACGAAGATCGACGCGCTCTGCTGGAGGAACCCGGTGTCGGTGTCGAGGAAGGACAGCAGGTACAGGCCCACCGTCATGATGCTCATGCCGACGATGGGGAACCGCTTGTAGCGGCCCGTCCGGGCGATGTACCGGCCTGACGAGATCGACGTCAGCATCAGGCCCACCATCATCGGCAGCATCATCAGGCCCGATTCGGTGGGGCTGTGGCCCCGCACGATCTGCATGTACTGCGGCATGAAGATGATGGCGCCGAACATCGCCGCGCCGATGATGAAGCTGGCACCGCTGGCGACCGAGAAGACGTCGTTGCGGAACAGGCGGAGCGGGACGATGGGCTCCTCGGCCCGGCTCTCCCGCCACAGGAACATGACGGTCATCACCGCGCCGACGGCGGCGAGGCCGATGATCGTCGGCGACCCCCACTCGTACTCGCGGCCGCCCCACTCCAGGAACAGCAGGATCGGTGTCACCGCCGCCACCAGCAGCGAGGCGCCCAGGTAATCGACCCGGTGCTCGTGCCGGGTGAACGGCAGGTTGAGCACGGACGTGGTGACCACCAGGGCGACGAGGCCGATGGGCAGGTTGACGTAGAAGCACCACCGCCAGGACAGGTGGTCGACGAAGAAGCCGCCCAGCAACGGGCCGGCGACGCTCGACACGGCAAACACCGAGCCCATGTAGCCCTGGTACCGGCCGCGCTCCCGGGGCGACACGATGTCGCCGATGATGGCCTGGGCCAGGGACATCAACCCACCGGCGCCGAGGCCCTGCACGGCTCGGAAGCCGATCAGCGTGCCGATGTTCTGGGACAGCCCGATGAGGACCGAGCCGACGAGGAACGTGGCGATCGCCGCCTGGAACAGCGACTTGCGACCGTAGAGGTCAGAGATCTTGCCCCACAACGGCGTGGAGGCCGTCGAGGTGAGCAGGTACGACGTGACGACCCAGGCCAGCTTGTCCTGGCCGCCCAGCTCGCCGACGATGGTGGGCAGCGCCGTCGCCACGATCGTCTGGTCGAGGGCAGCCAGCAGCATGCCCAGCATCAACCCGACGAACACGACCTGGATCTGCCGATGGCTCAAGCCGACGGTCGGAGCCGCCGTCGCTCCGTCTGCCGTCATCGTTGTCTCCTCATCGAACCGCTCTCCCTGTGCGATCCCGCCGGACGGGGAAGTCGTTGTACGATACACGCAATGATGCGGGAAACGACCACGGGGGAAGGCGGCCGGGCCGTCGACGAGTTGACCGAGGCCCTCGGCCGCCTGTGCCGCCAGGGTTCCCTGCCGCGGTTCTCCGACCACGTGGCCCGGCACGCCGGCACCCCCCTGGACCGCTCCGCTTTCCTGCTCCTGGCCCGCCTCGGGACGGAGCAGCGTCGGATCGGTCAGCTCGCCGAGGAGCTCAGCGTCGACGTGTCGACGGTGAGTCGCCAGGTCCAGGGGCTCGAGGATGCCGGCTTCGTCTCCCGCCACCCTCACCCGACCGACCGTCGGGCATGCTTGATCGCCATCGAGGACGCTGGGCGCACCGTCCTGGCGGCGCATCGCCGAGCACGGCGCGAGGTCTTCGCCGAGCTGCTCGCCGACCAGCCGGACGAGGACATCGAGCGGATCGCCGCCTTCCTCGGGGAGCTCGCCACCCGCCTCGAAGCGCGCGTAGGTCCCTGAGCTGCTCGACGGACGCGCCCGGATGCGGGGAGCGGTGCCGGGCGCCTGAGCCGGCAGTGGCACCCCCGGCACGGCCCCCGCCCCCCGGGTGCTGCCGTGTCAGCCCCGGGAGCCCATCCTCTGGCGGGCCCGTGCCCGGGCGCCGGCGACGTCAGGCCGGTCGGCGACGCCCGGCTCCAGCGCTCGGCGTTGTCCAGGTCTGCGAGCGCAGCCTCCGGGTCGCCAAGCTCGGCGCCGACGAGGCCCCGCTCGAGCAGGGCCGCCGTCCGCCGATCCCATGCCCGGAGGTCGCTCGTCCCGCCGTCCATCCCCTCATCGTGCTCCCCACCTCCGGCCACGGCGACCACGCCCGTCACTCGTCAGCCGCCGGCCCTGCCGGCTGCCGGTACGCTCTGCCCCCGCCGCCCTCGCGTCGAGAGGTCGAGAGGTCGAGAGAGGGTCGTCTTGACGCCGGCGGAGAGGAGCGGTCGACCGAAGCGGGCCCCGCCCGTGGCGGCGTGCGCTCCCTCGTGCGACGACGGCCGAGGGGAACGGGGTACGTGCACAGGATCGGTCGGGACCTGCGGGAGCGGCGGCACGTCGACGTCTACGTCGTGGCGGGTGCCAGCGTCGTGGTCGCCCTCCTCTCGCTGGTGGGCGACCTGGTACCCGAGGGGCTGCGATGGTCGGTGGTGCTGGCGGCCCTCGGCCTCCTGACCTACCAGATCGCGGCCCCGGACCACATCGCCGATCCCGACTCCCTGCTGAGCACGCGTGACGCCTTCGTGGACGTGCCCGTCCGCTCACGGGTGCGGGGCGCCCGCGAGGTGTGGGTGTACGGGCCCTCGGCGGTGAACCTCCTGTCGGAGGACTTCATCGACGCCTTGCGGTCGGGCGTGCTGGGCAAGCCCGACGGGGTGGTCCGGGTGGTCGTCCTCGACCCCGAGCAGCGCCCCGCCGTGGCGATCGCGGCCAGCCAGCTCGACGCTGCGACCGACTTCCCCAACATCGAGCTCCCCGACGCCCTGGCCGCGACGTCCCGGCGCCTGGCATCGATGGCGGGCTGGGACGTCGCCGGCACGTTCGAGCACCGCCTGGCGCCGTTCAACCCCGGGTTCAGCCTGTTCATCGTCGACCCCGGATCGGGCGACGGGACGGCGATCGTCGAGTTCCACGGGTTGCGGAACGAGTCGACGGGGCGCCGGATGCACGTCGAGCTGACCCGGCGGACCAGCGCGTACTGGTACGCCTACTGGGTCAGCCAGTTCGTGCAGCTGTGGGACCGGAGTCGACCACCCGACCGGCCGGTGCCGGGGTCGGGCTGACGCGGCGGGGAGGCCTGCGGGGCGGCGACGGCGTCGAGCAAGACCGGTCGGGCCAGGGGGGTGGCGCTCGGCGCAGACTGGGCGCGTGCCCGGCGGTGGACGCGATCGGCTGAAGGAGCTCCTCGACGCGGTGCTCGACGGCACCGAAGACGGTGGCGCCAGGACGTTGAGCGACATGGCCGGCTCCGCCGCGTCGTCACCGTTCCACTTCGCCCGTGCCCTCCGGCGGGCGACCGGCGAGCCCCCGGTGTCCATGCGTCGCCGGCTGCTGCTGGAGCGGGCTGCGTGGCAGCTCGGCGGGGGCAGCTCGGTCACCGACGCGGCGTTCGCCGCCGGCTACCAGTCGGTCGACGGCTTCAGCAGGGCGTTTGCCCGGGCGTTCGGGCACGTCCCCAGCGCCCCGTCGTCGGGCCACCGCCTGCCAGCGCCCAACGGCATCCACTTCCACCCGCCCACGTCGCTGTGGGTCCACACCGCGGAGCGTCCCATGAACCCACTGGCCGAGCACCTCGTCGCCCACGACCTCGACGACACCCGTCACCTGATCGAGCTGGCCAAGGGCCTCCCCGACGCCGACTACCGGGCCGTCCGGATGCCGGGCACCACCCTGCTCTCCTGGCACGGCCCCGAGGAGTCGATCGCGGCGGTGCTGGAGAACCACGTGTGGACCAAGGAGGTGTGGGTGGCCGCCATCGAGGGCACCGACCTGCCCGAGCGCGACGAGGACGCCAGCGCTGCCGCGCTGCTGGAGCGCCACGACGCCGTCGCTCCCCGCTGGCTGGCAGTGGTGCGCGACATCGACCGCCGGCGGGCCTGGGACGATCGCATGATCGACGCCCTCTGCGACCCGCCGGAGAGCTTCGTCGTCGGCGCCGTCGTCGCCCACGTGGTCACCTACGCCGCCTTCCGGCGCCAGGTCGTCCGGGTGCTGCTGCGCGGCGCCGGCCACGACGTCGACGACGGGGATCCCATCGACTGGCTGCGTGGGCGCCAGGCGGCGGGGGCCGACCTCGACGTCGACGGCACCTGACCGGCCGGCGACCACCTGCGCGTCGCCTCCCCTGGCGCCGGCCCGCGGCCCTCGTGGGGGGCGCGGCCCCGCTCACGCCACCTCGCTGGCGGGGGCGGCGAACTGGGCGTTGTAGAGGCGGGCGTAGGCGCCGCCGGCGGCCAGGAGCGCCTCGTGGTCGCCCTGCTCCACGATCGCCCCGTCCTCCATCACCACGATGACGTCGGCGTCCCGGATCGTGGAGAGGCGGTGGGCGATCACGAAGCTGGTGCGGTCGGAGCGCAGGGCGGCCATGGCCTGCTGGATCATGACCTCGGTGCGCGTGTCGACCGAGCTGGTGGCCTCGTCCAGGATGAGGACGGCGGGGTCGGACAGGAAGGCCCGGGCGATGGTGAGGAGCTGCTTCTCGCCGGCGCTGACCGAGCCCTCCTCGTCGCCGACCACCGTGTCGTAGCCGTCGGGCAGCGAGTGCACGAACCGGTCGACGTAGGTGGCCTCGGCCGCGGCGCGGATCTGCTCGTCGCTGGCGTCGGGGTCGCCGTAGGCGATGTTGTCGCGGATGGTGCCGCTGAACAACCACGTGTCCTGCAGCACCATGCCCAGGTGCGACCGCAGGTCGGCCCGGGCGACCTCGGCGATGTCGACCCCGTCGAGGGTGATGCGCCCGGCGTCCACCTCGTAGAACCGCATGAGCAGGTTCACCAGCGTGGTCTTGCCCGCGCCGGTGGGGCCGACGATGGCGACCGTCCGGCCCGGTTCGGCCACCAGGGACAGGTCGGTGATGAGCGGGCGCGACGGGTCGTAGGAGAACGAGACGTGCTCGAGCTCGACCCGGCCCCGCACCGGCTCGGGCAGGGCACGAGCGTGGCGGTCGGAGGACTGCTCGGGGGCGTCGAGGAGCTCGAAGATGCGCTCTGCCGACGCCACCCCCGACTGGGCCACGTTGACCATGGCCGCGATCTGGGTGAGCGGCTGGGTGAACTGGCGGGAGTACTGGATGAACGCCTGCACGCCGCCCAGCGTCAGTGCCCCCGAGGCCACCTGGACCCCGCCGACCACGGCGATCAGCACGAAGTTGAGGTTGCCGAGCATCATCATGGCCGGCTGGATGGAGCCGGAGATGAACTGGGCGCCGAAGGCGGCGTCGTGGAGCCGTTCGTTGGTCTGCCGGAACCGCTCCTCCACGTCGCGCTGGCGGCCGAACGCCTTGACCACGGCGTGACCGGTGAAGGTCTCCTCGACGAGGGCGTCGAGGGCGCCGGTGTGCCGCCACTGGGCGATGAACCGCGGGCGCGACCGCCGGGCGATGAACCGGATCGTGGCGAGCGCCAGGGGCACCGTGACCAGCGCCACGAGGGCCAGCAGCCACGAGACGACGAACATCATCACCAGGGTGCCCACCAGCGTGAGCGTGGCGTTCAGCATCTGGCTCAGGGTCTGCTGGAGGCTCTGGGCCAGGTTGTCGATGTCGTTGGTGACCCGGCTGAGCAGGTCGCCTCGGGACTGGCGATCGACGTAGGACAGCGGGAGCCGGTGGAGCTTCGCCTCCACCCGCTCGCGCAGCCCGTACATGGTCCGCTGGACGACCCCGGCCAGGATGTAGGCCTGCACGTACTGGAAGGACGCCGCGCCCACGTAGAGCAGCACCACCCCGAGGAGCGTGCCGTGCAGGGAGCGGAAGTCGATCGCCCCCGGCCCGCCGTGGAGCAAGCCGTCGAAGATGATGTCGGTGGCGTGGCCGAGGATGCGGGGCCCCAGCACGGCGAGCGCCACACCGGTCACGGTCAGGCCCACCACGGCCAGGAGGCGGGCGCGCTCGGGCCGCAGCATGGCCAGCAGCCGGCGCGTCGACCGGCCGAAGTGCTCGCTGCGCTCGACGGGGACGCCGACGCCGCCGTGGCGGGGTCCCGGCCGCCGCGGCGTCGGGACGTCCCGGGCCCCGCCGTCGGCCGCGCTCGCGTCCTGCGAGGGTGAGGGCCCGCTCACGCCGCCTCCCGCTCCCGCACCTGCGACTCGACGATCTCCACGTAGGTGGGGCACGAGGCGAGGAGGTCGTCGTGGGTCCCCAGCCCCACGGCGCGGCCGTCCTCCAGGACGAGGATCTGGTCGGCGTGGCGGATGGTCGACACCCGCTGGGCGACCACCAGGGTCGCCGCCTCGCGGGCGTAGGGGGCGAGGGCGGCCCGCAGGCGAGCATCCGTGGCCAGGTCGAGGGCCGAGAAGCAGTCGTCGAGCAGGTAGACGTCGGGTCGCCGCACGAGGGCCCGGGCGATGGCGAGCCGCTGGCGCTGGCCACCGCTGAGGTTCGACCCGCCCTGCTCGACCACGGCGTCGAGGGCCCCGGGCATGGCCGAGACGAAGCCGGCCGCCTGTGCCACCTCCAGGGCCGTCCACATCTCCTCGTCGCTGGCGTCCGGCTTGCCGTCGCGCAGGTTCGACCGGACGGTGCCCGAGAAGAGGTACGGCTTCTGGGGGACGAGCCCGATCCTGCTCCAGAGGAGGTCGGGGTCGAGGTCCCGCACGTCGACGCCGCCGAGGAGGACGGCGCCGTCGGTGACGTCGAAGAGTCGGGCGACGAGGTTCAGGAGCGACGTCTTGCCCGAGCCCGTGCTGCCGATGATGGCGGTCGTCTGCCCGGGCCGGGTCGTGGACGACACGTCGACGACCACCGGTGCCGCCGCGCCCGGGTACCCGAAGGTGACGTGGCGGAGCTCGACGGTGCCGAGCGACGGCACGGTGGTGACCGGCGAGACCGCGGCCCTGACCGACGACTCCGTGTCGAGGACCTCGACGATGCGGTCGGCCGACACCGAGGCCCGGGGGGCCATGACGGCCACGAACGTCGCCATCATGACCGCGGTGAGGATGAGGGTGAAGTAGGTGAGGAAGGCGATCAGCGAGCCGATCGTCATCTCGCCCCGGGCGATGCGGTCGCCGCCGAACCAGACGAGGGCGACGCTCGACCCGTTGATGATGAGCATCACGATGGGGAACATCAGCGCCATCAGCCGCCCCGCCATGAGGGAGGCGTGGGTGAGCTCTCGGTTCACGGCCTCGAAGCGGGCCGCCTCCTGCGGCTCCCGCACGAAGGCCCGGACCACCCGGATGCCGGTGATCTGCTCGCGCAGGACGGCGTTCACGTTGTCGATCCACCGCTGGACCTGGCGGAACAGCGGCACCATGCGGCTGACCACGAGGCCGACGCCGACGAGGAGGGCCGGCATGCTGACGGCCAGCAGCCAGGAGAGCCCCAGGTCCTGGCGCATCGCCATGACCACCCCGCCGACGGCGGTGATGGGGGCGGCCAGTGCCAGCGTGGTGGTCATCACCACCAGGAGCTGCACCTGCTGCACGTCGTTGGTGATGCGGTTGATGAGGGACGGGGCGCCGAAGGTGTTCACCTCCTGGGCCGAGAAGTCGGTCACACGGTGGAACAGGGCGCTGCGGACGTCACGGCCGAAGCCCATCGCCACCTTGGACCCGACGCGGACGGCGGCCACGGCGAACCCCATCTGGACGGCGGTGACGGCCAGCATCACCCCTCCCATCCGCCAGATGTAGCCCTGGTCGCCACGCATCACGCCGTCGTCGATGACGTCGGAGTTGAGGTTCGGCAGGTAGAGCGACGCCATGGCCTGCACCGCCTGGAGGGCCACGAGGGCGACGAGCAGGCGCCGGTAGCGGGCCAGGAAGGTTCGGAGCAGACGTCTCAGCACGGTGGTGCCTTTCGGGTGCGGCCGGCCCGTGGCCGGGGGGCGCCGGTGGGGAGCCGCGGGGCGAGGGTGGGGGTTGCGCCGGCGGGGGCCGTCCCACCGCTCACATGGGGTCTCCGCCCGAGGGCGTGGCGTTCCCGTCCCGGGCCGTGGTCAGGTTCGGGGCGCGTCGGCGGCGTGGCGGCGGTCGTAGTCGTTGCGGGCGCCGTCGATGAGCGCGCGGTGCCGCTCGGCCCAGCTCACGAGGTCGTTGATGGTCTCCGCCAGGCTACGGCCGAGGTCGGTCAGGGCGTAGTCGACGCGAGGGGGGACGACGGGGTGCACGGTGCGCGAGACGAGGCCGTCGCGCTCGAGCCCCCGCAGGGTCACGGTGAGCATGCGCTGGCTGATCCCGTCGATCTGCCTGCGCAGCTCGGTGAACCGCCGGGTCCGTGCGCTGAGGAGGTGGAGCACGAGGACCGACCACTTGTCGCCCACGCGGTCGAGCACGTCGCGGACCGGGCAGTCGCCGGGGGCCAACGCCCTGTCACGGATCGCTGCTGGTGGGGACATGGTTCCTCCCGTGTGCCCGAGGCATCTCGAGGTTCTCTCTTGCGCCGCCGGCCATGGTCACCGATGATGTGGTCAATTACAAGAGGTAACTGGCCGCACTCCGTGCCGGCCCGACGGAGGAGCGACATGACGCTGATCGAAGCGCTGCCCGGCTACGTGGCCGGCCACTGGACCCTCGACCCGGGCCACTCCCACATCGGGTTCAGCGTGCGGCACATGATGGTCTCGAAGGTACGGGGATCGTTCACGACCTTCTCGGGGTCGATCACCACGGCGGAGGACCCGCTGGCGTCCTCGGCAACGTTGACCGTCGACCTCGGGTCGGTCGACACCGGCAACGATGACCGCGACGCCCACCTGCGCTCGGGCGACTTCTTCGACGCCCAGAGCCACCCGGCCATGACCTACCGCACCACGTCGCTGCGCTGGGAGGGCGGGGACGTCGAGGTCACGGGCGACCTGACGATCAAGGACGTCACCCGGCCGGTCACCCTCGTCGCCGAGTACAACGGCATCGGGGCCGATCCGTGGGGCGGCACCAGGCTCGGGCTGTCGGCGCACGGCGAGATCGGTCGCAGCGACTTCGGCATCACGTTCAACATGCCCCTCGACGGCGGCGGGGTGATGGTGGGCGAGCGGGTGCAGCTCCTCCTCGAGGTCGAGGCCGTCCTCGACCGGGACGCCTGACCCCGGCACGGAGGAGGCAACGTGTTCACCGCCACCGTCGTCGTCTCGGTGCTGCTCGCGCTGGCCGCCCTCGGCTCGGCGGGTGCCAAGCTGTCGGCCCAGCCCCAGGTGGTCGACATGCTCGCCCGCCTGGGCGTGCCCGGCTCGTGGATCCCCCGGCTGGCCGCGGCCGAGATCGCCGGTGGGCTCGGCCTGTTGGTCGGCCTGGCCGTCGCCCCCCTCGGCGTCGCCGCCGCCATCGGCCTGGTGTGCTACTTCGTGGGAGCCGTCGCCACCCACCTCCGCGTCCGCGACCGCGAGGTCGTGGCCCCCGTGGCCCTGGCTGCCCTGGCCGTCGCCGCCCTCGTCCTGCGGATCGCCAGCGCGTGAGCACGGCTCGGGCCGGTCGGCTGCCCACCGCGTTCGTGCCCCACGGCGGCGGGCCGTGCTTCTTCATGGAGTGGACCGCCGGGCCTCCCGACACGTGGGACGGGCTGGCCCGTTCGCTGCGATCCTTCGGGTCGATCGTCGGCGCCGACCCGGAGGCGATCGTCGTGGTCTCCGGTCACCACGAAGGCCCGGTGGTCGAGATCGCCTCGTCGCCGGCGCCGCCGATGCTGTTCGACTACCACGGCTTCCCGCCGCACACCTACGAGCTCAGCTACCCGGCCCCGGGCTCGCCCCGGCTGGCGGACCGCGTCGCCGGGCTGCTGGGCGCGTCGGGCATCGCCCACCGACGCGACCCGGACCGCGGCTTCGACCACGGCGTGTTCGTCCCCTTCCTGCTGATGTACCCGCAGGCCGACGTCCCGATCGTCCAGCTGTCGCTGCGGTCCGACCTCGACGCGGGGTTCCACCTCGACCTGGGCCGGGCCCTCACCCCACTGCGCGACGAGGGCGTGCTCGTCGTGGGCAGCGGGATGACCTACCACAACCTCTCGTGGTTCGGGACCGACCGGGCGCGCCGCGACTCCGCCACCTTCGACGACTGGCTCACCGGGGCGTGCACCGCCGAGCCCGCCCACCGCCGCCGGGCGCTCGCCCACTGGGCCGGTGCGCCGGCCGCCCGCGCTGCGCACCCCCGCGAGGAGCACCTGCTGCCCCTCATGGTCGTGGCCGGCGCGGCCGACGGCGAGCCCGGGGCCCGGGTGTTCAGCCACGAGGTGATGGGGGTCCGCGTCTCCGGGTACCGCTTCGGTGAGCGTGCCGTGCCGGTGCCGGCGGGCTGAGAGCCAGGGGCGGCGGGGCTCGACCGCGGCCGTCACGCCTCCCGGCGCCGGGCGTCGGGCGTCGGTGGGGAGACCGGCCCGGGACCACTCGGGGTAGCCGGTGTCGAGGCGGCACGCCGCGAAGCCACGCCGGCGCAGCAGGCGGACGGCGTCGTCGGCGTACACGCAGTAGGGGCCACGGCAGTAGGCGACGATCTCACGGTCCCGGGGCAGGGCGTCGAGCGCCTGCTCCAGCCGGTCGACCGGGACCGAGCGGGCGCCACGGATGTGACCGGCGTCGTACTCGGTGGCGGGGCGCACGTCGATGACCACGGCACGACCGCTGCGGAGGAGTCGGGCGAGCTCGCCGGCGGTGACCAGATCGGTCGGGTCCCGCGGCCCCTGGTAGGCCCGGGCGAGGGTGGCGACGTCGTCGACGTGGGTGGCCGCTACGTCGCGCAGGGCGGCCCACAGGTCCGCCACCCGGGCGCTGGCCAGGGAGTAGATGACGTGCTGGCCCCGGCGCCGCGATCGCGCGAGGCCGGAGGCGGTGAGCGCCCGGAGGTGGTGCGAGGTGTTGGCCACGCTCTGGTCGATCTGGGCGGCGACCTCCTCCGCCATCGTGATGGCGCGAGGTGCCGTGCCGGACGGTGACGGTGGCGCCCGCCCGGGCGGGCCGGTGCCGATCCGCCTCGGGCTGCGCGAGAACCTGCCGCAGTTCCTCCTGCTGGTCGGCGTCAACGCCCTCGTCGGCGGGATGGTCGGCCAGGAGCGCACCGTGCTGCCGCTGCTGGCCGAGGGCGAGTTCGGCCTCACCGCCTTCTCGTCCACCCTCACCTTCATCGCCGCCTTTGGGGCCGTGAAGGCGGTCACGAACCTGCTCGCTGGCACCCTGTCCGACCGCTTCGGCCGCAAGCCGGTGCTCACCGCCGGGTGGCTGGTCGGCATGCCCGTCCCCCTGCTGCTGATCTGGGCGCCCACCTGGGGTTGGGTCGTGCTCGCCAACGTGTTGCTGGGCGTGAACCAGGGCCTCACCTGGTCGACCACGGTCGTCATGAAGATCGACCTGGTCGGCCCGGCCAGGCGGGGGCTGGCCATGGGCCTCAACGAGGCCGCCGGCTACGGCGCCGTCGCCCTCACCGCCCTGGCGACCGGTCTCGTCGCCTCGCGCTGGGGCCTGCGCCCCGAGCCGTTCTACCTCGGGCTGGCCTTCGCCGGCCTCGGCCTCGGCCTCACCGTCGCCGCCGTGCGCGAGACCCGCGGCCACGCCCGCCACGAGGCCGCCACCCGTGCCGCCGCCGAGCGCCTCCCCGCCGGGCTCGGCACCGGCGAGGTCTTCCGGCTCACGTCGTTCCGGGAGAGAGCCCTCTCCGCCGCCAGCCAGGCCGGGCTGGTGAACAACCTCAACGACGGGCTCGCCTGGGGCCTGCTACCCGTCTACTTCGCCCACGACGGGCTCTCGGTCGCCCGCATCGGCGTCCTCGCCGCCCTCTACCCGGCTGTCTGGGGACTCGGCCAGCTCGTCACCGGCGGGCTGTCCGACCGCATCGGGCGGAAGCGGCTCATCGCCGGCGGCATGCTCGTCCAGGCCGCCGCCCTGGCGCTGTTCGCCGCGGGTGACGGCTACGGGGAGTGGGTGCTGGCCTCGGTCGCCATCGGCGCCGGCACGGCCATGGTGTACCCCACGCTGCTGGCCGTCATCGGCGACGTGGCCCACCCGTCATGGCGGGCACGCGCCGTCGGCGTCTACCGCCTGTGGCGGGACGGGGGCTTCGCCGTCGGGGCCCTGCTGGCCGGGGCCCTCGCCGACGCCTTCGACATCGGCGTCGCCATCTGGGCCGTGGCTGCCCTCACCGCGCTGTCGGGCGTCGTCGTCATCGTGCGCATGGAGGAGACGCACCCCCGGCCCGACGGCGCTCGGCTGCCTGCCGACGCCAGGCGCGAGAGCTGACCGCCGGAGCGCGACGTCGCCGTCGCCCGTCGCCGGGCGACCTCCACGACGAGGCCCTGCCCCCCTCCTCGGCTCGTCGATCGCCGCCCGGCAGCAGGGGGTCACGGTGAGGGTGGCACGAGGTCACGGTGTGGCGCCACCGTGCCGCCCGTCGACCTGCGCCCGGCGCCCGAGCCGCCCGTGGGTGTCGGGGTCATGCCGTGGGCGGTGGCGCCGAGCGCGCTGACCGTGGCCGTCGTGCGGTCCCACGCCAGCCGCAGCCGCTCCCCGAGCGCCGGGTCCGCCGTCCCCTGGGCCAGGGTGGCACCCACGTCGACGACCCGGATGGGCGGGCCGGGCTTGACCACGAGCAGCGCGGCGTACTCCGCCCGGGTCACCCGCCAGCCCCTCGGGCCCTCGCTGAACGTGAACCGCACCAGCAGCCCCTCCTCGTTGGGGGCGCCCGGGGTGCCGTGGTGGGCGACCATGTTGCCCATGCCGTAGACCACCCACTCGCCGTCGACGGGTTCGACGGGCTGGACGACGTGGGCATGGTGGCCGAGGACGAGGTCGACGTCGGGCGACCGCACCAGGTCGGGACCGAGCGAGCGCTGCTGGGCGTTGGGCTCGGCCCGGTACTCGTCACCCCAGTGGAGCGAGACGACGACCACCTCGGCGCCCGCGGCCCGGGCCGCGGCGGCGTCACCCAGGATACGGGTCCGGTCGATGGGGTCGGCCCGCCACGCCTCCCCGTTCGGCGGGGGGATCCCGTTGAACCCGTACGTGTAGGACAGCAGGGCCACGTCGGCGCCGGCCACCGGCAGCAGCGTGGTGGCGGCGCTCTCGGTGGCGCTGCGGGCCGAGCCCGCGTGGCGGAGGCCGGCGGTGTCGAGGGCGGCCAGCGTGCGGTCGACGCCTGCCGCGCCCTGGTCGAAGGTGTGGTTGGACGCCGTCGTGCAAGCGTCGAAGCCGGTGCCTGCCAGCGCCGGCACGATCTCGGGCGGCACCGAGAAGGTCGGGTAGCCGTGGTTGGGGCCTCCCGGCTCGGCCACCGGTGTCTCCAGGTGGCAGATCGCCAGGTCGGCTCCCCCCACCAGCCCGGCCACCCCGGCGAGGAGGGGCCGGAAGTCGCGCCCGCCGGTGCCGGCCGCGGCGGCGTCGGCGCTCGCCTGCTCCCACAGCGGCCGGTGGAGCAGCACGTCACCGGTGGCGACCAGGGTGAACGACCGCGGGGGCGCCGTCGTCGTGGGCCCGTCACGCCCGCTCGCGCCACCGTCCGCGCCCGCGCTTGCAGGCGGCGCCGGCGACCGTGCGGCCTCGTCGCCGGTCCCGGAGGTGACCCCGAGCGCCACCACGGTCCCTACCCCCAGGAGGGCGACCACCGCCAAGCGGAGCCGAGAGCTCGCCAGCCAGCGACGGCTCGTGCTGCCCACGTCACATTGTGTAGCACTCGGGTCCCTGCCTCCCCGACGCGGTCCCCGGAGGCTTGCCGGAGCCGGGCGGAGGACACGCCCCCGATGCCGGTCCTCGACGGCTGCCGGAGCGGCTCGGCCGACCCTCCTCCGGCGCCGGTGCCGCGCCGGGGTCGCGGCACGGACCGCGAGCCGTCACGGGGTCGGCGGCGCCAGTGGCATCATCGGAGCTCATCGACAGGGAGGACGGCGACATGGCCCAGCGCGACGTGCTGATCCCCACCGCCGACGGCACCTGCGACGCCGGCCTGCACACGCCGGCCGGCGCCGGGCCGTGGCCGGGGGCGATCATGTTCCCCGATGCCGGCGGCAAGCGGCCGACGTTCCACGCCATGGCCCAGCGGTTGGCCGACCTCGGCTACGCCGTCCTGCTGCCCGACCTGTACTACCGCCACGGCGAGGTGGCGCCGTTCGACATGCGCACCGCCTTCGCCGAGCCCGGCGAGCGCGCCCGCCTCATGGGGCTCGTGGCCAGCGTGACCAAGGAGGTGGCCGCCCGCGACACCGGGGCCATGCTCGACTTCCTCGCCACCCGCCCCGAGGTGGCGCCCACCCCGGTGGGCACCACCGGGTACTGCATGGGCGGCGGCCTGGCCCTCACCGCCGCCGGGCGCTTCCCCGACCGCGTCGCTGCCGCGGCGTCCTTCCACGGGGGCAAGCTCGCCACGACCGAGCCCGACAGCCCGCACCTGCTCGCCGGGTCGATGCGGGCCAAGGTCTACGTCGCCGGAGCCACCGACGACCCGTCGTTCGACGCCGGGCAGCGCGAGAGGCTGGCGGCTGCGCTCGCCGATGCCGGGGTCGACCACACGCTGGAGACCTATCCCGCCCGGCACGGCTTCGCCGTCCCCGACAACGCCACCTACGACGAGGCGGCGGCCGCCCGCCACTGGCGTGCCCTCGAGGAGCTCTTCGCCTCGAGCCTGGTCGCCGCCTAGCCCTGGTGGCGGGCGCACCCCCGGGCGCTCAGCCCCCGGCCATCTGGGTCTCGAAGGTGCGCATGTCGAAGTAGTCGCGCCACAGGGTGATCAGGCCGTCGCGCACCCGGAACAGCCCGGCGACCGGTAGCTCCACGCGGGTGTCGCCGAACCGGAAGCCGTCGGTGCGCTCGTTCATCACCACGTCGCCCTCGGCCACCTGCTGGTGCACCACCCAGTCGGCGCCGGCACCGTCGCCCACCATCGGGGCGAGGAACTCGCGGGCGGCGTCCCGGCCGTGGACGGCGTCCATCGGCACGTTGTCGTACTCGATGTCCTCGGCGCACAGTGCCAGGGCCCCCTCCAGGTCGCCGGCGTTGATGCGTCGGATGAACTCGGTGACGGTCTCCCCCGCGGTCATGGCCGTACGATGCCACATCCCTGCTGCGGTAGGGGCGGCGACGGCAGGCGCCGGCCCGTGCGCCGCCGGGCCCGGCGGCGCACGGTTCAGGGGGCGGGCCGGGGCACGACGGTGACCGACGGCACCGACACCGTGGCCCCCTGGCTGAGGACGGCGTGCACCATGGTGACGAGGTGGTCGACGTCGAGCAGGGCGCCGCTCAGGTAGCCCCGGGCCGCCCAGACGCCCAGGAGCTCCGCCGCCAGATCGGGGTCCCACCCGTCGGTGAACCCCGTCACGGCGTCGCCCTCGCCGCCGCTGCAGTCGCCCACGACCAGGCGGGTGAAGCCGACGTCGGGGTGCTCGCCCCGCCACGCCTCCACCAGCTTGTCGAGGGCGGCCTTGCTGACGGCGTAGGCCCCCAGGCCCGGCCAGGGCGGCGTCTGCGACGCGCTCACCGACGACAGGTAGACGGCCGCGCCGCCCGACGCCGCCAGGTGGGGCACCGCGGCCGCCGTGACCAGCGCGGCCCCGGTCACGTTGGTGTCGAAGACCCGCCGCCACGTCTCGGCGTCGGTGTCCACCAGCCGGGCGAGGGGGCCGACGGCTGGTGCGTACACGAGGGCGTCCATGCCGCCGAGGGCGCCGGCGGCCTCGGCGATGGCCGACCGGCACGCGCCGGCGTCGGTGACGTCGCACTCGACCGCCAGCGTGCCGGGACCCGCCTCCTCGGCGGCGTCCTCGAGGCGGGCGCGCCGGCGGGCCACGAGCGCCACCCGCTCGCCGCGCCGGGCGAGCCCCACGCCGATGCAGCGCCCGATCCCGCTCGACGCGCCGACGACCACCGCTCGCACGTTTCCCCCCTGTCCGGCCGATGCGACGAGGATGCTAGACGGGCGTCACGACCGGCAGGCACTCCCAGCCTCGCACGGTCGAGGTGCGGGCCTGGCGGGCGTTGGCCCAGTCGACCTCCCACTCGGGGAAGCGCGTCAGCACCTCGTCGAGGGCGACGCGCCCTTCGAGCCGGGCCAGGGCGGCGCCCAGGCAGAAGTGGATGCCGTAGCCGAAGGAGAGGTGGTGGTCGATGGTCCGGTGGATGTCGAACCGGTCACCTTCGGGGAACCTGCGCTCGTCGCGGTTGGCGGAGCCGTTGAGCAGGAGCACCGAGCTGCCCCGGGGCACCACCTGGCCGTGGTGCTCCACGTCGCGCGTGGCGACGCGGGCCTGCACGGGCGAGGGCGCCTCGAACCGCAGCAGCTCCTCGACGGCGTTCGGCACGAGGCTGCGGTCGGCGACGAGCTGGCGCCGCTGGTCGGGGTGGTCGGCGAGCACCTTGCCGGCCCAGCCGATGAGCCGTGTCGTGGTCTCGTTGCCGGCTCCGGCGAGGAGGTTGACGAAGCCGACGACCTCGTCGCGGCGGAGCCGCCGCGCCACGCCCCCGGCATCCCGGTACTCCGCCTGCAGCAGCTCGGTCATGAGGTCGTCGGAGGGATGCTGCACCCGCCAGTCGACGTACTCGGCCAGCGACGGCATCTGCCCGGCTGCCAGGTCGAGCTCGGGCATCGTCCCCTCCTCCAGCCGGAGGTTGTCGTCGATGCCGTCCCGGATGACCTCCTGGTCCTGCTCGGGGATGCCCAGGAGCATGCCGATCGTCCGCATCGGCATCTGGGCACCGAGGTCACGGACGAAGTCGAAGCCGCCCGCGCCGACCAGCGGGTCGAGCGCCCGGGCGCAGAGCTCGCGGACCTGGGGCTCGATGGCGTTCATCTTGCGGGGGGTGAACACCCGCGAGAGGAGCCCCCGGTGCCGGTCGTGGTCGGGCGGGTCCTCGAAGATGATCGAACCCGGCGGGATCTCCGTGCCGCTCCTGATGATCTCGAGCAACGTGCCCTTCGCCGAGCTGTAGGTGCGCCAGTCGACCAGGGCCGCCTCGACGTCGGCGAAGCGGCTGAGGGCGAAGAAGTCGTAGCGCTCGTTGCGGTAGAGGGGCTGCTCCTCGCGCAGGCGCCGCCAGGCGGGGTAGGGGTCGGCGTCGATCTCGAAGTCGTACGGGTCGTAGTAGACCTCGGTCGCTCCCGTCGCGGTCACCGCGCTCCCTCCCCGCTGCGGTCCTCCGCCCTGACACTAGCGTCACGTCCTCGCCCCCCGCCGGTGCAGGGGGGCGAGGCGCCGCGCACGCGGGGCGCCGCTCCTGTACGGTCGGGGCAGGCTCCCCAGGAGGTGACCGGCATGGCCGGACGACTGGACGGGAAGGTCGCGCTCATCACCGGCACCGGTGGGGGCCAGGGGCGGGCGGCGGCGCTGTTGTTCGCCGGCGAGGGCGCACGGGTGGTGGGGTGCGATCTCAAGGTCGAGGGAGCCGAGGAGACCGTGGAGATGGTCACGGCCGCCGGTGGGCAGATGGTCTCCCGGCAGCCGGTCGACCTCGCCGAGGGGTCCCAGGTCCTGGAGTGGATCGAGCTGGGCGTGGCCACCTTCGGCGGGTTCGACATCCTCTACAACAACGCCTCGGCCCCCCGGTTCAACCCCATCAGCGCCATGACCTGGGACGAGTGGAGCTTCACCGTCCGCAACGAGCTCGACCTCGTCTACTGGGCGTGCCACCACGCCTGGCCCTACCTGGTGGACCGGGGAGGCGGCACCATCGTCAACACGGCCTCGACCGCGGGCATGGTGGGCTTCGACCAGCTCGGTGACTTCGCCCACGCCGCCACCAAGGGCGGGGTCATCGCCCTCACCCGCCAGCTGGCCACCGAGGGAGGCCCCCACGGCATCCGGGCCAACAGCATCTCCCCGGGCTTCGTCCTCACCCCCGCCACCGAGCCGATGAGCACCGACCCGGCCACGGCTCCGATGATGGAAGCCCTGCTGCAGGCCCACATCATCAAGCGCCCGGGCCGGCCCGAGGACATCGCCTACGCCGCCCTCTACCTCGCCTCCGACGAGTCGAGCTGGGTCACCGGTACCAACATCGTGGTCGACGGGGGCCTCACCGCCCACTGAGGGGGTCAGACGGCGGTGTAGCCGCCGTCGACCACCACCTCCGAGCCGGTCATGAACGACGACTCGTCGGACGCCAGGAACAGCACCGCCCCGGAGACCTCCTCGGGGGCCGCGGAGCGGGCCATGACCGTCGGGCCCACCAGCGCCCTCTCCGCCTCGCCGCCGTGGAGGATGCCCTCGGTCATGTGAGTACGGATCACCCCGGGATGGACCGAGTTGGCGCGGATCCCGAACGGCGCGTAGTCGACCGCCGTCGCCTTGGTGAGGAGGCGGACCGCGCCCTTGGTCGCCTCGTAGGCGGCCGCGCTCGGCGCGCCGATGATGCCGTAGATCGACGAGATGTTGACGATCGAGCCGCCACCCGCCTTGCGCATGAGCCCGAGCACGTGCCGGGTGCCCAGGAACGGTCCCCGGGCGTTGACGGCGAAGATGCGGTCCCACTCCTCGACGGTCGTCTCGTGGACCGGCTTCTGCAGGAGGATCCCCGCGTTGTTCACCAGCACGTCGACCCGCCCGAAGGCCTGGTCGACCTGCGACATGACCTCGACCCAGGAGCTCTCCTCGGCCACGTCGTGCTGCCAGGCGCGGGCCACGCCCCCGGCCTCGGTGACGGCGTCCACCGTCCCCTTGGCGGCGGCGGCGTCGAGGTCGGTGACCGCCACCGTCGCTCCCTCCCGGGCCAGCAGGATGGCGTGCGCCCTACCCATGCCCATGGCCGCGCCCGTGACGACGGCCACCTTGCCTTCGACTCGACCCATCTCCGGACCCTCCTCGTGCCCGCCCCGGCATCATCCACCGGGACGGGGGGTGGACGTCAGGGCCGGAAGTCCCCTCTCCCGCCGGTGGCGCGATCGCCCCGTCCCGCCGGCGAGGGGGTCACGCCCTCGCCCCGTCCCGCTGGCGCACCAGGTCGAGCGCCACGTCGACGATCATGTCCTCCTGCCCGCCGACCATCCGCCGACGGCCCACCTCGACCAGGATGTCCCGGGTGTCGAGGCCGTAGGTGGCCGCCGCCTTCTCGGCGTGGCGCAGGAAGCTCGAGTACACCCCCGCGTACCCGAGGGTCAGCGTCTCGCGGTCGACCTGCACCGGGCGGTCCTGCAGCGGGCGGACGAGGTCGTCGGCGGCGTCCATGAGGCCGAACAGGTCGCAGCGGTGCGACCAGCCCATCACGTCGATGGCGGCGATGAACACCTCGAGGGGGCAGTTGCCGGCCCCTGCTCCCATGCCGGCCAGCGCGCCGTCGACGCGGACCGCCCCGTGCTCGACGGCCACGATGGAGTTGGCCACCGCCAGCCCCAGGTTCTGGTGGGCGTGGATGCCGATCTCGGTGGCGGGGTCCAGCACCTGGCGGTAGGCGTCGATGCGGGCGGCCACGTCGCCCATGGTGAGCCGGCCGCCGGAGTCGGTGACGTACACGCAGTGGGCGCCGTACGACTCGAGCAGCTTGGCCTGGCGGGCCAGCTCCCCGGGTGGCGACATGTGGGACAGCATCAGGAACCCGGCCACGTCCATGCCCAGCTCGCGGGCCCGCTCGATGTGCTGCGGGGCCACGTCGGCCTCGGTGCAGTGCGTGGCCACCCTGACGCTGCGAACACCCAGGTCGTGGGCCCGCTCGAGGTGCCCGATGGTGCCGATGCCGGGCAGCAGCAGGGTGGTCAGGCGGGCGTGGGTGAGCGACTCGGCCGCCGCCGCGATCCACTCGTCGTCGGTGTGGCGGCCGAAGCCGTAGTTGAAGCTCGACCCACCCAGGCCGTCGCCGTGGGCCACCTCGATGGCGTCGACGCCGGCGGCGTCGAGGGCCAGGCAGATGGCCCGCAGGTCCTCCACGCGGTACTGGTGCCGGATGGCGTGCATGCCGTCCCGGAGCGTCACGTCCTGGACGTAGAGCGCCGACGGCGCGGTGGCGCCCGTTGGCGTCATGCCGGCACCCCCGCCCGGACCTGGGCCAGGCGCTCGCCGGTGCGCAACGCCGCCGCCGTCATGATGTCGAGGTTGCCGGCGTAGGCGGGCAGGTAGTGGGCGGCTCCCTCCACCTCGAGGAAGACGCTCACCTTGAGCCCGGGGCCGGACCACCCGATGTCCGGGGCCACCAGCGGGTCGTCGGCGGTGAACCGCTCGAACTGCACGGGCTGCTTCAGCCGGTAGCCGCGCACGTAGCCCTGCACCTTGGCCACCATCCGCTCGACCGCCTCGGCGATCTCCGTCGTGGCGCCGTCGGCCAGCAGGCAGAAGACCGTGTCCCGCATGAGGAGGGGCGGTTCGGCGGGGTTCAGCACGATGATGGCCTTGCCACGGGCAGCCCCGCCCACCTGGGCGATCCCTGCCGCCGTCGTCTCGGTGAACTCGTCGATGTTGGCCCGGGTGCCGGGCCCGGCCGAGCGCGACGCGATCGATGCCACGATCTCCCCGTAGGCCACGGGGGCCACCTCGGAGATGGCGGCCACGATGGGGATGGTGGCCTGGCCGCCGCACGTCACCATGTTCACGTCGGGGGCGTCCAGGTGCTCGTCGAGGTTGACGACCGGCACCACGTAGGGCCCGACGGCGGCCGGCGTCAGGTCGACCAGCTGCTTGCCGTGGGGGGCCAGGAGCTCGGCGTTGGCCACGTGGGCCTTGGCCGACGTGGCGTCGAAGACGATGTCGATGTCGTCGAGCTCGGGCATGGCCAGGAGCCCCGGCACGCCCTCGGCCGTCACCGGCACGCCCAGCCGCGCTGCCCGCTCGAGGCCGTCCGACCCCGGGTCGATGCCCACCAGGGCCCCCATCTCCAGCACGTCGGAGGTCCTGAGCACCTTGGCCATGAGGTCGGTGCCGATGTTGCCCGACCCGATGATGGCCACCTTGGTCTTCGTCATCCGCTTCGCTCCCGGTGCTGAGGTGGCGGTCGGGCCCGTCGACGCCGCGTCGACGCCGCGTCGCCGCCACCGGGGTCCGTGCCCGCACCCTGGTCGCCGCCCCGACCATTGCAGCCGGGGGCGGCGACCGCCGTCCACGGCCATCCCGGCAGGCGGAACGGCGGCGCGGGGTCAGCGGCCGTTGCCGGTGAAGGGATCCTCGCCGGCCGCGGCCAGCAGGTCGGTGCCGGCGGGCCACTCGTCGCGCGACGGCGACACCACGTCGCCGAGGTCCCGGTGGCGGATGGTGGTGAGGCGCTCGAGCTCGAGCGGGTCGAGGCAGAAGCTCCGCCCCGAGCGCACGTCCTCGACGCGCAGCCGGTCACCGTTGGCGCTGCGGTCCACGCTCACCCGCACCACCGCGAACTCGCTGCGGAGCACCACGCCCGCCTCCACCTCGCTCCGCTCCCCGGGCGCGCCGCTCACAGCAGGAACGTCAGGTTCTCGAAGAACTGGTCGCTGTCCACCAGGTCGACACGCTTCCGGGCGATGCGGAAGCCGCCGTCGACCCGCCGCAGGACGTGGGTGCAGCGCGCCCCGAAGACGTGCTTGGTGTGGTGGCGCCGGGCCTCCACGGCGAGCAGGGTGGAGTGGACGGTCGCCTCGCCGCCCCCGGAGGCGTCGGCCGCCACGTACACGTTCGACACGGCCCGGCACATCCGTGACGGCGGGTCCTGGGCGTACTGCTTGCCGGAGGTCAGCCGCCCGACGCGGGAGCGCAGGGCGGCCACGTCCTCGTGGACGATCGTCACGCTGCGGACGGGGTCGCCCCCGGCGTCGTTGCAGGGGATCCAGTACAGGCCGTCGTCGGCGAACAGGTCGACCCACTCGTCGTAGCGCCGCTCGTCGAGGAGGCGGGCCTCGTGGTACAGGAAGGCGGCGACGTCGGCGTCGGCGACCCTGATGGTGAGCACCCCGGGCGAGGGCTCGCTGGTCACCGTCATGCCGGCACCTCCCCGTCCTCCCCGGCCTCCTCCATGAGGCGCAACCACTGCCGGTGGAACGCCCGCTGGGGCTGCTCGTCGGTCACGTGGCCCCAGTCGACGCCGTGGTCGTCGACCCGTCCCCGGCGTCGCCCCCGGAGCAGCGGCAGCCACGGGACGGCGGAGGCCCGCAGCCCCTCCTGGACCCGCTCGAACATCTCCAGGTCGTCGGGCGCCCCGCCGCCGGCCGGACCGTAGAAGGACTCGTGCCCCCGGAGCCGTCCGGCGTTCACGTCGTCCGGCATGCCCTTGAGCGTGGCCGGGTACAGCTCCACGTCGGTCCGGTCCACCGCCCGCGGGTGCACCACCCGGATCTGGACGCCGATGATGAGCAGGTTCGGGAAGACCAGCAGGTTGAAGCCGCCGGCACCGTTGGCGCTGGCCACCTCGAGCGCCCGCTCCGGGCTTCCCAGGCGACGGGCGAGGACGTCGAGGTAGGCCCTTCCCTGGTCCGTCGCCGGGAGCAGCTCCCGGAGCAGCGGCTGGATGTTGGGGCGGCTGTCCAGCAGGCCGTGGCCGTTGCCGAGGTCGGCGGCGTGCCCGGGCGACGAGTCGTGGAACAGCTTCATCGCCAGGTCGCCCATGGAGCCGGCCATGCGGCTCGCCGAGGACAGGAACCCCTGGTGGACGAAGTTGGGGTGGTAGCCGTCGACGCCGTTCTCGCTCTGCAGCTTCCAGTTCCCCGCGTAGGTGTACCGGTGGGTGCCCGAGGTGACCTCGATCTCCCCGACGGGGGAGAGGTCGACGAACAGGTCGATGAACTCCTTGGCGTTGCCGAGGTGCTCGTCGAGCGTCGGCCCCTCCTCGGCCATGCTGGCGAAGATCAGCCCCCGGTAGGTGGCGACTCGGGGGACGCGGACCAGGTCGAACTGGGCGTGGTCGCAGTCGCGGGGGTCGTAGCCGGAGGCGAACGTCTGGCCGATGAGGCTGCCGTCGTTGCGGAAGGTCCAGCCGTGGTAGTCGCAGCGGAAGAAGCTGGAGTTGCCGCGGTCGTACTGGCACACGGTGGCGGCGCGGTGCGTGCAGCGGTTGTAGAGCACGTGGATGCCACCGTCCTCGGAGCGCGACACGATGACCGGGTGCAGGCCCATGTGGGTGGTCTTGTAGTCACCCGTCTGGCCGATCTCGCTCTCGTGGCCGACGTACAGCCAGGTCCGCCCAAAGATCCTGTCCATCTCGGCGTCGAAGATCGTCGGGTCGGTGTAGACGGTGCGGTGGACCCGGTCGTCCTGGAACAGGTCGCCCGGCGCGAGGTCCGACGACGGCGTGACCTTCAGTGAGATCGCCATGCGCCCTCCTGGCTCGAGGAGGCCAGGTCGCCTGCTGTCCGTGACCTCCGGGTGGCTCCATCGGCGGACCGGGTGGGCCGGCGCACCGACAGGCTCGACGGTCCCTGTGCGCTCCCCCGATGCGTACGGGCGCAACGTACGCCCCGGCCGGGGGCGCCGTCAGCGGCCGTTCCGGCGGCCGGAACGAGGAGGCCTCGACCGCGCCGGCCGCGTCCGGCCGTCCCGCCCGCCCGGCCGCCCTCCCGCCGCTCGTGCTCGGGCCGCCCGCCCCGGTCGTGCTCGCCCGTCCCGGCCGTGGCCACGTGCGCCGGCACCGGCTACACGGGCTCCAGGCAGTCGCCCGGCGGCGTGGTCTCGACCGGCCGATGCCCCCAGATGCTCGGCGCGGTCAGGTGGGTCATGACCCAGCTCTCGTCGTCGACGGCCAGCGCGCCCCATCCGTACTCGAGGTCGAACCCGCTGGGCGTGCGCATGTAGAAGCTGAACATGTGGTCGTTGGTGTGCCGCCCGAGGGTGCTGGAGATGGGCACCCCCCGGTCGAGGCACAGGTCGTAGGCCATCCCCACGTCGTCCAGCGACTGCACCTGGACCATGAGGTGGTGCATCCCCCGGAGGCCGTCCAGGCCGATCATGGCCAGCGTGTGGTGGCGGGCGTTCGCGTGCAGGAACACCACCCGCGTGCCCATGTCGATCTCGTCGCTGACCCGGAAGCCCAGGACCTCGCGCACGAAGGTCAGCTCCTTGGCCAGGTCGGGCACGATGAGCACGGCGTGGCCGAAGCCCTCGCCACCGGTCACGAAGCCCGACATGGCCCGGCCGGGGCGGAAGGACGCCGGCAGGACGAGCTGGCCGTAGAACACCTCGTGGGTGAACCCGGCCGGGTCGGTGAAGCTGACGAGGTCTCGGACGTGCGCCGCCTGGCGCTGCTCGTCGTCGGCCCGCCGCACGTTCAGCCCGGCACGCTCGAGCTCGTCGACGGCGACGCCGAAGTCGTCCTCGCCGGCGACCTCCCACCCCAGGCAGGAGAGACGGTTGCGAGGTCCCTCGGAGATGGTGAGCCGACCGGGCCGGTCGTCGTTGGTGAGCTGGACCGTGCCCGGCGGGGCATCGTCGGACAGGGCCATCCCGAGCACCTCGGGCCCGAACGCCTCCCACTGGCGGGCGTTGGGCGACTCCACCCGCACGTAGCCCAGTGACGCGACCTTCATGGCGCTCTCCTCGCCGTCTCGACGCTCGGGAGCCTGCTCCCGCCGGGACCCGGACCGCGAGCCGGGTCCCCGTCCTCACCCCTCGCACCGCCACCCTCGCGATGCCGACCACGCCCACTGATGGCACGCCGGCACCGCCGGCACCACCCCCTGTTCCGCAGGGCGGCACGGCAGCGGCGACCTCGTCGCCGAGCGGTGGGCGGGCTCGGGCGTGCAGGCTCAGGGCTTGCGACCGACGGCCGCCCACAGCGGGTTCGCCCAGCCCTCGGGCAGCCCGGTGGGAGGCTGGGGGCGGGCGTCGGGGCCGGGGGGGAGCGGGCCGGTGCGGAGCCACTCGTCGATCTGGGCGACGCCCGGGGGGACCAGCTCGTAGCCGTCGAGCAAGGTGGTGACCTCGGCGCGGGTGCGGGCCACGAACGGCTCGCGGGTCTGGTCGCCGAGGTGCTCGACGGCGTCGGCCATCGCCGACCCGTGGATGTCGGTGGTGAGGTGCGACAGCACGACGTAGCTGCCGGGGGCGAGGGCATCGGTGAGCTCGGCGACGATCTCGCGGGGGTGGTCCTCGTCGGGGACCATGTGGAAGACGGCGACGAGCACGAGGCCC
Organism: Acidimicrobiales bacterium; assembly: GCA_036279475.1. Classification (GTDB taxonomy): domain Bacteria; phylum Actinomycetota; class Acidimicrobiia; order Acidimicrobiales; family VFJN01; genus ZC4RG19. The sequence goes on along the minus strand of DASUJB010000036.1, from coordinate 4,484 downwards.
ACGGGCCGGGTCAGGTCGAGGACCTCGCCCGCCCTGCCGAGGATCTCGCCGGGCCGGCGGAGGTCCCCCTCCACGAAGGTGGTGTGCCCGGCGGGCGTGCCCTGCAGCAGGGTGTGGGCGTGGGCGAGCACGATGGGGTCGCGGTCGACGTAGACGACGCGGGCGTCGGGAGCGATCTCCTGGGCCACCTGGTGGGTCTGGTTGACGGCAGGGATCCCGGCCCGATGTCGAGGAACTGGCGGATGCCCTGGTGGCCGGCGAGCCAGCGCACGGCCTGCCCCAGGAACACCCGGTTGGTCCGGGCGTTGGCCCGGGACGAGTCGATGCCGGCCGCCAGCCCCGCGCTCATCTCGTGGGCCACCCGGCGGTCGGCCTCGAAGTTGTCGCGGCCGTCCAGGAGGTAGTCGTACACGCGCGAGGCATGGGGCACGTCGGGATCGATCCCGACGTGCCGCGGGTCACCGCCACCGAACACCTGGTCCACCGTCGCCTCCGATCGCTCGAACCGGGACGCCGACGTGTGCGGGCCCCGCAGCTCTGCTCCGGCCGCGTCGTCCCCGGCGGTCGCCTGCGGTCGCCTGCGGTCGCCTGCGGTCGCCTGCGGTCGCCTGCGGTCGCCTGCGGTCGCCTGCGGCGCGGATGGTAGCGCTGGCGAGGGGCCCGCTCGGCTCGCCCGGCCGTCAGACGAAGCGGGCCGTGACCGAGCCGAGCCGATCGAGCTCGGCGGTGACGACGTCGCCCGGCACCAGGTCGACCGCGGGTGCCGCCAGCGCCCCGGGCATGACCAGCTCGCCGGCCTCGATGCCCTCGCCCAGCTCGCCCAGCTTGTTCACCAGCCAGGCCACCGCCCCCGCGGGGTGGCCCAGCGCGGCGGCGCCGGCGCCCGTGTTGAAGAGGACGCCGTTGCGGTAGAGGGCCATGCCCACCAGCCGCAGGTCCAGGCCTTCCGGGCGCGTCGCCGCTGTCCCGAGGACCACCCGGCCGCACGAGGCGTTGTCGGCCACGGTGTCGACCAGCCGGATCCGCCAGTCGGCGATGCGGCTGTCGATGATCTCGAGGCTCGGCAGCACCCAGCGGGTGGCCGCCAGGACGTCGACCGGTCGCACCCCCGGTCCCCGGAGGGGCCGCTCGAGCACGAACGCGATCTCGGCCTCGACGCGGGGTGCGATCATCTCGTCCACGGGCACCGGCTCGTCGCTCTCCACCACGGTGCTCTCCAGCACGACCCCGTAGTCGGGCTCGTCGACGTCGAAGAGCTGCTGCAGGGCGGCGCTCGTCAAGCCGACCTTGTGGCCCCGCACCCGGTCGCCGGCGGCGAGCTTCTCCCCGACGACGAGGCGCTGGACCTCGTAGGCGCGGGCCACGTCGAAGGTCTCGTCGCGGTCGCTGAAGGGGGGGACGGCCCTCCTCGTGCGCTCGGCCTCCAACAGGAGCTGCGACGCGGTGGCGGCGTCGATCCGGTCGGTGGCGGTGTGGTCGTTCGGCATGGTGCCGGCCTAGCTCCCCGGGACGATGGTGATGTGGATGCCGGGGTCGCCGCGCTCGCCCCCGAGCGTCTCCAGCGCGGCGTCGACCTGGTCGAGGGGGAAGGTGTGGGTGCACATCTCCTCGAGCGGGTGGCGCCGTGACTCGATGATGCCGATGGCGGCCCGCACCGCGGCCTGGTCGTGACCCCACGCCCCCTTCACGGTCAGCGCCTTCATGATGATCTTGTCCGACAGGAAGCTCGTGAGCGGCCGCATCTCCTTGAACCCGGCCAGCACGATCGTCCCCGCCACCGCGGCCAGGTCGAGCGCCACCTCCGCGGCGGCCGGGGCAGCGCTGGTGACGTCGACGACCAGGTCGCACATCCGGCCGTCGGTGAGCTCGCGCACCTGCTCGACGAGGTCGCCGTCGTCCACGTCGACCGTGTGGGTGGCGCCGAGCCGCCGGGCCACCTCGAGCCTGGCCGCGTCCCGGCCGGTGCCCGCCACGATGATCTCCGCCGCGCCCGCCTCCCGGGCGCCGACCACGCACCCGAGGCCGTGCTGGCCCGGGCCCTGGACGAGGACGGTCGAGCCGATGCCGGCGCCCTGCCCCTGGACCCAGGCGACGCCGTTGGAGACGGGGATGTACAGGGGGGCGATCTCGACGGGCAGGCTGGCGTCGATCCGGTGGACGACCGAGTTCGGGTGGATGTACATGAGGTCGCCGTAGCCGCCCCACAGGTGGGGGGCGTCGGCGGCGGGGATCATCCCGTAACGCCGACCGGCGGTGCCGTGCAGCCCGTCGCACAGGGCGTAGAGGCCACGGCGGCACAGCGTGCACCGGCCGCACGGGATGGCCTCCTCGACGACGACGCGGTCGCCCTCCGCCAGCCCCCAGACCCGCGCCGCCTCGTCGCCGATGGCCTGGATGCGGCCGACCACCTCGTGGCCCAGGATCACCGGCGGCAGAGGGACCGGGAACGAGCCGGCGTAGGGCGCCCAGTCGCTCCCGCAGATCCCGGTGCCCTCGACGCGGATCACGGCGTCGGCCTCCCCCACCTCGGGGACGGGGAACTCCTCGACCTCGATGGTGCGGGGCTCGACCAGCACCGCGGCGTGGACCGTGTCGGCCATGGGCGTCACCTCCTCCGGCGCCGCCCGCCGGGGCGACGGCTCCGGGGCGGATCGTGCACCACCGCGGCACCGGGCACCACGGGTCGTCCCGCGCTCCGGAACACGACCGAGCCGGGGCCCGTGGAGGTCAGGCGGGCTGGCCCAGGAAGGCCTGGGCGTTGGACGCCATGACGTCGCCGTCCTCGTGCCACCCCAGCGCGGCGAGGTGCTCGAGCGGGTCGACGTCGGCGGTGGCGGGGAAGTCGGTGCCGAGGACCATCCGGTCGCGCCCCAGCACCTCGGCGAGGTAGCGGAGGTTGGCGGGACCCAGCGACGCCGTGTCGACCCACACGCCGGTGAGGGCCGCCACCATGGCCGCCGCCTCGTCGGGGCCCACCGCCCGCTCCAGCATCCCGGCCAGGCGGGGCAGGGACCAGAAGAAGGCGCCGCCCCCGTGGGCGAGGCAGATCCGGGGCCGGGGGTGGCGGCGCAGCGCCCCCCCGAGCAGGAGGGAGGTGGCGGCGATGGCGGTGTCGGCGAGGACGCCCACCCCGAAGCGCACCACCGCGTTGCCCATCCGTCCCAGGCCCTCCCCCTCGAGCGGGTGCACGAGCACCGCCACCCCCCGCTCGGCCGCCGCCGCCAGGAGCTGCCCGTGGGCGTCGTCGTCGAGCTCGCCCCCGCCGGCCGACGTCCCGATCTCGATGCCCGCCAGCCCCAGCTCGACGACCTGGTCGAGGGCGGCGACGGCGGCGTCGGGGTGCTGCACCGGCACGGTGCCGAGGGCCGAGAACCGGTCGGGGTGGGCGGCCACGTAGCGGGCCAGCGCATCGTTCTGCCACCGGCAGGAGTCGGCGGCCGCCTGCGCCGGCGCCCAGTGGGGGAGGAGGACGGGTAGGGGCGACACCACCTGGCGGTCGATGCCGTGGGCGTCGAGGAACTCGAGGCGGCGGTCGGGCGACCAGTAGCGGTCGTCCACGGGCCGGTACGGGGCCCCGCCGCGACGGATCACCCCCGTGCCCCCGGGGTCACGGGCAAGGGTGGGCCAGCGGGCGTCCCCGTAGCGGGCCGCGAGGTCCGGGAGGTCGGCCGGCACGAGGTGGGCGTGGACGTCGATGCGCATCGGCGGCCGGCTGCCGGACCGCGGCGGGGCGCGGGCCGTGCCGGGATCCCTCCCTCAGGGCTGGCTCAGGAAGTTGACGGCCAGCCAGTTGAACTCGTCGACGTGCTCCAGCTGGGCCCAGTGGCCGCACCGGGGGAAGATGTGGAGGCGGGCGTCGGGCATCCGCTTGAGGGCGAAGAACGCCCCATCGAGCGGCAGGACGCGGTCGTCCCGTCCCCAGGTGAGCAGCGTGCGGTGAGGGATCTTGTCGAGGAACCGCCACAGCTCGGCCTCCTCGGCCCGGCTGGCGATCCCGCCCAGCACGTTCATGGCCCCCTGCATGGCCTCCGGCTCGGTGGCTGCCCGGTAGCGCTCGTCGACGAGCTCGTCGGTCACGAGCGACTGGTCGAAGAGCATGATGCGGATGAAGGCCTCCATCTTCTCGCGGCTGGGCCCGGGTGGGCCGTAGAAGCCCATCAGCAGCTTCATGCCCTCGCTCGGCTCGGGCGAGAACAGGCTGAGCGCACCACCGCCCGGCCCCATGAGCACCAGCCGGTCGGCGCGGTCGGGGTGGTCGTAGGCGAACTTCAGCGCCGTGCCCCCGCCGAGCGAGTTGCCCACCAGGTGGGCCTTCTCGATGCCGAGCTCGTCGAGCATGTTCCTGATCGCCCGGGCGCTGTAGGTCCAGAACGGCTCGGTCACCTCGGGCTTGTCGGACCCGCCGTAGCCCGGTTGGTCGACGAGGAGCACCCGGAAGTGCTCGGAGAGGCCGGGCAGGTTCTGCTTGAAGTTGCTCCAGCTCG
>DASUJB010000035.1:0-17392 GCA_036279475.1 Acidimicrobiales bacterium | reverse complement strand
CACGGCGTGGGCCACGGCCGCGGCCAGCACCGACGTGTAGAGCGACCCCGGGCCCAGGACCACCTGGTCGGCGTGGTCGACCGCCGCCACCACCTCGTCGGGCACGGCGGCGTCGGGCGGGTCGAGGTCCACCCGCTCGATGCCCACGGCCCGGGTGACGGCCACCTGCCCGGCCACCCGCGCCCCCCCGGCCACCTCGGCCCGGAGCACGACGGGATCGACCGTGGCCGGCAGCACCCGCCGGCTGGCCGGCGACAGGCCCACCAGCCGGGCCAGCTCGTCGACGGCCCGCACGAAGTCACCCGTGGTGGCGTGGAGGCCGGCCAGCAGCAGGTTGCCGAGGGCGTGCCCCTCGACGTCGGTCCCCGGGAACCGGTACTCCAGGGCCCCGGCCAGGGCGCCGGCCCCGGGATCGGCGAGGGCCTCGATGCAGCGCCGCAGGTCGCCGGGCGCCGGCATGCCCAGGCCCTCCCGCAGGCGGCCGGTGGAGCCCCCGTCGTCGGCGGTGGCGACCACCGCCGTGGTGCGGCCGGCATAGGTCGCCACGGCGCGCAGCGTGGCCGCCAGGCCGTGGCCCCCGCCCACGGCCACGACGCGGGGGCCGCCGGCGGCCGTCACTTGTCGATGTCCCGGTGCAGCACGCCGATGCGGCGACCGCTCGCTCGCAACCGGCGGGCCACCTCCTCGGCGATGACCACCGAGCGGTGCCGGCCCCCCGTGCAACCGAGGGCGATGGTGAGGTAGGCCTTGCCCTCGGCGACGTAGGCGGGGAGGAGCTGCCCCAGGAGCGCCTCCACGTTGTCGAGGAAGGGCCCGGCGGCCTCCTGGGAGAGCACGTACTCCCGGACGGGAGCCTCGAGGCCGGTCCGGGGGCGCAGCTCGTCGACCCAGTAGGGGTTGGGGAGGAAGCGGCAGTCGAGCACCACGTCGGCGTCGAGGGGCAGGCCGTTCTTGTAGCCGAAGGACAGCAGCGTGGTCTGCATGGTCGACCCGGCCGCGTCGTCCTCGAACAGGGTGCGCAGCCGCCGGCGCAGGTCGTGGACGTTGAGGTCGCTGGTGTCCACCACCAGGTCGGCCTCCCTCTTGACCGGCTCGAGCAGCTCGCGCTCGCGCTCGATGGCCGGGGCCAGCAGCTCTCCCCCCTCGCGGTCCGACAGCGGGTGGCGGCGGCGGTTGCTCTCGTAGCGGCGCACGAGCGTGTCCGTGGAAGCGTCGAGGAACAGCACCCGCACCCCGGCCGCCGTGGAGCGCAGCCACGTGAGCGTGGGGATGATCTCGTCCTGGTAGTGCCCGGTGCCGAGCACGAGCACCACCCGCTGGACCTGCGAGCCCGGCGTGCTGGCGAGTTCCGCCACCTTGGGCACCAGCTCGGGCGGCAGGTTGTCGATGACGAACCACCCCAGGTCCTCCAGCTCGTCACCGGCCTGGCTGCGACCGGCGCCCGACAGCCCGGTGACGACGACGAACTCCGCCATGGCCACCAGGGTACGGGCGCCTGCGACCGCGCCCCGCACGCCCCTGGCCCGGGCCGCCCTCAGCGGCGCTCGGCCCGGAGCACGAGGAGCCGGGGGATGGTGGCCGCGTCCCGGTACTCCGGGGCCAGAGCCAGGAACCGGGCCGGCGGCGCGGGCTCGACCATGCGGGTCAGGAACAGGCCGCGGTCCGCCAGGGCGTTGACGTAGCGGCCGAGGGGACGGTGGAAGAAGGGGAGGCGCACGCCGGTGTCGACCTCCTCGACCGTCACGCCCTCCTCCAGGTAGGGACCGACCCGCCAGTACTGCTCGGGCGGCTCCAGCACCCGGTCGTCGATCCAACCGCTCCCCGGCGTCTGGAACAGCGGGTGGTTGAGGAGCAGCACGAAGCGGCCCCCGGGCCGCAGGGCGCGGGCCACCTCGTCGAGGGCACGGTCGAGGTCCTCCACGTGCTCCAGGACGAGGCAGGCCACGACGGCGTCCCACCACCCCGAGCGGACGGGAAGGGCGGTGGCCGACCCCTGCACGTAGGCGGGCCCACCGCCGCGGCGTCGGGCCTCGCCGATCTGGGCGGCCGAGGCGTCGAGCCCCACCACCCGGGTGGCCCCCCCGTCCGCCGCCAACCGTGCCACCTGGCCCTCGCCGCACCCCACGTCCAGGACCCGGTCGGCCCCGGCCAGCTGCTCGGCCGCCAGCGGCAGGATCTGCTCGCTGTACTCGACGTCGGCCCCCTCGGTGAACCCCTCCTGCCACCATCGGGCGTGGTGCTCCCACACCGCGGCCAGGTCGGGCACGGCTCCCCGCCCCGGGCCGGGATCGACGGCGCGGACCAGGTCGGCGTCCCCGGTGGGCCGGGGACCGGAGGCGGGATCGGCGGCGCGGACCAGGTCGGCGTCCCCGGTGGGCCGGGGACCGGGGGCGGGATCGGCGCCCCCCGGAGGGGAGCCGGGGACCTCGCCGCGGCTCACGCCGGCGCTCCCCCGCCCACGCGGTCGCCGTGGACCTTGCCGTAGACGGCCACCGCCACGTCGTCCGGCAACCAGGACAGGGACCGCAGCTCGTCGAGGGACGCCTCCCGTACCCCGGCGACCCCGCCCAGCTCGCTGGTGAGGCGCTTGCGGCGGGTGGGACCGAGGCCCTTGATGTCGTCGAGCACCGAGCGGGTCATCCGCTTGCCGCGGAGCTGGCGGTGGTAGGTGATGGCGAACCGGTGGGCCTCGTCGCGGACCCGCTGGAGCAGGTAGAGCGCCTCCGAACCCCGGGGGATCCGCACGGGGTCGGCCTCGCCCGGCACGTAGACCTCCTCGAACCGCTTGGCCAGCGACGCCACCGGGATCTCCTGGTCGAGGCCCAGCTCCTCGAGCACCCGCACCGCCACGTTGAGCTGCCCCTTGCCCCCGTCCACCAGGAGCAGCTGGGGTGGGTACGAGAACCGGCCGGGCCGGTCGCCCACCGGTCGCGCCCGCTCGGCGAGGTAGGCCGACAGGCGCCGGGTCAGCACCTCCTCCATGGCGGCGAAGTCGTCGTTGCCGGCCACCGAGCGCACCTTGAACCGCCGGTAGTCGGACTTCTTCGGCAGGCCGTCCTCCATCACGACCATCGACCCGACGTAGTCGCTCCCCTGGATGTGGCTCATGTCGTAGCACTCGATGCGCAGCGGCGCCTCGGGCAGCCCCAGGGCGTCCTGCAGCTCGTTGAGCGCCCGCGCCCGGGCGTTGTGGTCGCTGGCCCGGCGGAGGCGGTGCCGCGTGAACTCCTCGACGGCGTTGCGGGTGACGGTGGCCTGGAGCTCGCGCTTGGGACCCCGACGGGGGACCCGGACGGTGACCCGGGCGCCGCGGAGCTGGGACAGCCAGTCGGCGTACAGCTCGGGGTCGTCGGGCTCGCCCGGCACCAGCACGGTGCGGGGCACGCCCAGGGGCGGGTCGTCGTAGAGGCCCTCCAGCACGTGGCCCACCAGCTCACCGGGGCCGACGTCCTGGACCTTGTCGAGGACGAAGCCCTTGCGCCCCACGACCCGGCCGCGACGCACGAAGAAGACCTGCACCGCCGCCTCGAGGTCGTCGTCGGCGATGCCGATCACGTCGAGGTCCTCGTCGCGATCGGCCACCATCTGCTGGCGCTCGACCGCCTTGCGCACGCTGGCCAGGCGGTCGCGCAGCCGGGCGGCCCGCTCGTACTCCAGCGCCGACGCCGCCACCCGCATCTCCTCCTCGAGCCGGCGGACGACGGGCTCGGTGTCGCCGTCCAGGAACTCGACGAGGTCGCGGACCAGCCGGTCGTAGGTCTCGTGGTCGACCTCGCCCACGCACGGCCCCGCGCACTTCTCGATGTGGTAGAGGAGGCACGGCCGGCCGAGCTTCTCGTGCCGCCCGAACTTGTTGTCGCTGCACGTGCGCAGGGGGAACGTGCGCAGCAGCAGGTCGAGGGTCTCCCGGATGGCGTAGGCGTGGCCGTAGGGCCCGAAGTACCGCACGCCCCTGCGCTTGCGACCCCGCATGACCATCGGCCGGGGCCACTCGTCGCCCACGGTCACGGCCAGGAACGGGTAGCTCTTGTCATCGCGCAGGCGGATGTTGAAGCGCGGGCGGTGCTGCTTGATGAGGCTGTACTCGAGCATGAGGGCCTCGACCTCGTTGCGCACCTGGATCCACTCGACCGACTCGGCCGCCGCCACCATGGCTACGGTGCGGGGGGCGAGGTGCCGAGGGTCCTGGAAGTAGCTCGAGAGGCGCTGGCGCAGCGACCGCGCCTTGCCGACGTACAGGACGCGCCCGTCGGCGTCCTTGAACTGGTAGGAGCCGGGAGCGTCGGGGATCGTCCCGGCCGGGGGTCGCGCCACCACCCGGCCGAGGGTAGAGCCTGCCGCCGGTCCTCCGGCCCCCCGGCACCGTCACCACGGCCCCGCCGGCCGCCCGGCACCGTCACCACGGCCCCGGTGACGGTTGCCACCCTGCGGCAAGGAGCCCGTAAGCTGGCCAGCCAAGCCGGCCCGGAGATCCGGCTGCACTTCGGTCCCGGGGACGACATCCCCGTGGGAGAGGCGACCGGGCTGTCCCCACCGTCCGCCAACCGGGGCCCGACCTCAGCGGAGGGCACACAGCATGCTTCGGCTCCAGACCCCGCTCGCCGAGCGGTACACGGCAGCGGACCCCGGCGACCTCGCGGCTCGGATCACCGCCGCCAAGGATCTCCTCGGCGACGAGCTGTTCGTCCTGGGCCACCACTACCAGCGGGACGAGGTGATCCGCTGGGCCGACGCCCGCGGCGACTCCTTCCGGCTGTCGGTCCTGGCCCAGCAGCGGCCCCGGGCCCGCCACATCGTCTTCTGCGGCGTGCACTTCATGGCCGAGTCGGCGGACGTCCTCACCGGCGAGCACCAGGCCGTCATCCTGCCCGACCTCAACGCCGGCTGCTCGATGGCCGACATGGCCGACATCGACGAGGTCGAGGAGGCGTGGGACGACCTGGCCGCCGTGGTCGACGTCGAGCGGCTCGTGCCCGTCACCTACATGAACAGCTCGGCGGCGATCAAGGCGTTCGTCGGGCGCCACGGGGGCGTGGTGTGCACGTCGACCAACGCCCGCGCCGTGCTCGACTGGGCGCTGGGAGGCGGTCCGGGCGCCACGGGCGGCCGGGGTGACAAGGTGCTGTTCCTGCCCGACCAGCACCTCGGCCGCAACACCGGGGCGGCCATGGGGTACGGGCTCGACGCCATGCGGGTGTGGGACCCGCGGCAGGAGGCCGGGGGCCTCGCCGAGGCCGACGTCAAGGACGCCACCTTCCTGCTGTGGAAGGGGCACTGCTCCATCCACCAGCGCTTCCGGCCCGAGCAGATCATCGCCTTCCGGGACCGCCACCCCGGCGGCATCGTGGTGGTCCACCCCGAGGCGCCGTACGAGACCGTGCAGCTGGCCGACGAGGTGGGCTCGACCGACCACATCATCCGGGCCCTGGCCGACGCCCCGCCCGGCTCCACGGTGGCGGTGGGCACGGAGATCCACCTCGTCAACCGGCTGGCGCAGGAGCATCCCGACAAGACCGTCGTGTCCCTCGACCCCCTCGTCTGCCCGTGCTCGACCATGAACCGCATCGACGAGGCCCACCTGGCCTGGGTCCTCGACGAGTTGGTCGCCGGCCGGGTCGTCAACCGCATCTCGGTCGACCCCGACACCGCCGCCTGGGCCCGCGTCGCCCTCCAGCGGATGCTCGACATCACCTGAGCGCGACCGTCCCCCGGACGCCGGTCCGGCGCGTCAGGGGCGGGGACCCCGGCGCTCCGGCTCGCGGCCCGGGGGCTGCACCGGCCGGTCCCGGAACGGGATCGGCGTCACCGGTCGCTCGACCGGGGAGCGCCCCAGGCGGAACGGTCGGCCCTCGTGGTGGACGGTCAGCGGCTCGCCGTCCCACAGCCGGTAGGTGGCGGTGCGGCCGTCGGTCTCGACCTCCACCCCGCTGCCCCGGTACCGCACCCGGAACCGGAGCCGCCCCAGGTCGCTGGGGAGCCGGGGCGCGAACCACAGGCGACCTCCCCGTGCCCGCATCCCGCCCAGCCCTTCCACCAGGGCGGTCCACGCCCCGGCCAGCGAGGCCATGTGCAACCCGTCCCGGGTGTTCCGGTTGCGGTCCTCCAGGTCCATGAGGGCGGCCTCGGCCAGGTAGTCGTAGGCCAGCTCCAGGTAGCCCAGCTCGGCCGCCACCACCGACTGGGTGCAGGCCGACAGGGACGAGTCGCGCACGGTGATGCCCTCGTAGTAGCGGAAGTTGCGGTCCTTGTCGTCGAAGGTGAAGTCCTCCCCCCGCAGGTGCAGGGCCAGCACCAGGTCGGGCTGCTTCACCACCTGCTTGCGGTACAGGTCGAAGTAGGGCCGGTGCAGCAGCAGCGGGTAGTCGTCGGGGCCGGTGCGGGTGAAGTCCCAGCGGGCCAGGTTGGTGAACCCCTCGTTCTGGGGGTGGACGCCCAGGTCCGCGTCGTAGGGGACCACCATGGCGTCCGCCGCGTCGCGCCACGACGCGGTCTCCTCGGTCGACACGCCCCGCTCGTGGGCGAGGTCGTCGTGGCGCGACGCCAGGTCGGCGGCGGCCCGCAGGTTCTGCCGGGCCATCAGGTTGGTGTACACGTTGTTGTCGACGATGGCGGTGTACTCGTCGGGACCGGTCACGCCGTCGATGCGGAAGGCGCCGCCGCGGTCGTGGTGACCCAGGCTCCGCCACAGCCGGGCCGTGCTCACCATGAGGTCGAAGGCCACGTCCCTCTCGAACGCCTCGTCCTGGGTGGCGTCGAGGTAGCGCACCGCGGCGTCGGCGATGTCGGCGTTGATGTGGAAGGCCGCCGTGCTGGCCGGCCAGTACCCCGACGACTCCCGGCCCCGGATCGTCCGCCACGGGAAGGCCGCTCCCTCCAGGCCCAGCTCTTCGGCACGGCTCTCGGCGACGGGCATCGTGATCTTCCGCCAGTGCAGGGCGTCGGCGACGAGGCGCGGCCGGGTGTAGGTCAGCACGGGGAGGACGAACGTCTCGGTGTCCCAGAACGTGTGGCCGTCGTAGCCCGGTCCGGTGAGCCCCTTGCCGGGGATGGGCCGCTGCTCGGTGCGGGCGGCCGCCTGCAGGAGGTGGAACAGCCCGAAGCGCACCGCCTGCTGCACCTCGGCGTCGCCCTCCAGCTCCACGTCGGCGTCGTGCCAGAAGTCGTCGAGGTAGGACCGCTGCTCGTGCCGGAGGCCGTCCCAGCCGGTCAGGCGGGCGGCGGCCAGGGCCGCCACCACCTGGTCGTGGAGGGCGGGGCGGGTCCGCCGGGCGGACCACCCGTAGCTCAGGAGCTTGACCACCCGCAGGCGCTCGCCGGGCCGCAGGCGGGTGGCGACCGTCAGCCGGCAGACGTCCTCGGAGCTCCAGTTGTCCACCTCGGTGTTGTCGGGCCCGTCGATGACGTGGCGCATGGCCGACGCCATCCGCAGGCCGCTCTGCCGGGTGTGGTGGACCATGAGCGCCTCGGTGTCCCAGGCGGCGTGCTCCTCGTTGACCAGCGGGCGCTCCAGCACGGCCGCCGTCCGGGGGTCGGGCCCCAGGTCGGGCATCTGCTCGTTGGCCACGAGCTCGGACTGCACGACGATGCGCAGCGGGCCGTCCAGCGGTTCCACCTCGTACTCGATGGCGGCCACGGCCCGCTGGGTCAGCGACACCAGCCGGGTGGAGTGCACCCGCACCCGGTCCCCCGCCGGCGACCGCCACTGGACGTGCCGCTCCAACGTGCCGGCCCGCAGGTCGAGCCGTCGCCGGTGGGACTCGAGGCTGCCGTAGCGCACGTCGAACGGCTCGTCGTCGACGAGCAACCGGAAGACCTTGCCGTTGGTGACGTTGATGATGGTCTGCCCGGACTCCGAGTAGCCGTAGCCCCGCTCGCCGTACTGGAGGGGACGGAGCTCGTAGAACGAGTTCAGGTAGGTGCCGGGCACGCCGTGCGGCTCACCCTCGTCGAGGTTGCCACGCAGGCCGATGTGCCCGTTGGAGAGGGCGAACACCGACTCGGCGTTGGCCAGCTGGCCCAGGTGCAGCCCCTCCTCGGTGACCGCCCACGGCTCCACCGAGAAGATCCGCTGGCCCTCGCCCGTGATGTGCTCGCTCTCGCGCCGGATCTCCTCGGTGCTCACCGCCCCGTGCTCCCCTCGCCTCCGGCCAGCAGGTCGGCCAGGTCCTCGACCACCACGTCGGCCCCGTGGGCCGCCAGGGCGTCGCGCTGGCCCACGCGGTCGACGCCCACCACGAAGCCGAACGCACCGGCCCGGCCCGCCTCCACGCCTGCCAGGGCGTCCTCGAACACAGCGGCCGCCGGGGGCGCGACGCCCAGCGCCCGCGCCCCGGCCTGGAAGGTGTCGGGAGCGGGCTTGCCCCGCAGGCCTCGGGCCGCGGCCACGACCCCGTCGATCCGCGCCTCGAACAGGTCGGCGATGCCGGCCACCTCCAGCACCCGGGCCGTGTTGGCGCTGGAGGACACCACCGCGGTGCGGAGGCCGGCGTCGCGCACCGCCCGCACGTAGCGCACTGACCCCTCGAAGACCGCGACGCCGCCCTCGTCGAGCAGGCGGAGCACGAGGTCGTTCTTCTGGTTGCTCAGCCCGTGCACCGTGGGGGTGCCGGGGCGGTCACCGGGCGCGCCCTCCGGCAGGTCGATGCCCCGCGAGCGCAGGAAGGCCCGGGTGCCGTCGAGCCGGGGCCGGCCGTCGACGTAGCGCTCGTAGTCGGCGTCGGTGAAGCCCCGGAACGGCTCGCCGGTCTCCTGGGCCCGGCGGCGCAGGAAGTCGTCGAACATCCGCCTCCACGCCGTCCGATGGACGCTGGCCGTGTCGGTGAGCACGCCGTCGAGGTCGAACAGGCAGGCGGTCACCGTGTCGGGGAGCCCGAGCACCTGGCCTCCGGGGGTCGGTCGCCGTTCACGAGGCGATGGGTACCCGATCGCCCGGCCGGTGAGCACGGACCACCGCCCGGGCGGCCAGACTGCGGGGGTGACCGACCTCACCGCCGCCGCCGTGGTCGACCGGCTCGGGCTCGAGCCCCACCCCGAGGGCGGCTGGTTCCGGGAGACGTGGCGCCACGACGACGGCCACGGTGGGCGGGGCGCCGGCACCGCCATCTACTACCTGCTGGCCGCCGGCCAGCGCTCGCGCTGGCACCGCGTCGACGCCACGGAGGTCTGGCACTTCTACGCCGGGCACCCGCTGCGCCTCGACGTCGCCGAGGACGGCGGGGCGGCCCGCCGGGTCGACCTGGGCGCCGACCTGGCGGGCGGGCAGGTGCCCCAGGCCGTCGTGCCCGCCGGGGCGTGGCAGTCGGCGGAGCCCCGGGGGGCGTGGACGCTCGTGGGGTGCACGGTGTCGCCCGCCTTCACCTTCGCGGGCTTCGAGCTGGCTCCCGAGGGCTGGTCGCCCCCCGCCTGACCGACCCGGCCGCCAGCACGGGGGCCAGGAACTGCCCGGTCCAGCTCGACGGCTCGGCCGCCACCTCCTCGGGGGTGCCGGTGGCCACCACCGTGCCGCCCCCGTCCCCGCCCTCGGGCCCGAGGTCGACGATGTGGTCGGCCGTCTTGATGACGTCGAGGTTGTGCTCGATGACGAGCACGGTGTTGCCCTGGTCGACGAGGCGGGACAGCACGGACAGGAGCTTGCGGATGTCCTCGAAGTGCAGGCCGGTGGTGGGCTCGTCGAGGATGTACACGGTGTGACCGGTCGACCGCTTGGCCAGCTCGCTCGACAGCTTCACCCGCTGGGCCTCGCCGCCCGACAGCGTGGTGGCCGGCTGGCCGAGCCGCACGTAGCCGAGGCCCACGTCGACGAGGGTCTGCATGTGGCGGGCGATGGCCGGCTGGTTGGCGAAGAAGCCCAGCGCCTCCTCGCACGACATGTCCAGCACGTCGGCGATGTTGCGGTCCTTGAACGTGATGTCGAGCGTGTCGCGGTTGTACCGGGCGCCCTTGCACACCTCGCACGGCACGTAGACGTCGGGGAGGAAGTGCATCTCGATCTTGATGGTGCCGTCGCCGGCGCACGCCTCGCAGCGGCCGCCGGCCACGTTGAAGCTGAACCGCCCGGGTGGGTAGCCGCGCACCTTGGCCTCGTGGGTCTGGGCGAACAGCCGGCGGACGTGGTCGAAGACCCCCGTGTAGGTGGCGGGGTTCGACCGGGGCGTGCGCCCGATGGGCGACTGGTCGATGTCGATGACCTTGTCGACGTGCTCGACGCCCTCGATCCGGGTGTGCAGACCGGGAGGGGTTCGCGACCGGTACACCTTCTGCATGAGGGCCCGGTGGAGGATGTCGTTGACCAGCGTCGACTTTCCCGAGCCCGAGACGCCGGTCACGGCCACGAAGCACCCCAGCGGGAAGGCGGCGTCGACGTCCCTCAGGTTGTGCTCCCGGGCGCCGCGGACCCGTAGCCACCGGTCACCGGTGGGTCGACGGGTGGCGGGGACCGGGATGGCCCGCTTCCCGGCCAGGTACTGGCCCGTGATCGACCGCCGGTTGCGGAGGAGCTGGGCCACCGATCCCGAGTGCACGATCTCGCCCCCGTGCTCGCCGGCGCCGGGCCCGATGTCCACCACGTGGTCCGCCACCATGATGGTGTCCTCGTCGTGCTCGACCACCAGCACGGTGTTGCCCAGGTCCCGCAGGCGGACGAGCGTGTCGATGAGCCGCCGGTTGTCACGCTGGTGGAGGCCGATCGACGGCTCGTCGAGCACGTACAGCACCCCGACGAGGCCCGACCCAATCTGGGACGCCAGCCGGATGCGCTGGGCCTCCCCCCCGGCCAGGGTGCCGGCCGAGCGCGACAGCGTGAGGTAGTCGAGCCCGACGTCGAGCAGGAACCCCATGCGGGCGTTGATCTCCTTCACCACCCGCTCGGCGATGAGTCGGTCCCGCTCCGACAGCTCCAGCGACGCCAGCGCCTTGGCCGCCTCGCCGATCGACATGTCCCCGATGTCGGCGATGGAGTGCCCGCCGATGGTGACCGCCAGGGACAGGGGCTTCAGGCGGGTGCCACCGCAGGCGGTGCAGGGCACCTCGCGCATGTAGCCCTCGATCTGCTCGCGGGCGCTGTCGCTCTCGGCCTCCTCGTGGCGGCGCTGGAGGTGGGGGATCACGCCCTCGTAGTCGGCGTGGTAGGTGCGCTCGCGGCCGTAGCGGTTCTTGAAGTGCACCCACACCTTGCCCACCCCCGTGCCCTGGAGCACGGCGTCGCGCTGGCGGGCGGGGAGCGAGGACCACGGGGCATCCATGTCGATCCCCAGCTCCTCGGCCACCGCGACGATCAGCCGCTGGTAGTAGCGGTGGTTGCCCCCCGCCCACGGGGCGATGGCCCCACCGGCCAGGCTGAGGTCGGGATCGGGCACGACGAGCCGGGGGTCGACCTCGAAGCGGGTGCCCAGGCCGTCGCACGTCTCGCAGGCCCCGTAGGGCGAGTTGAACGAGAAGTTGCGGGGCGCCAGCTCTCCGAAGCTGCCGTGCCCGTTGGGGCAGGCCAGGTGTTGGCTGAACGTGAGGGTCTCGGGCCCGGCGTCGGCGTCGCTGTCGGGCGCCACGCCCCGGGCCACCGCCTCCCCGGGGTGGACGGCCCGGTCGCCCTCGCCCCCGCCGGGCACGCGGTCGGCTCCGCCCTGCCGGGGCACGATCTGCACCTCGGCCACGCCGCCGGCCAACCCGAGGGCGGTCTCCAGCGACTCGGTCAGGCGGCGCCCGATGCCGTCGCGGCGCACCAGGCGGTCGACGACGACCTCGATGGTGTGCTGCTCGTAGCGGGCCAGCTCCACCTTGTCGGTGGTGTCGTGGACCTGGCCGTCGACCCGGGCGCGGGCGAAGCCCTGGGCAGCCAGCTCGGCCAGCAGCGTCTCGTAGGTGCCCTTGCGCCCCCGCACCACGGGGGCGAGCACCTGGAAGCGCGTGCCCTCGGGCAGCTCCATGATGCGGTCGACGATCTGCTGCGGGGTCTGGCGGGTCACCTCGGCACCGCAGTCGGGGCAGTGGGCCACCCCGATGCGGGCGAACAGGAGCCGCAGGTAGTCGTAGACCTCGGTGATCGTGCCCACCGTCGAGCGGGGGTTGCGGGACGCGCTCTTCTGGTCGATGGAGATGGCCGGCGACAGGCCCTCGATGAAGTCCACGTCGGGCTTGTCCATCTGGCCCAGGAACTGGCGGGCGTAGGACGACAGCGACTCGACGTAGCGTCGCTGGCCCTCGGCGTAGATCGTGTCGAACGCCAGCGACGACTTGCCCGAGCCCGACAGTCCGGTGAAGACGATCAGCCGATCGCGCGGCAGCTCCAGGCTGACGTTGCGCAGGTTGTGCTCGCGCGCGCCCCGGATCACCAGCGAATCAGCCACGACGTCCCAGGCTATGCCGTCGGCCCCACGCAGACTCGCCTCCGCCCGCCCCCACCCCGGGCCGGCCTCCCACCCGGCACCGGCCGGTCAGACGCCCGCCTCGCGCAGCTCGCGCTTGAGCTCGTCGACCTCGTCGCGCAGGCGAGCGGCGTACTCGAAGCGGAGGTCGGCGGCGGCCTCGTGCATCTCGTCCTCGAGCGTCTGGATCAGCCGGCCCAGCTCGGTGGGCGGCACGTCGCCCAGCTCGTCCCGCAGGGTCCTGCCGGCCCGGCCGCGGCGCGACCCCCGGCGCCCGTCGCCCGGCACCGGAGCGCCCTCGTCGGGGCGGAGGTGGGCCAGGATGTCGTTGACGGCCTTGCGGATGGTCTGCGGCTCGATGCCGTGCTCGGCGTTGTAGGCCATCTGGAGCTGGCGCCGGCGCTGCGTCTCGCCGATGGCCCGGCGCATCGAGTCGGTCACGGTGTCGGCGTACATCACCACCTGGCCGTCGACGTTCCGGGCAGCGCGGCCGATGGTCTGGATGAGGGACGTCTCGCTGCGGAGGAAGCCCTCCTTGTCGGCGTCGAGGATGGCCACCAGCGACACCTCGGGCAGGTCGAGCCCCTCCCGCAGGAGGTTGATCCCCACCAGGACGTCGAACTCGCCGAGGCGGAGCGACCGGAGGATCTCGATGCGCTCGATGGTGTCGATGTTCGAGTGCAGGTAGCGCACCCGCAGGCCCTGCTCGAGCAGGTAGTCGCTGAGGTCCTCGGCCATCTTCTTGGTCAACGTGGTGACCAGCACCCGCTGGTCGCGCTCGATGCGCTTGCCCACCTCGACGAGCAGGTCGTCGATCTGCCCCTTCGTGGGCCGCACGATGACCTCGGGGTCGACCAGGCCGGTGGGCCGCACGATCTGCTCGACCACCGTCGAGGACCGCTCCAGCTCGTGGGCGGACGGCGTGGCCGACAGGAAGATCACCTGGTTGACCCGCTCGGTGAACTCCTCGTAGGTGAGGGGCCGGTTGTCGGCCGCCGACGGCAGCCGGAAGCCGTGCTCGACGAGCTGCTCCTTGCGGCTGCGGTCCCCCTGGTACTGCCCGTGGAGCTGGGGCACCGTGACGTGGCTCTCGTCGATGACCAGGAGGTAGTCGTCGGGGAAGAAGTCGAGCAACGTGTACGGCGGCTCGCCCCGCGCCCGGCCGTCGATGGGGGCCGAGTAGTTCTCGATGCCGCTGCAGAAGCCGACCTCCTGCATCATCTCCAGGTCGTACTGGGTGCGCATGCGCAGCCGCTGCGCCTCGAGCAGCTTGCCCTCCCGCTCGAAGTAGGCCAGCCGCTCGGCCAGCTCGGCCTCGATCCGGCCGACGGCAGCCCGCATGCGCTCGTCGCCGGCCACGTAGTGGGTGGCCGGGTAGATCCACAGGTCGTCGAGGGACCGGATCTGCTCGCCCGTGGTGGGGTCGACCTCGCTGATGCGCTCGATCTCGTCGCCGAACAGCTCGATGCGCAGGATCGTCTGCTCGTCGGCCGGGTGGACCTCGATGGTGTCGCCCCGCACCCGGAAGCGGCCCCGGTCGAGGGCGATGTCGTTGCGCTCGTACTGCATGTCGACCAGCCGGCGCAGGAAGGCACGCTGGTCGATCTGGTCGCCCACCAGCTGGTAGAGGATGTTCTCCTTGTACTCGGCCGGCGAGCCCAGGCCGTAGATGCACGAGACCGACGCCACCACGATGACGTCCCGCCGGGTGAGGAGGGCGGCCGTGGTGGAGTGGCGGAGGCGGTCGATCTCGTCGTTGACCGTCGAGTCCTTCTCGATGTAGGTGTCCGACGAGGCGATGTAGGCCTCGGGCTGGTAGTAGTCGTAGTAGCTGACGAAGTACTCGACCCGGTTGTCGGGGAAGAACTCGCGGAACTCGTTGGCCAGCTGGGCGGCCAGCGACTTGTTGGGGGCGATGACCAGCGTCGGCTTCTGGACCTCCTCGATGGTCCAGGCGACGGTGGCGCTCTTGCCGGAGCCGGTGATGCCGAGCAGCGTCTGGTACCGCTCCCCGTTGGCGACGCCGGCGCTGAGGGCGGCGATGGCCGCGGGCTGGTCGCCCGCGGGGGCGAACTCGGACACCATCCGGAACGGGACCTGCTTCACCGCCATCGCGGGACGACTGTACCGGCGTCCCCCCGCCGTCCCCCCGCGCCGGTCAGGCGCGGGCCCGCAGGCCCTCGATCCACCGCCAGGCCCCGGCCACCTGGTCCCGCAGGTCGTCGGGCGTGCCGCTGTTGTCGATCACCCGGTCGGCCCGGGCCAACCGGTCGGCGCGGGACGCCTGCCGGGCCATGCGCGCCCGCACGTCCTCCTCCCGCATGCCGCGGTGGGCGACGAGGCGCTCCACCGCCACCTCGGGGTCGACGTCGACCACCAACAGCCCCGCCACCGGGTAGGCATCCCGGGACTCGACCAGCAGCGGCACGTCGAGGACCACCACCTCGTCGGTCTCGGCCAGGCGTGCCATCCGCTCGGCGATCTCCGCCCCCACCGCGGGGTGGACGATGGCGTTCAGGTCGGCCAGGGCCTGGGGATCGGCGAAGGCCACGTCGGCCACGGCCGCCCGGTCGAGCGTGCCGTCGGCGGCCACGACATCGGGGCCGAACCGCTCCACCATGGCAGCGAAGACGGGAGTGCCCGGCGCCTGGAGCTCGTGGACGATGGCGTCGGCGTCGACCACCACCGCCCCCCGCTCGGCCAGCAGGGCCGACACCGTCGACTTCCCCGAGCCGATGCCTCCCGTGAGCCCGATGACCAGCACGCCAGGAAGCTAGCGGCCGACGGTGACGACGGCACGACCCCCTCGGCGGCGCCCGGTGTGGGTGGGCGCCGCCGCCCACGCCACCAGGGCCAGCGGGCGCCCGTCCCGCCGTCGAGGGCCGGGGGCGCGGCCCCTGGGCAGGAGCGGCGCCCGGGCAGGAGCGGCGCCCGGGCAGGCGCGGCGCGGTCCGGGGGCGCGGCCCCCGGACCGACGCGACGGTGGGGGTCAGGCCCCCTCGTCCGGCTCGGCGGCGGCGGCGATGCCGCCCTCGCCCTCGCCGCTTTCGCTTTCGCTTTCGCCTTCGCCTTCGCCCCCGTAGTACTCGGCCCACGCCTCCTCGGCCTCGGGCGAGTGCTCGGCGGTGCCGATGTAGTTGCCCTGCTCGTCGTAGGCGTGCTCGCCGAAGTGCTCCTGGTACTCGGCGGCGACGACGCCACCCTCGGCCGCCTGCTTGATCGAGAGGCTGATGCGCCGGCGTTGCAGGTCGAGGTCGATGATCTTGACCCACAGCTCCTCGCCGGGCGTGACCACCTGCTCGGGGAGGTCGACGTGGTGGGCCGACATCTCGGAGATGTGGACGAGCCCCTCGATGCCGTCACCCACCTGGACGAACGCCCCGAAGGGCACGAGCTTGGTGACCCGGCCGTACACCAGCTCGCCGACGCGGTGGCTGGTGGCGAACTCCTGCCACGGGTCCTGCTGGGTGGCCTTGAGCGACAGGCTGATGCGCTCGCGGGACAGGTCGACGTCCAACACCTGGACCTCGACCTCGTCGCCCACCTGCACCACCGACCCCGGGTGGTCGACGTGCTTCCACGACAGCTCGGACACGTGGATGAGGCCGTCCATGCCCCCCAGGTCGACGAAGGCCCCGAAGTTGACGACGCTCGACACGACGCCCTTGCGGACCTCGCCGGGCCTGAGGTTGGCGAGGAAGTCCTCGCGCTGCTCGCGCTGGGTCTCCTCCAGCCAGGCCCGGCGCGACAGGACCACGTTGTTGCGGTTCTTGTCGAGCTCGATGATCTTGGCCTCGAGCGACTTGCCGACGTACGGCTGGAGGTCGCGCACCCGCCGCAGCTCCACCAGCGACGCCGGCAGGAAGCCCCGCAGGCCGATGTCGAGGATGAGACCGCCCTTGACGACCTCGATCACCGGGCCGGAGACGACGCCGTCCTCCTCCTTGATCCGCTCGATGTCGCCCCACGCCCGCTCGTACTGGGCCCGCTTCTTGGACAGGACGAGCCGGCCGTCCTTGTCCTCCTTGGTGAGCACCAGCGCCTCGATCTCGTCCCCCACCGACACGACCTCGTGAGGGTCGACGTCGTTGCGGATGGACAGCTCGCGGCTGGGGATCACCCCCTCCGACTTGTAGCCGATGTCGAGGAGGACCTCGTCGCGGTCGACCCGCACCACCGTGCCGGTGACGATGGCACCGTCCTCGACGGACACCAGGGTGGCGTCGACGGCGTCGGCGAAGCTGACGCCCAGGTCGTCGTCGACGATCTGGCGGGGGGTGTAGCCGCCGCCCCCGGCCTCGCCGCCGTCGCTGGCGGTCGACGCAGGCGGGGCGTCGCCCTGGCCGGTGCCGCCGGCTTCGGGCTCGGGATCGGGGGCGGTTGTCTGGACGTCGGACACGGACGAGTTGCTTTCTCCGGGGACATGGGACGTGCGGCACGCCACCGACGAGGGACGGCGGCGGCCAGCGCCTGCGGACGGCGGTCGTACCGCTCCGCGCTGCGCAGGCACGGCAGGGTAGCAGCCGGTGCTCACCGGCCGCTACGGCCAGTGGCGGTCGATTGCGGGTGCCGGCCGGCTGCCGGGGACGTCCCCCGGGCGGACCGCCACCACGAGGAGCTCGGGAGCATCGACCGACGGCGGCGACGGCGCGTAGGCGCCGGGGGCGACGGACCACAGGTCCCGGACGACCAGCCCCGCCCGGGCCGCCAGCAGCCGCAGCTCCCGCGGGGTGAAGCACGTCGTCCACAGGTCGACCTCGGCGGCGGCTCCCTCCGCGTCCCGCACCTCCGTCCGCTCGTGGTTGACGCCGGCCTCGGCGTCGAAGGTGTCGCCGTCCTCCAGGTACCGGAGCTGGAAGTACGCCGAGAAGGCCGACACCGCGGCGACGCCGCCGGGCCGCAGGGCCCGGGCGATCCCGTCGAGGACGGCACCGTCGCCGTCGAGGGGCGCCCCGGGGCCGCCGGCGAGCCCGAAGGCCCCCTGGCACAACGAGATGGCGGCGTCGAACTCGGCGTCGAAGGCCATCGCCCGG
>DASUJB010000034.1:0-2498 GCA_036279475.1 Acidimicrobiales bacterium | reverse complement strand
GAAGTCCGATCCCGAGCCGTGGCGGGTGGAGTCCCTCGCCGTGGTGGGCGTCGGCGACGGCGAGGAGCGGGCCGCCCTCGAGCGGGGTCGGGCCGTCGGCGAGGCCGTGTCGCTGGCCCGCGACCTGGTGAACCAGCCCGGGGGCTCGCTCACCCCCCGGGAGCTCGCCGCCCGGGCCGCCGGCCTGGCCCGGTCGCACGGCTTCCGGGCCGAGGTGCTCGACCGCGCCGCCATCGAGGCCGAGGGGCTGGGCGGGCTCCTGGGGGTGAACCGGGGCTCGGTGGAGGAGCCGCGGTTCGTCAAGCTCGGCTGGGAGCCTCCCCGGCCTGCGGTGGCCACCGTGGCCCTGGTGGGCAAGGGCATCACCTTCGACTCGGGTGGCCTGTCCCTGAAGTCGAGCGACTCGATGGTGGGCATGAAGGGCGACATGGCCGGCGCCGCCACGGTGCTGGCCGCCTTCACCGCCCTCGACGCGCTGCGGCCGCCCGTCCGCGTGCTGGGCTACCTGCCCCTCACCGACAACATGCCGGGGGGTGACGCCACCCGGGTGGGCGACGTGCTGCGCATCCGCAACGGGACCACCGTCGAGGTGCTCAACACCGACGCCGAGGGCCGGCTGGTCCTGGCCGACGCCCTGTCGCTGGCCACCGAGGACCGTCCCGACGCCATCGTCGACCTCGCCACCCTCACCGGCGCCTGCATGGTGGCCCTCGGTCCCCGGATCGCCGGCCTGATGGGCAACGACGACGCCTTCACGGCCCGGGTCCAGGCGGCGGCCGACGCCGAGGGTGAACCCGTGTGGCGGCTGCCGCTCCCGGCCGACATGCGGGCGGAGCTCGACTCCGACGTCGCCGACATCAAGAACGTGTCGGGCAAGCGGTGGGGGGGTGCGTCGGTGGCCGGGGTGTTCCTGCAGGAATTCGTGGGCGAGGGCATCCCCTGGGTGCACCTCGACATCGCCGGCCCGGCCGACGCCCCCGACGACGACGGCCTCAGCCGCAAGGGGGGCACCGGCTTCGGCGTCCGGACCCTGCTCCGGCTGCTGGCGGACCACCAGGTGCCGGTGCCGCCCGGCTGAGAAGCTGTCGCGGATTTCTTCCCAGCGCGGCTCAGGGGGTCGGTTCGGTGGTGAGACGGCGGAGGAGGAGCCGGGCGTGGGCGGCCCACACGAAGCCTTCGGTGACGGCGGGGTCGCGTTCATAGTCGATGCGGAGACGGCGATGATTGACGAGCCAAGCCCAGGTACGTTCCACGACCCAGCGGCGGGGCAGGACCTCGAAGGTGTGGGCGGTGGTGCGGCTGACGACGGTGGCTTTGACCCGGTGGCGGCGGCAGTGCCGGGCGAACGCCCGCTTGAACCCGGCGTCGCACCACAGCTTCGCGAGCCGCGCCGACTTGGGGCCGGCCCGGTCCACACACGTGCAGCCACCGGCGTTGTCCGACACGTTGGCGGCCACCACGACCACCGCCACGAGCAGTCCGAGGGTGTCGACCACCCCGAAGGTCTTGCGGCCCGAGACCTTCTTGCCGGCGTCGAAGCCCCTGGAGGGCGAGGTGACCGTCGAGGCGCCCTGCACGCTGCGGGCGTCCACGATCCCCGCCGAGGGCTCGGCGTCGCGGCCCTCGAGCTCGCGTACGAGGATGCGGAGGCGATCCACGATGGCTTCCCATGTGCCGTCCCGGGACCAGGCCAGGTGGTAGCGGTGCACCGTGTTCCAGTTCGGGTAACAGGCCGGCAACGCCCGCCACTGACAGCCGGTCGCCGCCACGTACAGGATGGCGTTGACGATGTCACGCTTTGCGTGCTTCGCAGGCCGGCCGATCTTGCCCGGGCCCGACCAGGTCGGCACCAGATCCTCGATGAGCGCCCACTCCTCGTCGCTCAAATCGCCCTGACAGGACGGCCATGTCGCAGCCGGTTCGTCGCTATCCCCAGACACGCATTTGACCCTATGCGCCACGAACACCCGCGCGCCACCCAAACCCACCGCTACCAGCGGACAAATTCCGAACAGCTACTTGGACCTGGACCGGCCGGTGGCCGTCCTGCTCAACGCCCTGTTGCACCTGTTCCGCGACGAGGACGGGCCCTACGAGCTGGTGGCCCGGTACATGGCGGCAGTGCCCTCGGGCAGCTTCCTCGCCATCTCCCATCTCACCAACGACTTCGGGGGCATGGAGGGGGCGGCGGCGTCCATCGACGAGGACATGGCCGCGCCCATGGTGCTGCGCGACCGGGCGGGGGTGGCCCGCTTCCTGGAGGGCTTGGAGCTGGTCGAGCCGGGGGTGGTGGCCATCGACCAGTGGCACCCCGACGGCTCCCCCGTCCCCGGCAAGGCCATCTACTCCGGGGCGGCGGGCCGCAAGCCCTGACGCCCGGCGACCGGCTCGGCCGCAGCCGGCGGGATGGCGCCAGGCCGGGGCACCTGCGCCCCGGTCCCTCGGGCCGAGGACGCTGGTGGGCCGGATGGGGGGAGGGGGCACGGTGGCTACCATCG
>DASUJB010000033.1:0-6398 GCA_036279475.1 Acidimicrobiales bacterium | reverse complement strand
CGACGACGGGCGGCTGACGGACCCGGGCGTCACAGGGCAGGGGGATGATGGTCGTGATGGCACCTACGTCCCTGCGCTTCGCCCGCCTCGCCCGCTCGCTGGCCGAGTCGGCCAGGGCGCAGGGGCTACGGGCACCCACGTTCCGCAGCCCTCCCCGGCTTCCCCGGGTCACCCGGTCCATCGTGCGACGCGGGCCCCAGGTGGTGGTGGCGGTGGCCCTGCGCGACCGCCCGTGGCCGGCGGTGGTGGCCGACATGGTGGAGGGGGTGATCGCCGCCAACCGGCTCGACGGCGTGCCCGCCGACCACGCCCGGGCCAGGCTGTGGCAGGCGGCGGAGGAGGCCACCGAGCTGGCCGCCTGACGCCTCGCTACCCTGCGGCGGGTGAGGTCGACGCGGGTCCTCGTCGAGCAGCTGACCGCCGGCGTGCTGGGCGGGGTCGACGACGGTGCCGAGGTCGCGTTCGCCGCCGACGCCATCGCCTACGCCGACGTCTTCGTCGTGGTGCGCGAGGGCCAGCCCGGCCCGGGGCCCAACGACTGGGAGGTGACCCTGCAGACCTGCGGGCGGCACCACCTCGTCCCCGGCGAGCACCTCCTCGACATCGACGCCTCCGACGGCTCCCACCTCCGGGGCCGGGCCCTGCTGCGGTTCAGCGACGGGAGCCGTCACCTGTTCCGGGGAGACGGGCACCTGTCCGGCCTCCCGGACGATCGCGCCTGAGGCGCAGCAGGTCCCGATCGAGCACCACGTCGAGCGACATCGTCCGGTACCCGTGCTCGGCGAAGAGGACGGTCACCGTGTCCTGGGATGTGCCCACCACCTCGCCCGGCCCCCACTCGGCGTGGGTCACCGGCGTCCCGGGGGGGAAGGGGGAGCCCTCGGCGCCCCCGTCGCCGTCGAGGTCCTCCTCGGGGCCGGCGACGCAGCGGTCGCACCGCCCGCAGCGCTCGGCGTCGACCTGGCCGAGGTAGCCGAGCACGAAGCGCCAGCGGCAGCCGCGGGTCTCGGCCAGCGCCCGCACCATCTCCAACCGGGTCGCCTCGAGCTCGGCGCGCGCCTCCTCGGCGGCGGCCACCGCCTGCACGGCTCGCTCGTCGTCGACCCGCCGGTCGACGAGGGCCACGGGGCCGTCCGGCTCGGCGGCGACCACGCCGGCGCCCTCCAGCAGGTGCACGGCCTGGGTCACGGCCCGGGTCGACAGGTCGGCGTCGGCGGCGAGGCGGTCGCGCTCGATGCTGCCGCCCGCCGCCCGCAGGGTGGCCAGCACCGCCACCACCCGGTCCGTGGCCCGTCGGCCCACCCGGTAGCGCCGTCGGCCCAGGTCCTCGGGGCGGTAGAAGAGCACGGCACGGGCGTCGGCGCCGTCACGGCCGGCCCGCCCCACCTGCTGGTAGTAGGCGTCGACGGACTCGGGGGCGTCCCCGTGCAGCACGAAGCGCACGTCGGGCTTGTCGATCCCCATGCCGAAGGCGGTGGTCGCCGCCACCACCCGCGCCGAGCCGTCGAGGAAGGCGTCGTGGACCTGGTCACGCCGCGAGCGGGGCATGCCGGCGTGGTACGCGGCCGCCGGGGTCCCCGCGGCGGCCACGGCCGCGGCGACCTGCTCCGCCCGCCGCCGGGTGGCGACGTACACGATGCCCGTCGCCCCCGGCGCGGCCAGCTCCACTGCCCGCTCCACCACGGCGCGGTCCTTGGCCTCGGCGTCGGCGAAGCGCTCCACCGACAGGGCGATGTTCGGTCGCTCGAAGCCCTCCACCACCACCTCGGCGTCCCGCATGTGCAGCTGCTCGACGATGTCGGCCCTCACCGGTGGCGCGGCCGTGGCCGTGAGGGCCACCACCACCGGGTGGCCGAGGGCATCGACGGCCGCCCCCAGGGCCCGGTAGTCGGGCCGGAAGTCGTGGCCCCACTCGCTGACGCAGTGCGCCTCGTCCACGACGAACAGCGACGGTCGGGCCGCGCCCACGGCGTCGAGGGTCCCGGGGCGGGCCAGTTGCTCGGGGGCGAGGAACACGAACTCGACCTCGCCGGCGCGCAGGCGGGCGAAGGCGTCGGCCCGGGCGGCGTCGCCCACCGTGGCGTCGATCTGCACGGCTTCGCCGACGTCTTCGTCCTCGAGGCCCACGACCTGGTCCCGCTGGAGGGCGACGAGGGGCGACACGACGACGGTGGGACCGGGACGGGCGGCCGCCGCCACCTTGTAGATGGCCGACTTGCCGTAGCCCGTGGGCATGACGGCGAGCACGTCACGCCCGGCCACGGCGGCCTCCGCCGCCGCCCGCTGGCCCGGTCGCAGGCGGTCGAGGGACAGCCCGTGCCGGGCGATCCGCTCGAGGCGGCGGACCGAGGCGGGGTCCGCCCGCCGGGTCCCGCCCGACGCCCCACCGCCTCCTGCCCGGTCGTCGGACCTCGCCATGCCCCAGCCCTCCTCGGCCCTCTGCCTGCCCCGTGCCACGACGAGCGTTCCCCCGGACCGGCCCGTCCAGACGGCGGGTACCCTCGCGCGCCCGGCCCGGGTGGCGGAACAGGCAGACGCGGAGGGCTTAAACCTCTCTGGCCGCAAGGCCGTGCGGGTTCGATCCCCGCCCCGGGCACATGGTGCGAGCTGGTGTTTCTTGATCTCGTGTTTCGCCGTCCCGGTGACCCGTCGGGGCGGATGCTCACGAAATGCTCACAGAGGTCTGCCGCGTTGCGTAGCCTTCGTGCACATGGCGCGGGGTTCGGTGCGCAAGCGCGGGTCGTCGTGGACGGTCGTCCTCGACGTGGGCCCCGACCCGGTCACCGGCCGGCGACGGCAGAAGTCCAAGGGCGGCTACCGCACCCGCCAGGCGGCCGAGGCCGCGCTGCGAGAGCTGGTGGCGTCGGTCGACGCCGGCCAGGTCGTCGCCCGGTCGACGAAGACGGTCGGCGAGTACCTGGACGAGTGGCTCGAGGTCGTGCGCCCCCGGCTACGCCCGACGAGCTGGAACAGCTACCGCCAGTCCGTCGCCCACATCAAGGCCAAGGTGGGCGCCGTCCCGCTGCAGTCGCTGGCGCCGCTCGACGTCGAGAACCTGTACAAGGAGCTGCTGGCGACCCGCGGTCGCCAGGGTCGGACGTTGAGCCCGAAGACGGTGCGCGGCATCCACGTCGTCCTGCGCAAGGCGCTGGCCGACGCCGAGCGCCTCGGCCTGGTGGTCCGCAACGCCGCCGCGGCCGCGAAGCCCCCGGTCCCTCCCAAGCACGAGCACACGACGTGGACGGCACCCCAGCTCGCCCGTTTCCTCGGATCACTGGACGGCGAGCGCCTGTCGGCCGCGTTCATGCTGCTGGCGACGACCGGCATGCGCCGAGGCGAGGCGCTCGGCCTCCGGTGGAGCGACGTCGACCTCGATGTCGGTCGAGTCTCGATCGTCCAGACGATCACGACGGTGCGCGACAAGCCGGTCATCTCCCCGCCGAAGACGGCGAGGAGCCGCCGCCTGGTGTCGCTCGACCCCGAGACGGTGGCGGCGCTGCGCGACCATCGCCGCCGCCAGAACGAGGAGCGCCTGCGGGCCGGCGAGTCGTGGTCCGCCGAGGGCGACTTCGTGTTCACCAATGAGGTCGGCGAGCCCGTCCACCCGAGCGCGCTCTCCCGCCTGTTCGTCGCGTCGGTCCGCCGAGCGGGCCTCCCGATGATCCGCCTGCACGACCTCCGCCACACGTACGCCACGGTGGCGCTCGGCGCCGGCGTCCACCCGAAGATCGTGTCCGAGCGCCTCGGCCACGCCACGATCGTCGTGACGCTCGACCTCTACTCGCACGTCACCCCGGCTATCGACGCCGAGGCCGCGGCCCTGGTCGCCAGCAAGATCTTCGACAACCGAGGCACCGGGGGAGCGAAGCGGTGAGTGGGCGTTCAGCGACAAGCACGCGCAACACCCGGCTGCTCACCGTCCGGAGAGCGCACCGGGTGCACTTCCTCCCGCTACTGCGGGAGGCACGTCCATTGTGCGGCTCCCGCCGGCCCGCAGCAACGAGGTTGGTGTCGGCCGTCGAGGAACGTTGCGCCACCTGTTCCGCTCGTGCTGCTTGAATGGCACCGACGAGGAGGCTTGGCTCTGACCACGACCGATCGGCTCCGATTCGACGTGCCCCTGTACACGGTCGCCGAGGCGGCCCGGGTCGTCGACGTACCGCCGTCGACGCTGGCCACATGGGCGAAAGGCTACGTGCGACGGCCCCCCGGCCGGGCCGAAGTCACCGGCGCGCCCGTGGTCACGTTCGTTCCCCCCGACCGCCAGGGCGAGCCGTCGATTCCTTTCGTCGGGCTCGCGGAGACGCTCGTCCTCGCCGCGGTGCGACGGAGTGGCGTGCCGATGCAGCGTGTCCGGCCGGCGCTGCTCGCACTGCGGGGTGAG
Organism: Acidimicrobiales bacterium; assembly: GCA_036279475.1. GTDB lineage: Bacteria > Actinomycetota > Acidimicrobiia > Acidimicrobiales > VFJN01 > ZC4RG19. The sequence goes on along the minus strand of DASUJB010000033.1, from coordinate 2,014 downwards.
CTCGGCGTCGAGCACGCCCTCGCCTCTCGGAAGCTCTACACCGACGGTGCCGAGTTGCTGTTCGACTACGGGGAGAGCCGGCGGGACACGCCCGAGGGGCGGTCGGTGCTCGACCTCGTGGTGGTGCGGAGTGGCCAGCGTGTCTTCACCGAGGTGATCGAGGCCTATCTCCGGCGCATCGACTACGCGGACGACGGCTACCCGCGGCTGATCCATGTCCCCGCGTACGAGCACGCCGACGTCGTGGTCGATCCGGCGCGGGCGTTCGGTGCCCCGGTCTTCGAGCGAGGCGGGGCGCGGGTCGACGACGTGCTGGGTCGCTTCTGGGCCGGCGAGTCGCTCGAGGAGCTCAGCGAGGAGTTCGGCGTCCCGATCAGCCAGCTCGAGGACGTCGTACGTGTCGCATCCCGATGGGCTGCCTGACCTCTTCCTCGACCGCAGCCTGGGGCGCATCAAGGTTCCCCGGCTGCTCCGGGCCGCTGGGTTGCGGCTCCTCACGCTGTCCGAGCACTACGGCATCCCGGCAGACGAGGGTGTCGCCGACGACGAGTGGCTCGAGCTCGCCGGACGACGTGGCTGGGTCGTGTTCATGAAGGACACGCGTATCCGGTACAACCGGGCCGAGCGCGAGGCGGTGAAGGCCCATCGCGTGCGCTGCTTCTGCCTGGCGAACCAGAGCCGGGTGACGAGATGGCCGCCAGGTTCCTGGACAACCTCGCCGCGATCGAGCGAGCCTGCGAGGAGCCGGGCCCGTTCATCTACGCCGTCCACCAGACACGCATCGAGAAGTTGCCGATCGGCGACAAGTAGCGCGCGCTGCTGGCGTCGCCGACCGCCCGGCGGTGACGACCTCGCGGTGCGGTGAGAAGATCGGCGTTCCGGTCGGCCTTAGGGGAGGTATGACAACCCATGCCGACCTGTCCGAGCCGAACGGCACGGTCATCGATGACCGTGCGTCGAGCGGACCTGCGCCGCCGGTCGGCGGCCTGCCGGACTTCCTCACCGTCGTCGAGGCTGCACGGCTCCTTCGTATCGATCGCACCTCTGCGTACGTCCTCGCCCAGCGCTGGCTGTCCACCGACGGGCGCGAGGGCCTGCCGGTGGTGCGGGTGGGCCGGCAGCTCCGGGTTCCCCGCCAGGCATTGGAAGGTCTCGCCGGCGGCGAGCTGACGGCGGCGGAGCACCTGCCCGCGGCGCCGGCTGTCGAGGCGCCCGAGCCCTCGACGCGACTGCCGGGTGACGACGACGCCCGCACCGGCGCCACGCCGCACACGACGGACCGCTTCCCGCTCGCGAGCCCACGCTCCGAGAGGAGCGACGACCGTGGCACGCAAGCCCCACTCTTCCCGATCGACCGATGATGACGCTGCTCGCGCTCCCGCTTCGATCCCGCAATCACGGTGACGCACGTGCACCATCGGTGGCCTGCCGCCCTGTCCCGGGCCGTCCGCCAGGCAGGCGGGGCCGTGCCTCCCGGTCCGAGCGGGACCGGTCCCGGTTCCCATCCCAGTCGTGCCCGGACGGTGGAATGCGGACCGGGACGACTCCCTGGGACCGCGCTCGGACGGCCCCGAGACGGCCCGCGGACCGGTGCGCCCCGGCCACCGGCAGGTGCACCTCTGGTGCACCTGCATGGGTGTGTCGCGTCGACGGGGGCTCGTCCCGGCTCGCGTTGCGGACTGCGTGGGCGTGCGCCGGGATGCGAGTCGCGCTCGATCGTGAGTCGTCGTGACCGTGTTCGTCTCGCGTGCGGCGCGGGTTCGCGGCGCAGGCCGTGAGCGAGCGCCTCGGGTAAGAGCGAGCGATCGAGCGAGGCGCTCGGGACTGCCGCGCGGGGAGGTGACATCTGATGTGTGGTGCCGGGAGGCACCGTTGGAAGGATGTGCATCGTGCCCAGGCCCTATCCCCGGGAGTTCCGTGAGGACGTGATCCGCGTGGCCCGCAACCGTGAGCCAGGCGTGCGGATCAAGGACGTGGCGGCTGATTTCGGGATCTCGGAGTCGTGTCCTGCAGA
>DASUJB010000032.1:0-7486 GCA_036279475.1 Acidimicrobiales bacterium | reverse complement strand
GGGCCGCCGTGGTGCTGGACGCGGTCCGGGTGCCGGCCCGCCGCCGGGGGCTGGTGGTCGAGGACCTGATGCTCTGGCGGCTGGCCGCCGGACCGGGCTCCCGTCGCGCCGCCGGACCGGGTGCGGGAGGGGGCGTGGTGGCCCTCGACGTCGGGACCGGCGCCGGGGGAGGCCCGCCTCCCACCGGGGCCGGCGCCGGCGGGGGCGCTGGCCCGCAGGCGGCTCCCGGGCCCCTGTCCGACCCGGCCGGCCTGGCGGGTGCCGCCCTGGAGCAGGCCACCGGTGCCGGTCGCCGCCGCGCCCTGGGCCTGCACGTCACGCCGGCCTGGCTGGCCGAGGACCTCACGGCCCGGGCCCTGGCGCCGTGGGCCGGCGCGCTCACGGCCCGGGCCGTGGCACCGCCGGTGGGTGGCCGCCCCGGGCGGGAGCTGCCGACCGTGTGCGACCCGGCCTGCGGGGGCGGGGCCTTCCTGGTGGCCGGAGCCCGGTGGCTGCACGCCCGAGGGGTGCCGGCCGGGCAGGTCGTGCGCGACCTGGTGTGGGGGGCCGACATCGACCCGGTGGGGGTGGCGGCGGCCGAGGCGGCGCTGGCGCTGTGGGCGGGCGAGATCCCCCCGCCGGGCCGCCTGGTGGTGGCCGACGCCCTGTGCCACGGTCGGGAGGCGTGGCCCGCCCTCGGTGGCGGCCGGTTCGCGACGGTGGTGGGCAACCCGCCGTTCCAGAGCCAGCTCGGCCGGCTCACCGCTCGCAGCGCCGAGGAACGCCGGCTGCTGCGCGCCCGCTACGGGGACGCGGTGCGGGCCTACACCGACACGGCGTGGCTGTTCCTCCTGCTGGCCCTGGAGCTCGTCGCCCCCCGGGGCCGGGTGGTGCTCGTCCAGCCGCGCTCGGTCATCGCTGCTCGTGACGCCGCCGCCGTGCGCCGGGCGGTGGCCGGTGGGGGCGAGCTGCTCGAGCTGTGGCTCGACGAGGGGCGCGCCTTCGGGGCGGCGGTGCGGGTGTGCGCCCCGGTGGTCGAGCGCCGGGCCGCGCCCGACGGGCAGCCGGCCGGCCTTGGCGCGCCCGCGGGCTCGGGGGGCGGGCCGCGAGGTGCGGCGGGGAGCGGTCCGGGGCGTGGCGAGGGGGACGCCGCGGGCGCCGGGGACGGTGGTTGGCGGGCGGCCTGGGCCCGAGCCGTCGGCCTGCCGGAGGTGGCCATCGGTGCCGACGTGGCCATCGGTCCCGACGTGGCCGGTGGCGTCGACGTCGTCTCGGGGACCGCGGGGGACGGCGCCGAGCCGGCTCCGGCGGGGACGGCGGACCACCGCGCCGGCGCTCCCGTGCCGAGGGCGCGGGGCGGGGCAGCCGGTACGTTGGGCGACCGGGCCGACATCGTCGCCGGGTTCCGCGACCAGTACTACGCGCTGGCCGGGGCGGTGCGCGAGCGGGCCGAGCTACCGGAGGGGGTGCCGGTGGCGCCCCTGCTGACCTGCGGTGTGCTCGACTGGGCCGGCCACGCCTGGGGCCGGCGCCCCACCCGCTACGCCCGGCGCACCTGGCAGGCCCCCGTCGTCGACCCCCGCCGCCTGGCCGCCGCCCCCGCCGTGGCCCGCCGCTGGGTGGCGCGCACGGCGGCGCCGAAGCTGGTCGTCGCCAGCCAGACCCGGGTCGTCGAGGCGGCCGTGGACGTGGCCGGCGGCGGGGTGCCCTCGGTGCCGGCGCTGGCCGTGGTGCCGCGGGACCCCGAGGACCTGTGGCGCCTGGCGGCGGCGGTGCTGTCGCCGGCCGCGTCGGCCTGGCTGGCCTGGCGGGGTGCCGGCACGGCCCTCGACGGCGTCGCGCTGCGGGTGGCCGGTCCCGACCTGGCGTCGCTCCCGCTGCCGGCCGACCCTGGCGCCTGGGCGGCGGCGGCCGAAGCCGTGCGCGCCCACGCCGCCACCCCTGCCCCGGCCAGCCTGTACGCCTTCCTGGCGGCGGCGGAGCAGGCCTACGGGGTCGATCCCGAGGTCACGGCGTGGTGGTGGGGGCGGGCGGGGCCGGCCGTGCGTGGCCCCGAGGGGAGCGGCTAGCGTGGGCGCCGACATCAGGAGCGGTCCGCCCCGGCCACGGGGCCGGCCCGGCAACCTGGCCCGGACAGCCAAGGTGCCAACCCGGACATCCGGGGATGCGGCTCGTCGCGAGCAACCAAGTGTCCGTGGCCCCCGTGGGGGGCACCAGCGGCTGTCCGGGTCCCATCCACCGCCCGCGCGAGCTGAGGGGCAATGGCGACGACCCACCACGACATCATCACGCCACGGCGGCACCGGCCGCCGGTCACCGACGGCCACCGGCCCCTCCTCGCTCCCCGGCCGATGATGGCGGCGTCCGAGGGCTTCCGCCGCGTGCACCCCAGCGCCCTGCCGGCCTCCGGTGCCTGGCGGCCCGGCGACCCCGTCGGGCACCGCCGCTTCCTGCCGGTGGCCGACGACCGACCCTTCGCCCTCGAGGGCGGTGGGCTGCTGGAAGGGGTGACGGTGGCCTACGAGACCTGGGGGACCCTGTCGCCGACCGGCGACAACGCCGTGCTCGTCTGCCACGCCCTCACCGGCGACAGCCACGCCGCCGGGGGCATCGGCCCCGGGCACGCCGCCCCCGGTTGGTGGGACGGCACCATCGGCCCGGGCCGCGCCATCGACACCGACCGCTGGTTCGTGGTCTGTGCCAACGTGCTCGGCGGCTGCCAGGGAACCACCGGCCCGGCGTCGCCCCACCCCGACGACGGCCGCCCCTGGGGCTCCCGCTTCCCGGTGGTGACCATCCGCGACATGGTGCGCACGCAGGCGGCGGTGGCCGACGCCCTGGGCGTGGCCCGCTGGGCCCTGGTGGCCGGGGGGTCCATGGGGGGGATGCAGGCGCTGGAGTGGGGCGTGATGTACCCCGAGCGGGTGGGAGGCCTGCTCGCCATCGCCACCGCGGCCGCCGCCAGCCCCCAGCAGATCGGCTGGTGGAGCAGCGGCCGGCGCGCCATCCGCATCGACCCTCGCTGGCGGGGCGGCGACTACTACGCCGCGGCCGCCGGGGACGGCCCCCACGAGGGGCTGGCCACCGCCCGCATGATCTCGATGATGACCTTCCGCAGCGACGACGTGTTCAGCGCTCGCTTCGGGCGGGAGGTGGTGGAGCCGGTCGAGGGCTTCTCGCTGTGGCAGCGCTTCCAGGTGGAGCGCTACCTGGAGTACCAGGGCGACAAGCTGGTGCGCCGCTTCGACGCCAACAGCTACCTGCTGCTCACCAAGGCGATGGACCTGCACGACCTGGGACGGGGCAGGGGCGGGACCGGGGCCGCCTTCGCCCGGCTGCAGGCGCCGCTGCTGGCGGTGGGCATCGACAGCGACATCCTGTACCCGCCCCACCAGGCGCGGGAGATCGTACGCTCGGCGAACGACGCCGGCGCCGGCGCCCGCTACGCCGAGCTCCACAGCCCCCACGGCCACGACGCCTTCCTCATCGAGCACGACCAGCTCGCGGGCATCGTCCGGCCCTTCCTCGACCGGCTGGCGGCCGCCGGTGCCTGAGCGCCCCACCGAGGAGGCGGCCGGCCCCGGCGGATGGCGGCTCGACACCCGGGCCGTGCGCTCGGGTCGCCAGTTCAGCGGCTCGTCGCTGGCGCCGGTGCTGTACCCGTCCACCACCTACGAGGTGGCCTCGACGGACGACCACGCCCGCCTGGCCGCCACCCCCCGCTCCAGCCACTACTACGCCCGCTACGGGAGCCCCTCGGTGCAGGAGCTCGAGGCGGCCGTGGCCGACCTGGAGGGCGCCGAGGCGGCGCTGGCCTCGGCGTCGGGCATGGCCGCCGTCACCGGGGTGGTGATGGGCCTGTGCTCGGCAGGCGACCACGTGGTGGTGCAGCGCCAGCTCTTCTCGGTGACCAGCAGCCTGTTCACCGCCCACCTGCCCCGGTTCGGCATCGAGGTCACCTTCGTCGACGGCACCCGGCCGGAGGAGTTCGCCGCCGCCGTCCGGCCGGGACGGACGGTGCTGGTCTTCGTGGAGACGCCGGCCAACCCGTCCCTGTCCCTCACCGACATCCGGGCGGTGGCGGCCATCCCCGGTCCCTTCACCGTGGTGGACTCCACCTTCGCCACCCCGGTGGTCCAGCAGCCGCTGGCCCTGGGGGCCGACCTCGTGCTGCACGCCGCCACCAAGGGCATCGCCGGGCACAACGACGCCCTGCTGGGCGTGGTCGCCGGCAGCCGCGAGCTGGTCGACGCCGTGTGGGGCTGGCACGTGGTGCAGGGCGGGCAGGCCTCGCCGTTCGACGCCTGGAACGGGTTGCGGGGGATCCGCACGCTGGGCGTGCGGGTGCGTCGGCAGAGCGCCACCGCCGAGCTCCTGGCCCGCCACCTGCGCGACCACCCGGCCGTGGCCACGGTGGCCTACCCGGGCCTCGACTCCCACCCCCAACGGGAGCTCGCCCGGCAGCAGATGGCCACCGGCGGCACGCTGGTGGCCTTCGAGCTGGCCGGGGGAGCGGCGTCGGCGTCGGCGTTCTGCGGGTCCACCCGGGTGGCGCGCCTGGCGCTGTCGCTGGGCGGCCCCGAGACGTTGGTGACCCACCCCGCCTCGACCGCCGGCCGGCTCACCCCCGACGAGCTGGCCGCCCTGGGGATCACCGGTGGCCTGGTGCGCCTCTCGGTGGGCCTCGAGGACCCCGACGACCTGGTGGCCGACCTGGACCAGGCCCTGGCGGTGGCCGCGGCGGGCCGCTGAGCCGGTCACGCCTACCATCGGCGCGTGCCGGAGCTCCTCGAGGTCGACACCTACCGTCGCCAGGCCGAGGCCGCCGTGGGGCGCACCATCGTGGCGGTCGACGCTCCCGACGCGTGGTTCGTCAAGGGGGCGACGCCCGCCGAGGTGGCGGCAGCCGTCACGGGGACGACGGTCGTCGCCGTCCGCCGGCGGGGCAAGCTCCTGGTCCTCGACCTGGTGGACGCCGCCGGTGGCCCCGGTGAGGCGGCGGGGAGCGGGCACGGCGGGGCCGTCGCCGGCGAGGCGTCCGGCGGGGGGCCGGGCGAGCCCGACGTCCGCCTCGGGCTGCGCTTCGGGATGACCGGGCGGCTCCTGGTCGACGGGGCCGCCGCCATCGAGCGCCTCCAGCACGCCAGCGGGCGGGACGAGCCGGCGTGGGACCGCTTCGCGCTGCGGTTCGCCGGCGGCACCGAGCTGCGCTTGCGGGACCCCCGCCGCCTGGGCGGCGTGATGCTCGACCCCGACGAGGGCCTACTGGGCGTCGACGCCCTGGAGGCGACGCCCGAGGACCTCCGGCGAGCGCTCGGCGCCAGCGCCGCGCCCCTCAAGGCGCGGCTCCTCGACCAGTCACGGGTGGCGGGGATCGGCAACCTGCTGGCCGACGAGATCCTGTGGCGCGCCGGCCTCGATCCCGCCCGCCCGGCCGGCAGCCTGGACGGCGGCGAGGTCGAGGCCCTGGCCGAGGCTGTCACCGGCGCCCTGGTGGACCTGGGGGGCCGGGGCGGCAGCCACACCGGCGACCTGCGGCGGGCCGTGGCCCTCGACGGCCGCTGCCCCCGTGACGGGGCCTCCCTCCGGCGTCGGACGATCGGTGGTCGCACCACGTGGAGCTGCCCTGCCCACCAGCGGTGACGGCCGCGCGAGTGTTCCTTCGGCCGCCACCGGCCCGGCAGGTACCATCTCCGGCGGCTGGGGCCGACGAGGTTGGAGTGCATGGTCGAGGGCAGACGAGCAGGTGCGGGCGGGCGGCAGGGCCGGTGGGCCGGGCGACGGCATGCCGCCCTGGCGTCGGCCGGCGGCGCCGTGGCGCTGGCATCGGTGGTGGCCCCCTGGCTGCTGGCCGACCACGAGGCCTGGGCCCAGGTGCCCATCGTCACCTCCACCACGTTGCCGGAGCGCCCGCTCGTGCCCACCACCACGGCGCCGCCGCCTCGCCCGACGACCACCCGCCCTCCGCCCCCTCCCACCACCGCGGCGCCGCCACCACCCCCGCGGGAGGAGGTCCCACCCCCGACCGTCGGTGGCGCCGACGAGCCCGCCCCCGACGAGGAGGGCGACGGGGGCGAGGGCGACGGTGCGGCCGCCGACGAGGGCTACGTCGCTGCTCCCGTCGAGGCATCCGGGCCCGCCCGGCTGACCTTCACCACCGTGAAGGACCTCCTCGTGCCGGGGAACGGGCTCGAAGGTGCGCAGGCGACGACCACCACCACCGTCCCGCGGCGCGGCGACGGCGGTGGCTCCGACGAGGAGGGCCGTGTCATCTGGATGATCATCGCCGCGCTGGGCGGGGTGGCCCTCCTGGTGGCCGTCCTGACGTGGCGGTACTGGCTGCTGACCCGGCCGGGGCTGGTGCTGGACGACGACGCCGGCGACGAGGCGGCCGTGGCCCGGTCGGGCAGGGGCCGGCGGGACGACGACCGGGCCCCGGGCGGGACCGGCGACGAGGGCCGCGACCGGGCCCGGGACGCTGACGGCGCCCGGAGCCGGGGTCGGGGGCCGGCCTCGACGCGCTCGCCGGCCGGGGAGGCGGCCCGCACCCGGGCCCACCGGGCCGGCCGGGGGGTCGACCCGTTCTGGGACGAGGTGCCCGACGGCACGGCGGCGTTCACCGCGCCGGGGTCCCCGGCCGGTGGCGGCTCCGGCGGGCGGTCCCGGCCCGGCCCCCCGTCTCGTGGCCGGGACCCGGGGGGCGAGCTCGGGCGCGGTCCCGACCGGGGCGACGTCCGCCGGCGGGGGCAGGACCACGAGCCGGGGCCGGGCCGTGGCCGGGGCGACGTGCTCGACCCTTCCGGTGCCCGCCGTCGGGCTCCCGATCGGCGGAGCTCCGGTGGGCCGGGTGGAGGGCGGCGGGAGCCGGACCCCGGCCGTCGTGAGCGGGAGGGCGGGCGGCCCGAGCGCCCGGTCGACCCCGGCTGGCCGCAGTGGGATCCCGATGACGCCCCTGCCCCGCGGCCGCCGCGTGACGCCGGTGGCCGCTCGCCGTGGGGTGAGGACCGGCCACCGTCGGGACGGCGTGGCCGGGCCCGCTCGGAAGGCCCCGACGACACGCGGTGGGGTGATCCGCCCGCCTGGTGACGGCAGCGGTGTGGGGTCGGGGACGCCGGGCCGGGGCGCCGACGGGCCTCGGCCCGGCTCCCCGGGAACCTCACGGTACGGGGGGAGCCATCCGGTACGGTTCGCGCCCATGGCCGAATCGCTCGACGTCGACGCCATGATCCAGCGGTTCCGCGACCGGGCCCAGGCGGTGCGCAACCGCACCCTGCCGCCGGTGGCCGGCGAGGAGCGGACGCGCTTCATCCGCCAGGCCGAGCTCGACTACCAGGACTTCGCCATCGTCGGCGACGCCCAGGCCACCCTGGAGGACGGCGTGCTCGTCCTGAGGGTGGACCTGCGACCCCCGGCCGAGAGCTGACGGGGACGGGAGGCCGGCCCCGGGACGGCGCCACCGCGCCAGGCCGCCACGGTCGGTCCGGACGCCAGGAGGGCCGGGCAGCGG
>DASUJB010000031.1:0-4483 GCA_036279475.1 Acidimicrobiales bacterium | reverse complement strand
CCAGGGCATTCACGAGATCGCGACCGCCGAGCCGGACCGGCTGGCGGTCGTCCATGGTCACGACCGCCTCGCCTTCGGTGAGCTGGAGGCGGCGATCAACCGGGCGGCGCACGCCCTGGTCGATGCCGGCATCGCCCCGGGCGACGCCGTGGCCGCCGTTCTGCACAACGGGCCCGAGTACCTGGTGCTGCTCAACGCGGCGGCGCGGCTCGGCGCCGACTTCGTCCCCGTCGGCTACCGCCTCACCGCCCCCGAGGCCCGCTACATCGTCGAGGACTCCGGTTCCCGGGTCGTCCTCGTCGACCGGCGCGAGCGGGCCCGCGACCTGGAGGCGCTCCCGGGCGTCCAGGTGTGGCACGTCGACGACGCCCGCCTCCGCACGGGTCCCGTCGACCCGCCGAGGGGCGACCGCCTGGACGCCATGCCCGTCCCCCTGCAGTACACCTCGGGCACGACGGGCCGGCCCAAGGGGGTAGTGCGGGAGCGTCCGGAGCCGGCCCGGGGGCCGCAACCGAACCTCGCCGCCCTGCTGTTCGGCTACCGGCCCGGCGGCGTCCACCTCGTCTCGGGGCCGCTCTACCACGCCGCTCCCGGCGGCCACGCCCAGATGAACCTGTGGACGGGAGCCGCGGTCGTGCTGCTCGACCGTTTCCGGGCCGACGACGCCCTCGACGCCATCGAGCGCGAGCGGGTCACGAGCTCCTTCATGACGCCCGCCCACTTCGTCCGCATCCTGGAGGCCGACTGGGCGAGCCGCGACCGCTCCTCGGTCGAGCGGATCTGGCATGCCGGTGCCCCGTGCCCGCCGGCGGTGAAGCGGCGGATGCTCGAGGTCTTCCCCGGCGCCATCTGGGAGTTCTACGGGATGAGCGAGGGTCTGGGCGGCGTCGTGTCGCCCGACGAGTGGCTGGAGCGCCCCGGCACCGTGGGCCGCGCCCTACCCTCGCTCTCCTACCGGATCCTCGACGAGTCCGGCTGCCAGCTGCCCCCCGGCGAGGTGGGCCTCGTGTACGTCTCCGCCATCCCCGGCCAGGAGTTCCGCTACCGGGACGACGACGCCAAGACGGCAGCGGCGTGGCGGGACGGCTTCTACACGGTCGGCGACATGGGATGGCTCGACGACGACGGCTACCTGTACCTCGCCGACCGCCGCACGGACCTGATCCTCCGCAACGGGATGAACGTCTACCCTGCCGAGGTCGAGCAGGTGCTGGCCGAGCACCCCGACGTCGTCGACGCCGCGGTGATCGGCCTCCCCGACGAGCGGTCCGGGCAGCGGGTGCACGCCATCGTCGAGCTCCGGCCGGGCGGGCGCGGGCCCGAGGCGCTGCGGTCGTTCCTGGGCGAGCGGCTGGCCGACTACAAGGTGCCGTCGACCATCGAGGTGGTCGACGAGCTGCCCCGCGAGCTGAACGGGAAGGTCCTCAAGCGCCGCCTTCGCGAGGATCGCACGCCTCCGGTCGCGCCGGAGCAGCTCGAGGCCTGAGGCCCCGACGCCAGGACCGGGAGGGAGCTCTGGCTCGCCCTCCTCGGCTCCGGGGCCGGGGCCGGTCGCACTCCTGGCGGGTCCGGTCCCCCTCGGGACCGGATCAGGCGTAGCTGATGACCGAGCGGATCACCTCGCCCTTGCGCATGGCGTCGAAGCCGTCGTTGACCTCGTCGAGTGAGATCGTCCGGCTCACCATCGCCCCGACGTCGAGCTGGCCGGTCTCGATGAAGCGGACCAGGCGAGGGAAGTCGCGGGCGATCTGGGCGGACCCGTAGAGGCTGCCCAGCACCGCCTTCTCCCCCATGATGAGGTCGGCGATGGGGAGGGCGAGCTGGGCGTCGAGCGCCGGCACGCCCACGGCCACCACCGTGCCCCGTCGGCGCACCATGTCGTAGGCCTGGCGCAGCGTGGCGGCGTTGCCGATGACCTCGAAGGCGTAGTCGACGCCCCGGCCACCGGTCAGCTCGCGCACCGCACCCACCGGGTCGTGGCCCGCACCGGCGAGCACGCCGTCGGTGGCACCCAGCTTGCGAGCCGTGTCGAGCTTCGACTCGGCGACGTCGACGGCGATGATGGTGCTGGCGCCGGCGATGCGAGCGCCCTGCACGGCGGCGGTACCGACGCCGCCGCAGCCGACGACGGCGACCGACGACCCCGGCTCGACCTCGGCCGTGTTGAGCACGGCCCCGGTGCCGGTGGTGACGCCGCAGCCGATGAGCGCCAGCTGCTCCACGGGCACGCTGGTCTCGACCTTGACCACCGAGCCCTCCGGGATCACGGTGCACTGCGCGAAGGAGGCGCAACCGCCGAGGGCGCCGACGATCTTCGCCCCGTCCCGGCGGGTGAACCTCGGTTGGCCCAGCAGGCCCGCCTCGCACAGCTGCCCCTCGCCGCGGACGCAGTGGAAGCAGCGGCCGCACGCCTGGATGAAGCTGACGATCACGGTGTCGCCCGGGACCACCGAGGTCACGCCCGGCCCGACGGCCTCGACCACGCCTGCGCCCTCGTGCCCCAGGATGGACGGGCCCGGGAGCGGCAGCGTCCCGTTGATGATGGACAGGTCCGAGTGGCACAGCCCGCTGGCGCCGTAGCGCACGAGCACCTCACCCTGCCCGGGCTCGTCCAGCTCGAGCTCCTCCACGACCATGTCGGCGTCCTGCGTCAGGAACACTGCGCCGAGTACGTCCATGCTCTCCCCCTCGTCGGCCAGCCGGGCGCCGGCCAGGCTGGTGCCATCACGGCGGCACCGACTCCACCACGCGGGAGCGAGGTGTGCAAATGGTCACACCGGGCCACCCGGGTCCAAGGGGCGGTCCGGGGCCGCACGGCGACCCCGGATCCCGGGCCGCTACTCCATCAGCTCGTAGACGGCGATGTCGGGCGCCGGGTCCATCTGGATGGCGTCGCTCATGTGGATCCGGCCGTCGCCGAAGGCCTTGCCGAGCTCGACCATGACCGAGCCCAGGTCGTCGGTGTCGAGGTCGTAGATGGCCACGTACGCCGGCGGGTCACCGGCTGGCGAGTCGCCCCCGCCGTACGGCCGGTAGCGCCGGCCCCCCACGATGCCGGGCAGGGCGCACACCTCGGGGATGTGCGTGTTCGTGTACCACTCGTTGTACTCGCCCTCTCGGGCCGGGTCTGACGGACGCGACGTCACGAGCATGATGCCCTTCGGCACGGTCGACTCCTCTGCAGCCGGGACGAGGATCCAGCGCCTCGTCGGCCCCATCGTGGAGCATGGCGCCCCCCGGGACCAGCGCGACGCGGCCGTGGGAGGAGGGGGCCGTGCCGCGACCGGGCGGTGTTCAGCCGCCGTAGTTCATGCCGGTGTCGCGCAGCAGAAGCGGCACGACGGTGTCGTCACGGACACCCGCCCCCACGGTCTCGCCCACGAACACCGAGTGGTCGCCCCGCTTCACCGTGTCGACGACCCGGCACTCGAACCAGTAGGGCAGGTCGACGAGGAGCGGGCATCCCGTCTCGGGGCCGGGCTCGAACCGGTAGCCGTTGATGGTGTCGCCCTCGACGGTCGACGTGCGGAAGAACGCCTTGCCGACATCGAGCTGGTCCTTGCCCAGGACGTTGACGGCGAAGGCTCCGGTGGCCTCGACCAGGCGATGGGAGTCGTTGTCGGTCCGGATGGCCGTGGCCACCAGCGGTGGCTCGAACGAGGCCTGGGTGAGCCAGTTGACGCCGGCGGCCGCCTTCTCGTCACCGTCCTGGGCGGTCACGACGTACAAGCCGTAGGTGATCGCCCGGAGCGCCACCTTCTTCGCCTGCGGGTCCAGCGCCATCGAGCATCCTCCTCAGCTCGTCGTGGCGGCGACTCTAGACGGGGTCGCCGTCCGCCGTTCGTCCCACCACCGGGGGGAGGTCGAGGATGGCGGCGGCTCGTCGGGCGTGGCGGGCCGGTGGCCGAGCGAGCGGCACAGCGCCACCGCCTCCCGCACGAGCTCGACGTTGCTCGGCGAGCGGTCGCCGCCGAAGAACTCGAGGCCCAGGTGCAGGTGGCCCCCGGCGGCCAGCGCCGCCTCGGCGACCGCGCTGGCGACAAGGTCGCCGCCGGCGACCGACACGGCCCACGGCACCGGGCAGCCGTCCAGCAGCTCCAGGTAGGCGTCCAGCGCCGTCACCGTGGGCGGCAGGCCGAACGGCGAAGGACTCCCCGAACTTCGCGCTCACGGTTGCTCTGCGCCTGACCAGCGGGAACGCCGTCCGCCGATCGCCGACAGGCCGGGGTCCCCGAACGGGCACCGATGCGTGCCGACGCCGAAGTCGAAGCCGGGGCCGCAGTCCTCTGAACCTCGCCGCCAGACAGGCGGGCGGCAGGTATCTGACCCCAGGTGATAAGCGTCTACGCTTTTACGTAGAGTCGTAGGTATGTCGGCTCTGCGAGTTTCACGCGGCGGGGTGTGCCTTCGCTGGCTGTCGGGAGGGTAGTGGCCGGCAGCGGTAGAGGATGCGGAGCCGGTAGTTCTTGGTGTTTGTGTAGCC
>DASUJB010000030.1:0-2651 GCA_036279475.1 Acidimicrobiales bacterium | reverse complement strand
CCGGCCAGGACATCCAGCCCATGGTGTTCTGACCAGGTCTGTCAGGGTGGCTGCCCGCCCTCTTCCGCGTTCTCGACCAGATTGACGAGTAGGGGAAGGAACCGTTCGAGGTTTCGAGAACCAGAGCCAGCCCTACCCTCTGAACTGCTGTATGGAGCGGACGACGGGATTCGAACCCGCGACCCTCACCTTGGCAAGGTGATGCTCTACCAACTGAGCCACGTCCGCGTGGGGCCATCACCCTAGCAAGGTTCGCCGGGCTGCCGGCCACCCGCCTGCCCGGTCGGGCGGTGGCCTCGGGGGCCCGGTCCGAGGACGGGAGGTGATCCCGTCGCCCCTTGGGGGTGGCGCGTCGTCGTGGCGCTCCGCGGGCAGGCGGTGCTGCCCACGGCGCCAGCGTGATGGAGCTCTGGCCGGGCAGGTGCGACGAGCGGGGACGTCGTTCCTGGGCGCGGACGGGGTGGGGTGATCCACCGATGAGGTGAGCCCTCGGGCTGAGGCTGTGGATCTTCCACGACTCGGCCCGTCCGGAGGGCCGATCGCTCACGTGGGGACCCGGCGCTCCGACGCGTCGCTGACCCAACCGGCATCGCCGCAACCTGGTCGCGTGCGTGCTCGGTCGGCGTTGGACGGTCGAGGCGACCGGTGTCGCCCACGAGCGCTCCCGTCCCCACCGTCCCCGGACCAACGGCAGGATCGGGCGCTTCCACCGGATCCAGCTCTACGAATGGGCCGACGTCCGGGCCACCCGCTGGCCACCGTCGACCGACTGCTCACGGACGACCTCCCGCGGACACACCTAGGCCTCGCCCAGCGCCCGGTCCACCAGGGCCGATGCCGAGGCCGGCAGGGGTAGCGCCGTGGCCGCCGCCAGCCCGGCGGGGCTCATCTTGGCGGCCGTCTTCCGCAGGATCTCCACCACCTTCTCCTCGTCGAGCCGCTGCACCAGCTCGTCGAGCTGGGTCTCGAGGAACACCAGGCACAGGGCGTCCTCGTGGACCTGCACGTCGTGGTCCCGGCCCAACCCCAGCTTGCCGACGATGGCCTGCACCCGGGCGACGGCCTCGTCGCCGTAGCCGGCGCCGCGCATGATCTCGCCGACCTCGTCGGCGTGACGGCGGCGCAGGGCAGTTCGCCAGCGCAGGTAGCCGGCACGGCCGTCCGGGTAAGTGTGGCGGGGGACGACCCATCGCCGCAGGTGGTGGGCGCGGGCGGCGATGAGCTGCTCGTCGCTGGCGGCAGGGTCGAGCGCCCGGACCCAGCGGGTCATCATCTCGGCGTGCGTCGGCTCCTTGGGACGCTCCACGCCGTCCACCGTGATCGAGCGGGGGTCCTGGGCGTTGAGGGCGTCGACCGCGTCGAGCACGGCCCGGAGTCGGGCGGACCGTCCGCCGGAGGCATCCATGCGCCCAGCGTCGCACAGCAGCGGGCGCACCCGGTCCTGCCACCCGCACACCAGCCACCGGCCACGCGCCACGGCCGGCACCGTCGGGCCACCGCCGGCACCGTCGGGCCACCGCCGGCACCGTGTCGGGCCAGCGCCGGCGAGGCCGGCCCGCCCGGCCGCCGTGCGCCGCCGACGCCGTCGCCGCTCGGCTCAGCACGCCTCGCGGAACATCAGGCTGACCCGCGGTCCCGCCACCTTGCACTTGGGCACGCAGTGCTGCCACGTGCGCTGGCACGTGCCCCCCAGCACGAGCAGGTCGCCGGCGGCGGGGACCAGGCGGTGCGACCGGCCGCCTCCCCGCGGGCGCAGCAGGAACCGTCGCGGGGCACCGAGCGAGAGGATGGCCACGATCGTCGCCTCGCGCCCCCGCCCCACCCGGTCACCGTGCCAGGCCACGCTGTCCCGGCCGTCGCGGTACAGGTTGGCCGACACCGTGCCCAGGTCGCACCCGTAGTGGGCCGACAGCGCCGCCGCCAGGGCCGGCACCGGGGCGGGCGGGTGGTGCCACACCCGCGTGGTCAGGCGGGGCTCGGCGACGACCCGGTCGTACATGGGTCGCTCCCGCCCGGCCCACGGCGCCGTGCGGAGGACCTCCTCGAACAGGGCATCGGCTCCGGCCACCCATCCGGGCAAGAGGTCGTACCAGGCGCCGTCGCCCAGCGGGCGGCGCCGGGCCCGGGCCAGGTCGGCGGCCATGCCGGGGGCCTCGTGGGCGAGGAGCGTCGGCTGCCAGGGCAGCGGCACGCCGTCAGCCTACCGCCTGCTCGCACGAGACCGAACGGGCGTTCGCCCGCTGCCCGGCCCTCCTGGCGTCCGGACCGACCGTGGCGGCCTGGCGCGGTGGCGCCGTCCCGGGGCCGGCCTCCCGTCCCCGTCAGCTCTCGGCCGGGGGTCGCAGGTCCACCCGCAGGACGAGCACGCCGTCCTCCAGGGTGGCCTGGGCGTCGCCGACGATGGCGAAGTCCTGGTAGTCGAGCTCGGCCTGGCGGATGAAGCGCGCCCGCTCCTCGCCGGCCACCGGCGGCAGGGTGCGGTGGCGCACCGCCTGGGCCCGGTCGCGGAACCGCTGGATCATGGCGTCGACGTCGAGCGATTCGGCCATGGGCCCGAACCGTACCGGATGGCTCCCCCCGTACCGTGAGGTTCCCGGGGAGCCGGGCCGAGGCCCGTCGGCGCCCCGGCCCGGCGTCCCCGACCCCACACC
>DASUJB010000029.1:0-3681 GCA_036279475.1 Acidimicrobiales bacterium | reverse complement strand
GGCAAGACCACGGTCGCGATCGACACGATCCTCGCCCAGAAGGGCGAAGGCGTGAAGTGCATCTACGTCGCCATCGGCCAGAAGGGCTCGACCGTCGCGCAGACCGTGGAGACGCTGCGGGCGCGCGGCGCGATGGAGTACACGGTCGTCGTGACCGCACCGGCCGCCGACCCCGCGCCCTTCAAGTACCTCGCGCCGTATGCCGGCTGCGCCATGGGCCAGCACTGGATGGAGACGGGCGAGCACGCCCTGGCCGTCTACGACGACCTGTCCAAGCAGGCCGAGGCCTACCGGCAGATCTCGCTGCTGCTGCGGCGGCCACCGGGCCGCGAGGCCTACCCCGGCGACGTCTTCTACCTCCACAGCCGCCTGCTGGAGCGGGCGGCCAAGCTGTCCGACGAGAACGGCGCCGGCTCCCTCACCGCCCTCCCGGTCATCGAGACCAAGGCCGGCGACATCTCCGCCTACATCCCCACCAACGTCATCTCCATCACCGACGGGCAGATCTACCTCCAGGACGACCTGTTCAAGTCGGGCGTGCGGCCGGCCTTCGACACCGGCCAGTCGGTGTCGCGGGTGGGGGGAGCCGCCCAGATCAAGGCCATGAAGAAGGCCGTGGGCACCCTGAAGGGCGACCTGTCCCAGTTTCGGGAGCTCGAGTCGTTCGCCGCCTTCGGGTCCGAGCTCGACAAGGTGTCGCAGGCCCAGCTCGACCGGGGCTACCGGCTGGTGGAGCTGCTCAAGCAACCGCTCAACAGCCCCATGCCGGTGGAGCTGCAGGTGGTGTCGCTGTACGCCGCCACCAACGGGTTCCTCGACGCGGTGCCGGTGGAGGAGGTACGGCGGTTCGAGTCCGAGCTGGTCGAGTGGTTCCAGGCCCGTCACCCCGGCGTCCTGAGCGCCATCGCCTCCACCGGTGACATCGCCGACGTCGACGCGTTCGAGGCGGCGATCCGCGGCTTCGCCGAGCAGTTCAGCTGGGAGCAGGCCGCCGACGAGGCGCCGGCTGCCCCCGGCACGGCGGAGTAACCGGTGCCCGGCGGCAAGGAGAGGGCGCTCCGCCGGCAGATCCGGTCGGTGCAGTCCACCAAGAAGATCACCAAGGCGATGGAGCTGATCGCCGCCAGCCGCATCGCTCGCGCCCAGCAGCGGGTGGCGGCGGCACGGCCCTACAGCGAGCGGATCACCGACGTCATCCGCAACCTGGCCGCCGCCGGTGCCGGGGGCGGCTCGCCCCTGCTCGAGGAGCGCGAGGAGGTGCGCACCACGGCGTTCGTGGTGGTGGCAGCCGACCGCGGCCTGTCGGGCGCCTACAACAGCTCGGTGATCCGCGCCGCCGAGCGGTCGATGCAGCGGCTCCGGGCCGACGGTCGGGGCACGCGGCTCGTCACCGTGGGCAAGAAGGCCCAGAGCTACTTCCGGTTCCGGGGGTGGGACATCGATCAGGCCTACGTGGGCATGTCGGACACGCCCTCCTACGAGGACGCCCGGCGCGTGGCCGAGGACGTGGTGGGCCGCTTCGTGCAGGGCGAGTACGACCGCGTCGAGCTGGCCTACACCCAGTTCCTGTCGGCGGCCACCCAGCGGGTGGTCGTCCGCCGGTTCGTCCCCCTGGACACCGCCATCCTGGCCGAGGCCGGCGACGGGCCGGCCGCCGACTACGAGTTCGAGCCGGGCCCCCAGGAGATCCTCGACCGGTTGCTGCCCCGCTACGCGGAGGCCCGGCTCTACGCCGCCCTCCTCGAGGGCTCGGCGTCGTTCTTCGCCGCCCAGCAGCGGGCCATGAAGTCGGCCACCGACAACGCCGAGGAGCTCATCGTCAAGTACAGCCGGGCCATGAACCGGGCCCGGCAGGACGCCATCACCACCGAGATCATGGAGATCGTCGGTGGTGCCGAGGCCATGCGCGCCGCGCAGGCCGACCGCAGCGACCTGCACGTCGACCACGTCCTGCGCACCGCCGACGTCCTCGTCGACAGCCTGAACCGCACGAGCTGACCGCTCACCCACAGGAGCATCCGCATGACCGTCACCGAGACCAGCCCCGAGCGCACCGACGCCCTGAAGCCCGGTCGCGTCGTCGCCATCGCCGGCCCGGTCGTGGACGTCGAGTTCCCCGACGACGCCGTGCCTGCCATCAACACCGCGCTCGAGATGACGATCACCTTCGACGGCGAGGGCATCCCCGTGCGGGCCGAGGTGGCCCAGCAGATCGGTGACTCCCGGGTGCGGGCGATCTGCCTGAAGCCGACCGACGGGCTGGTGCGCGGCACCGAGGTGCGGAACCTGGGCAGCGGCCTGGCCATGCCCGTGGGCGAGGGCGTGCTCGGCCACGTGACCAACGTGATCGGGGAGCCGCTCGACGTCCCCACCCTCGACAGCGGGCGGATCGACGGCTACTGGGACATCCACCGGGAGGCACCCGGGTTCGACACCCTCGAGCCCCGGCGCGAGGTGTTCGAGACGGGGATCAAGGTCATCGACCTCCTCACCCCCTACCTGCGGGGCGGCAAGATCGGCCTGTTCGGCGGGGCCGGCGTGGGCAAGACGGTGCTCATCCAGGAGATGATCCGCCGGGTGGCCCAGGAGTTCGGCGGCGTGTCGGTGTTCGCCGGGGTGGGGGAGCGCACCCGCGAGGGCACGGACCTGTTCCTCGAGATGCAGGAGTCGGGCGTGCTCGAGAAGGCCGCCCTGGTGTTCGGCCAGATGGACGAGCCACCCGGCGTCCGGCTCCGCGTGGCGCTGTCGGCCCTGACCATCGCCGAGTACTTCCGCGACGCCAAGGGCCAGGACGTGTTGCTGTTCATCGACAACATCTTCCGCTTCGTGCAGGCGGGCTCCGAGGTGTCCACGCTGCTGGGCCGCATGCCGTCGGCCGTGGGGTACCAGCCCACCCTGGCGGACGAGATGGGGGAGCTGCAGGAGCGCATCACCTCGACCCGGGGCCGGTCGATCACCTCCCTGCAGGCCGTGTACGTGCCGGCCGACGACTACACCGACCCCGCGCCGTTCACCACCTTCACCCACCTCGACGCCACCACCGAGCTGTCGCGCGACATCGCCGCCCTCGGCATCTACCCGGCGGTCGACCCCCTGGCCTCGACGTCGACCATCCTCCAGCCCGACGTGGTGGGCGAGCGCCACTACCGGGTGGCCCGGCGGGTGCAGGAGATCCTCCAGCGCTACAAGGAGCTGCAAGACATCATCGCCATCCTCGGCCTCGACGAGCTGTCCGAGGAGGACCGGGTGACGGTGGACCGGGCCCGGAAGATCCAGCGGTTCCTGTCCCAGCCCATGTTCGTGGCCGAGACCTTCACCGGCCTGCCGGGCATCTTCACCCCGGTCGACGAGACCGTGACGTCGTTCGAGTCCCTGGTCGAGGGCGAGCTGGACGACCTGCCCGAGCAGGCCTTCCTCAACGTCGGCGGTGCCGACGACGCCCGCCGCAAGGCCGACGAGCTGCGCCGCTCCGCCGGCGGCGACTGAGAGGAGCGGTCCGGTGACCCTCCAGGTGGAGCTGGTCTCCCCCGAGCGCATCCTGTACTCGGGCACGGCCGAGATGGTGATCGCCCGCACCGTGGGCGGGGTGGAGAGCGTGCTGGAGAAGGCCAAGACCCTCCAGGCGGAAGGCGCGTAGCTCGTGCCACTGCACGTCGAGCTCGTGTCGCCCGAGAAGGTCCT
>DASUJB010000028.1:0-8201 GCA_036279475.1 Acidimicrobiales bacterium | reverse complement strand
GCCGCGGCCGATGACCCCCGACCTCATGAAGAACCTCCTCGACGAGGTCGGGGCCGAGGTGAGCCGCATCACCGTGACCGCGCTGCGGGACGGTACCTTCTACGCCGAGATCGCCCTGTCGGCCGCCGGCGAGGTGCACATGGTGTCGAGCCGCCCGTCGGACGCCATCGCGCTGGCCGTGCGCATCGGGTCACCCATCTTCGCCGAGGAGGAGGTCCTCGACGAGGCCGGGCGGGTCGAGCAGCCCGACGAGGAGCAGGCCGAGCAGATGGTCGAGGAGTTCCGCGAGTTCATCGACCACGTGAACCCCGAGGACTTCGCCCTCTGAGCCTGGTCGGCGCCAGCCGGCCGCCGGGGTTGACCGTTGACCGTTGACGGCCCAGGCCGTAGCCTCCCTGTCCCGTCACATCGGCGGAATTACGCCCGTGTGACGCCGCCCAGGCAGGAGACCCTTGTGACTGCGTCGAACTCCTCTGTCGAGTCGTACAGCGGCAAGAAGGCCGCCGACATCGTCGGCATCAGCTACCGCCAGCTCGACTACTGGGCCCGGACCGACCTGATCCGCCCGTCCCTGGCCGACGCCCGGGGCAGCGGCAGCCGCCGCCGGTACAGCTACCGGGACCTCCTCGAGCTGAAGCTGGTGAAGACCCTGCTGGACGACGGCATCAAGCTGGAGTCGATCCGGGAGGCGTTCGGCTACCTGCGCGACCAGCTCGGGGACGACCTGTCCACCGCCAAGCTGGTGATCGCCGGCAACAGCGCGGTCCTGGTCCGGGAGAACGACGAGCTGGTCGACGTGGTGAACCGCTACCAGGGCCAGGGCGTCCTCAACCTCCTCGCGCTCGACGGCGTGCAGAGCGAGGTCGACGCCGCCATCGTCGAGCTGTTCCGGCCCGACGATGGCGAGGCCGGGCACGCCGGGGCCCCGCCCGCCCGTGCCGCCTCGGGCGGCGCCTGAGGCGGCCGGCCACCGGGCCCGGCCGGGCCACCCGGGGGAGCGGTGCAGGCCACCGGGGTGTGGTCCAACGGCCGCTAGCCTCGGCAGCCGTGACGCTGCTCTGCTCGCCGCTGGACAACCGCCACCGCGCCCTCGGTGCCAAGATGGCGCCCTTCGGGGGGTGGGAGATGCCCATCCAGTACCCGACGGGAACGCTGGCGGAGCACCAGGCGTGCCGCACCGGCGCCGCCGCCTTCGACGTGAGCCACCTCGGCACCGTGCGCGTCGAGGGCCCGGGATCGTTGGATCGCCTCCAGGCCGCCTTCACCAACGACCTGGCCAAGGTGGGCCCGGGCCGGACGCAGTACACCCACCTCCTCGACGCTGCCGACGGCTCGGTGGTCGACGACATCATCGTGTGGTGGCTGGGGGACGACCAGGCCTTCCACGTCATGCCCAACGCCTCGAACACGGCCCGGGTGGTCGAGGCGATCGGGGGCGAGGACGTGACGAGCCGGCGAGCCGTCATCGCCGTGCAGGGTCCCCTCGCCCGGGAGCACCTGGCCACGGTGTCACCGGCGGCGGCGGCGGTGCCCCGGCGGGCCGTGGCCCTGGTCGACGTCCTCGGCCACCCCTGCCACGTCGCCGGGACGGGCTACACGGGGGAGGACGGCGTCGAGCTGGCGGTGCCGGCAGGGGCGGCGGCCGCCGTGTGGGACGCGATCATCGCCTCCGGCGTCACCCCGGCCGGCCTCGGGGCCCGCGACACCCTTCGGCTCGAGGCCGGGCTGCCGTTGCACGGCCACGAGCTGGGACCCGGCATCACGCCCCTCCAGGCGGGGATGGAGTGGGTCGTGGCATGGGGGAAGGGCGAGTTCCGGGGGCACGCCGCGCTCCAGGCCGAGCGGGAGCGCGGCGTCGCCCGCCGCCTGCGCGGCCTGGTCGTCGACGGGCGCCGGCCACCCCGGGCCGGTTGCGCGGTTCTGCTCGACGACGGACGGCACGGCGTCGTGACGAGCGGCAACGTCTCGCCGATGCTCCAGCGAGGGGTCGCCCTGGCCTTCCTGCCCCCGGACGTCGTCGAGGGCGACGAGGTGGTGGTCGACATCCGGGGGTCCCGGGCGCCGGCCCGCGTGGTGCGCACCCCCTTCTACCGTCCGAGCTGACGTCCGGGTGCGGCGCCACGCGGAGGGGTGGCCGGCGGAGGGGGGACGGCGGCGCCACGGCGGAGGCGCAGGGGTCGTCGGATCGGCCCGAGAACGGTCGTAACCTCGGTGCAGCGAGCAACTTGGGGGTTGTGCGATGGCTCTGGCTCCGCTGGTCGACGACATCCTCGGTGGCGACATCCCCGTGGCCGTCGAGGCCTACGACGGCAGCCGTGCCGGTCCGGCCGACGCTTCCACCCGGCTGGTGATCCGCAACGCCGACGGGCTCCGCCGGGTGGTCACCTCGCCGGGCGAGCTGGGGCTGGCCAGGGCCTACGTCGCCGGCGACATCGACCTCGAGGGCAGCATCTGGGGGCTGATTGCGCTGCGGGACCGCATGCCGGAGGTCCACCTCGGCACCAGGGTGATCCTGCGCATCGTGGACGAGCTGGGTGGCTGGCGGCAGGTCCACCGGGTCGAGCCGCCCCCCGAGGAGGCTCGACTGCGGGGCCGACGGCACAGCAAGGCCCGTGACGCTGCCGCCATCAGCCATCACTACGACGTGTCCGACGCCTTCTACCGGATGGTGCTCGGCCCCTCCATGACCTACTCCTGCGCGGTCTTCCACGACCCCGCCGACAGCTTGGAGGAGGCGCAGGCCAACAAGTACGAGCTGATCTGCCGCAAGCTGGGCCTGGCACCCGGCATGCGCCTGCTGGACGTGGGGTGCGGCTGGGGGGGGATGGTCATGCACGCCGCCGAGCACCACGGCGTGCAGGCGGTGGGGGTGACGATCTCCCGGGCGCAGGCCCAGCTGGCCCAGAAGCGAGTGGCCGACGCCGGGCTGTCCGACCAGGTCGAGATCCGCGTGCAGGACTACCGGGACGTGTCCGACGGCCCCTACGACGCCATCAGCTCGATCGGCATGTTCGAGCACGTGGGGGAGGCGCACCTGGCCGAGTACTTCGCCTGCCTCCGCTCCCTGGCCTCCTCCGAGGGTCGCCTGCTCAACCACGGCATCGCCCACCCGTCGGGGCAGCGGGCGCGCCTGCCCCGGCGCAGCTTCGTCAACCGCTACGTCTTCCCCGACGGCGAGTTGCACGACCTGGGCCGCGTCGTCTCCCTGATGCAGACGTCGGGCTTCGAGGTCCGGCACCTCGAGACCCTGCGGGAGCACTACTTCCACACGCTGCGCCGGTGGGTGGCCAACCTCGAGGCCCACTGGGACGAGGCGGTCGAGGAGGTGGGCGGGGCCCGGGCCCGGATCTGGCGCCTGTACATGGCGGGCGCGGCCATCAACTTCGAGGCGGGGCGCACCCAGGTGCACCAGGTGCTGGCCACGCCGACGACGCCCGACGGCCGCTCGGGAATGCCGCTGCCGCCGGTGTTCGGGTGAGCGGCCGCCCAGGGTCGGACGGGCTGGCGCCGGCGGCGGTCAGGCCAGCTGGCGGACGATGGTGCGGGTGTCGTAGTAGACGCGGCCGCCGTGCAGCCGGTCACCGGCGAAGGCGAAGATCACCGCGGTGCGGCACCGGAAGCGTCGGCCGGTCGCCTCGACCTCGGGCCCCGAGCCCAGGTGGGTGCCCGACATCCACAGCTCGCACACGACGGCGTCCTCGGCGTGGTGCACGGCGATCACCTCGAAGCGGAGGTCCGGGAAGTAGCGCCGGGTCTCGCGGTAGTAGTGGCGGACGGCATCGGCGCCGTCGTACACCCGCTGGTTGGCCACCAGCTCGTAGCGGGGGTGGGCGAAGCAGGAAAGGGCGGCGTCGACGTCGTCGGCGTTCTGGGCGTCGAGCAGTCGGCGCAGGACCGCCTCGCGCTGGCCGCGGAGCTTGGTGGCGATCGAGGTCACGTCGGCCAAGGGTGAGGCGCCTCCGGGGCTGGGGGAGCAGGCCGAGCGGGGCCGATCAGTCGAGCAGGTCGGGCTGCTCGGCGACGATCTTGTCGTAGAGCGGCTGGAAGCTGAGCCAGCCGGCGCCGCCAGAGCCGACCTGGTCGTGGGTCAACGCCGCATGCTCGTGGTCGATGGCCATGGGGTCGCCCGCGGCCGCGGCCATGAGCTGCACCTGGCACGAGCGCTCCATGGTGATGAACCACCAGGCGGCCTCGTCGACCGAGGCGCCCACGGTCAACAGGCCGTGGTTGCGCAGGATGGCGGCCTTGGCGCCGCCGAGGGCGTGGGCGATGCGCTTGCCCTCCTCGACGTCGAGCACGACGCCCGTGTAGTCATCGAAGAGGGCGTGGTCACCGTAGAAGGCGCAGGCGTCCTGGGTCAGCGGGTCGAGCAGGCGGCCGAGGGTCGAAAAGGCCCGCCCGTGGGGGGAGTGGGTGTGGGCGGCAGCCGTGATGTCGGGGCGGGCGGCGTGGATCTGGCTGTGGATGGCGAACGCCGCGGTGTTGACCGGCCAGTCGCCCTCGACCACGTTGCCCCCCCGGTCGCACAGGATCAGGTCGCGCGCCCTGATCTGGCCGAACGCCATGCCGAACGGGTTGACCCAGAAGAGCTCGGGATCCCCGGGGTCGCGCCCGGTGAGGTGGCCCGCCACCCCCTCGTCGAACCCGAACCTGTCGAAGAGCCGGAAGGCCGCCGCCATGCGCTGCTTCACGTGGGTGCGCTCGTCCTCGACGGACGAGAACTGCGGGAACCTGGGGGGAGTGCGGTCGGTCACGGCGCCCTCCGGTCGTCGGCTCCAACCTACTCTAGGCCGTGGCGTGCGGCCGGAGCTCCTCCCACAGGAGTCGGCGGTCGGCCCGGGGGTCGTCCTCGACACCTGGCGTGCGGTCCAGCACGCAGGTGGACCGGCGGAGGAGGTCGTAGGCCGGCCACGTCGGGCCGGCGGGGGAGGGCGAGCCGGTACGGGCGAAGGCCGCCCACGCCCGCGACGTGAGGGTCGCCAGCCGGCGGACCTCGTCGTCGAGGCCCCCGAGGAGGGTCTCGACGCCGCCGCGGTCGAGGTTGTCGAACACGAAGGGGATGTCCACGGTGTGGCAGGCGCCGAGCAACCCGCCCATCGCCGCCGACGGCAGGTCGAAGCGGTAGGCGTGGACGGGGGTACCGGTCTCCACCTGGGCGGCTGCCAGCTGGGCGGCGGGATGGGCGAACACCATGTCTGTCATGGCCGCGCACAGCAGGGCGTCGGGGTCCGCTCCCGGCAGCGCCCCCCGGTAGGCGTCGAGGACGTCCTCCACCCGGTCGTCAGGCACGATGCGGCCGATGCGCCGCCGCAGCTTGTCCTCGTCGAGCGGGCCCGCCAGGCGGGAGGGCAGGTGGAACAGGTTCCACTCGTCCGCGGTGGTGCCCAGCAGGAGTGGGACCCCCGTGGCCGAGCCGGAGCGGATGGCCGGCAACGGGGCCTCGGGCAGCACGGTGCCGTCGACCACGGGTTGGAACACCAGGGCGCCGACGGGAACGCCTCCGTCGCCGCGCACCTGGGGGTTGCGGGGCGCCTCCACGGCTGCCTGGGCCGCCAGCAGGTCCTCGACGGGTGCGGCCCGCAGGCCGTCGACGTCGCCGGGGGACAGGTGGAGGGCGTCGAGGACGGCGTCGGTGACCCGCTCCGCCACGCCGGCGGGGTGGGTGTGCGCCCCCGCCCCGCTCTGCGCCGCGGCGCGGCGGAACAGCCCGCGGGCCGAGGGCGTGGCCAGCAGGGTGGTCACGCTCATGCCGCCGGCCGACTCGCCGAAGACGGTGACGTCGGCGGGGTCACCGCCGAAGCCGCCGATGTTGTCGGCCACCCAGCGCAGCGCCGCCACCTGGTCGCGGATGCCGTTGGCGCCCGAGCCGGCGAAGGCCCCGTCGAGGTGGTCGAGGTGCAGGAAGCCGAGCACGCCGAGTCGGTAGTTGATGGTGACGACGACCACGTCGTTGGCGCGGGCCAGCGCCGAGCCGTCGTACCAGACCACGTCGCCGCTGCCCCCGGTGAACCCGCCGCCGTGGATCCACACCATGACCGGCCGAGCCCGCTCGTCGGGGGCGGGGGTGAAGACGTTGAGGGACAGGCAGTCCTCCGACGTCACCCGTTCGCCGCCTCCGAGGAGGGCCTCGGTCGCTGACTGGTTCTGGGGCGCCGACGGGCCGAACGACGTGGCGTCGCGGACGCCGGACCAGGGGTCCACCGGCTCGGGCGGGCCGAACCGCTCGGCACGGGCGTAGGGGATGCCCCGGAACTGGTGGACGCCGCGCCTCTCGATGCCCTGGACCTTGCCGTTCAGCGTGTCGACGATCACGCCGTGCAGCGTAACGATCGGCACCGTGCACGATCGGGGGCGCCCGGGACCGCCGGCCCGGTGAGGCGGCCGGGCGGCAGCCGTCGAGCTGGGGCAGAGTGACGGGCATGGACGTCTACGAGATCGCCGTGGACCTGCGACCGGGTGTGCGGGACCTCGACCTCGTGGCCGCGCTCGAGACGTACCTGGGCCAGCTCGTCGAGCGTGGTCGGGTCGAGTCGTGGCGGCTGCTGCGGCGCAAGCTGGGGCTCGGCGCCGGGCCGGAGTTCAGGGTCCTCATCGAGGTCCGCGACCTGGCACAGCTCGACGAGGCGTTCCGCCTCGTGTCGGAGCGCCGGCAACCTGTGGAGGGCGGCCACCACGGCGTCAGCTCGCTGGTGACGAACTTCCAGGCCGCGCTGTACCGCGACTTCCCGGATCCGCACCGGGTCACCGGCCAGGAGGAGCTCTAGCTGGCCGACCGGCGTCCGGGCCGCTCGCTCCCATCCCCCTGATCCCGAAACCGCCCAGAATCCTCGTTCTGTCAAGTTGAGGGAGCGGCCGGCCGCCAGCGCTCCCCGGCGGGCCGGGTCCGCTCCTCCGGCCAAGGTCGGGCCCCCTGGCCGGGGCTCGGCGCCCGTGCTGGGCGGGCGACGCCGGCCACGACCGGGCCAGGTCGTCACGGCCGGGGCGACACCGTGCCCGCCACGATCCCCGCGAACGTCGTCGCCAGGGCCCGCCCCGTCGCCTCGAGGTCGCCGGCCCGCCGGCGCACGCCGTCCAGCGTGGCCGCGTGGTGGCCCGGGGGCGTGCCGTCCCGTTCCGCCCAGGATCGGACGATGCTCCCGTCCACCTCGGGGTGGAACTGCACGCCCCAGGCGCGCTCCCCCACACGGAAGGCCTGTAGCGCGCCGTCTGGCGACACCGCCAGCACCACGGCGCCCGGGGGCGCCTCGACCACGACGTCGCGGTTCCAGTGGACCGAGAGTCGCTCGCCGTCCCCGGCCAGCGGGCCGAGCAGCAGGTCGTCCTGGGCCGGCGGTCGCAGCCCGACGGGCCGCACGCCGAGCTGCCGGCCGGCCGGGTTCGGTGCCACCGCTCCTCCTGCCGCCACGGCCAGGAGCTGGTGGCCCAGGCACACCCCCAGCGTCGGCAGGCGTGCTCCGACCGCCTCCCCCAGCAGCGACCGCACTGCCGGCAACCAGGGGCAACGGTCGTCGTCGGTGGCGGACATCGACCCGCCGAGCACGACCAGCCCGTCGATCGAGCCCGGCGCGGGGAGGGCCTCGCCGCGGTCGGGCCGTAGGACCGAGACCGTCGCCCCCGCCTCCCCCAGCCACCCCTCGAAGCGCCCGGGCGGACAGCCGTCCTCGTGCTGCACGACGGCGAGCCGCGGCGTGCCGGCCGTCGTGGCGATCCCCGATGCGGTCACGGGCCCAGCATGCCTGCTCCGGTCCCGGGCGAGCTCCGGCGGCCGGACGACGTGCGGACAAGAGCGGCACCACCGGCCGGTCGGGGTGCAGCGGCACGCGCGGCCGCCGGGTCAGCCGTCGCCGTCGGGGTCGGCGCCCCGGCGGGTGGTGGGCACCTCGATCACGAGTGCGCCACCTCGCCCATGCGGGCGAACAGGTCGCTCGCCGCGTCGCCGTCGAGCGTGCGGTCGAGCACGGGGAGCAGCACGCCTTCTTCCTTGGCGAAGTGCAACCGGAGGATGGCGGCCAGGCCGACGAGCTGGTGGGCCAGGTCGCGGGCACGGTCGGCGTCGGGCTGGCCGGGCTCGAGGGCGTCGAGGGTGGCGGCGAGGCGGCCGATGCGGGCGACGATCTCGGCGTGGTCGGCGCGCATGGTGGCGGTGGCACCGGGGGCGGCCATCGCCACCTCGACCGCGGGGTAGAGCACCTCCTCCTCGG
>DASUJB010000027.1:0-14426 GCA_036279475.1 Acidimicrobiales bacterium | reverse complement strand
CCTACGACGAGGCCACCCTCGAGCAGCCCAGCGCCCTGGTGCTGGGGAGCGAGGCCCACGGGCTGCTCCCCGAGCTGGTCGAGGCGGCCGACGTCCTCGTCACCATCCCCATGGAGGGGCCGACCGAGTCGCTGAACGTCGCCATGGCGGGGACGGTGCTGTGCTTCGAGGCGCTGCGCCGCCGGCGGCACGGCGGCGGCGCCCGGCCGGCGAACCGACTGGACGCGCCGGCACCACGGGCGGCAGGGTGCACCACGAGATGAGCGGATCGGCCACCCCCACCAGCAGCGACGACCTGGCCGCCGAGATCGGCCGGCTCGAGGACGCGGCCCGGGAGGGCGTGGCCGCGGCCACCACCCTCGACGAGCTGCGGGCCGTCGAGGTCGGCGTGCTGGGGAAGCGATCGGCGCTCACGGCGGTCCGCCGGCGTCTGGGGGGCCTCGACGACGAGGGACGTCGCACCGTCGGCAAGTTGCTGCACGCCGCGGTCGAGGCCGTGCAGGTGGCCGTGGCCGAGCGCCGGGCGTCGCTGGAGGCCGCGGCACGCGCCGCCCGCCTCGAGGCCGAGCGGCTGGATCTGACGGAGGTGCTGCCGGGAGCGGGGATCGGCCACCTCCACCCGGTCACGCAGGCGATGCGCGAGCTCGAGGACCTCTTCGTGGGCATGGGGTTCACCGTGGTCGAGGGGCCGGAGGTCGAGACCGACTGGCACAACTTCGGCGCCTTGAACTTCCCGCCCGACCACCCGGCCCGGGACGAGTACGACACCCTGTACGTCCGCTACGGCCCGCCGGGGTCGACGCTGCTGCGGACCCACACCTCGCCGGTCCAGGTACGGGTGATGAGCAGCGAGCCGCCGCCCTACTACTCGATCATGCCCGGACGGGTGTTCCGCTCGGACACGGCCGACGCCACCCACATGCCGGTGTTCCACCAGATCGAGGGCCTGGTGGTCGACCGCGACATCACCTTCGCCCACCTGGCCGGCACCATCGACGCCTTCACCAAGGCCTACTTCGGCGGCGACTTCACGTCGCGCCTGCGGGCCTCGTACTTCCCCTTCACCGAGCCGTCCGCCGAGTTCGACATCCGGCGGCCCGACGGCACGTGGCTGGAGCTGGGCGGGTGCGGCATGGTCCACCCCAACGTGCTGCGCAACTGTGGCCACGACCCGGACGAGTGGCAGGGCTTCGCCTTCGGGTTCGGCATCGACCGCCTGGCCGCGGCCCGCCACGGCGTCGACGACCTGCGCGACCTCTTCACCAACGACATCCGCTTCCTGCGCCAGTTCTAGGCGCGGTCGTGGCGACGACCCGAGGGCACCGATGAAGGTACTCCTGTCCTGGCTCCGTGACTTCGCCCCCCTGGAGGGCGACCCGGTCGCGCTCGGGGAGGAGATGAGCGACCTCGGCATGGCGGTCGAGCACCTGCAGGTCATCGGGGAGGGCCTCGAGGGCGTGGTCGTGGCCCGGGTGCTGGCCACCCGGCCCCACCCCGACGCCGACAGGATCCAGCTGGTCGAGGTGGACGCCGGGGACGGCCGAGCTCTGCAGGTCGTCTGCGGGGCGTTCAACATGGCGCCCGGCGACCTGGTGCCCCTGGCGACCGTGGGTGCCACCCTGCCCGACGGCACGGAGATCGGCCGCCGGAGGATGCGGGGGGAGTGGTCCGACGGCATGCTGTGCTCGGCCCGGGAGCTGGGCCTGGGCGGGGACCACGCCGGCATCCAGATCCTGCCCCGTGACCTCCCGGTGGGGGCGCCGGTGGCCGAGGCGATGGGGATCGGGCGGGATGTCCTCTATGACCTGGAGATCAACCCCAACCGGCCGGACGCCATGTCGGTCGCCGGGGTGGCGCGCGACCTGGCGGCCCGGTCGGGGGTGCCCTTCTCCCTGCCCGAGCCGCTGGTGGCCACGACGGCCCCGGACCGCGTCCGGTCGGTGACGGTCGAGGTGGAGGCGCCCGACCTGTGCGGCCGGTTCACGGCCCGGGTGGTCGGGGGGGTGGCGGTGGGGCCGTCGGACCCCTCCGTGGCCCGGCGCCTCACGCTGCTGGGCATGCGGCCCATCAACTCGGTCGTCGACGCCTCCAACTACGTGATGCTCGAGCTGGGCCAGCCCAACCACCCCTACGACCTGGCCAAGCTGGGTGGCGGCGGCTTCCGGGTCCGCCGGGCCCGGATGGGCGAAGCGCTGGTGACCCTCGATGGCGTCGAGCGCACCCTCACCCCCGACGACCTGCTGATCTGTGACGGCGACGATCGGGCCGTGGGCATCGCCGGGGTGATGGGCGGCGCCGACACGGAGATCGACGCCACGACCACCGAGGTCGTGGTGGAGATGGCCTGGTTCCTCCCCATCTCGGTGGCCAGGACGTCCCGGCGCCTGCGGTTGCGCTCCGAGGCGTCGGCTCGCTTCGAGAAGGGCACCGACCCCGAGGTGATCGACCTGGCCCACCGCCGCTTCGCCGAGCTCCTGGCCCCCTCCGGTGCTCGCCTCGAGGACGGCGCGGTCGACGTGCGGGGGCAGCTGCCCGAGCGCCGGCCCGTGCGGGTGCGAACGGCACGCCTCAACCGGCTGCTGGGCACGGACCTCGACGCCCGGCGCATCGCCGGGCTGCTGGCCCCCATCGGCTTCGCCGCCACGGTCGTCGGCGAGGACACCGAGGTGACCATCCCCTCCTGGCGCTACGACTCGTCGACCGAGATTGACGTGGTGGAGGAGGTGGCCCGGCTGTACGGGTACGCGGCGATCGGCCGCCGCCTGCCCTCGTCGCCCCGGGCGGCCCGGCTGACGGCTCGCCAGCGGGAGCGGCGGCGGCTGGGCGACCTGCTGACGAGCCGGGGGCTGTCCGAGGCGATGCCGCTCCCGTTCCTGGCCCCGGGGGACCTGGAGCGGTGCGGGCTGCCCGGTGACGGCATAGAGATCGCCAACCCCCTGGTGGCCGAGGAGTCGATCCTGCGCACCTCGCTCCTGCCCGGCCTGGTGAAGGCCCTGGCCACCAACGCGGCCCGGCGCAACACGGGGGTGGGCCTGTGGGAGGTCGGGCACGTCTTCCGCCGGCCGGTCGCCGACGGTGAGGCCCCACCGCTGCCCGACGAGCGCCAGCAGCTCGGGGTGGTGCTGGGGGGGAGCGACGCCCCGGCCGCCGTGCGCGAGTGGTGGGCGGTGGCCGAGCTGCTCGGGCTGCGCGGCGTCTCCGTCGTGAACGGCCCGGTGCCGGGCCTCCACCCCACCCGCTCCGCCCGCCTGGTGGCCGGCGCCGGCGCCGCGGTCGGTGCCGTCGGCGAGCTCGACCCCCAGGTCCTCGAGGCCCACGGCATCGGGGAGCGGGTGGGATGGGTCGAGCTGGACCTCGACGCCGCCGACGCCCTGCCGCGCGACCCCCACGCCTTCCGGCCGGTCAGCGTGTACCCCTCGTCCGACGTCGACCTGGCCTTCGAGGTCGACGAGGACGTGCCGGCGTCGGCGGTGGAGGCCGCCATCGTCGCCGCCGCCGACGAGCGGTTGGCGTCGATCGGCCTGTTCGACGTCTACCGGGGCCCGGGGATCCCGGCCGGGCGCCGCAGCCTGGCCTACCGGCTGCGGCTCGACGCCCCCGACCACACGCTCACCGACGACGAGGTCGCCGCGGTGCGGCGGCGGTGCATCGCCGCCGTCGAGGGCTCGCTCCCGGCCAGCTTGCGGGGCTGAGAGGCGCCCCCACCCGTCGGGGAGCCGGGGGTCGCGCCGGTGCCGGGGGCGTGTGCCAACATGCCGGCGTGGCGCTGCTGCTGGGGAGCGGCTCGCGACGGTCGCCCGATGGCGGCGACCGTGGTGGGCGGGACGGCCGGGGTCGCGGCGCGCCCCCGGCCGGCGGTCACCCGCCGCCCGCCGTGACCGGGCCGGACCGCCGCCGGGAGGCGGCTCCCGGCGGGCCGGCCGTCCCCCGCCTGGCCCACGAGCCGGCGCTCGACGGGCTGAGGGGGCTCGCCGTGCTGGTCGTGGTGGCGTTCCACCTCGACCGCCTGCAGGGTGGCTTCCTGGGCGTCGACCTCTTCTTCGTCCTGTCCGGCTTCCTCATCACCTCGCTGCTGCTGGTCGAGCACCAGGGGCGCGGCCGCGTCGACCTGGGAGCGTTCTGGGCCCGGCGGGCCCGGCGCCTCCTGCCGGCGCTGCTGGCGCTGCTGGCCGGGGTGGCGGTGCTGCTGGCGACCCTCAGCGACGCCGCGGTGCGTCCCCGCTTCCGGGGCGACGCCTTGGCCACGCTCGGCTACGTGGCCAACTGGCACCGCATGGTGGCCGAGGTCTCGTACTGGGACATCTTCACCCAGCCCTCGCCCCTCGACCACACGTGGAGCCTGGCCATCGAGGAGCAGTTCTACCTGGCATGGCCGCTCATGGTGGCGGGCGTGCTCGCCGCCGGCCGGGGCCGGTGGCGGCCGGTCCCCGGGGGCGCCGGGGGCGGGGGTGACGTCGGCCCGGCCGGGCCGGGGGGGCGCCCCCCCGGTGCCCGGCGGGTGGCAGCGGTGGCGGTGGCCGGTGCCGCGGCGTCGTTCGTGGCCCTGGCGGTGCTGTGGTCGCCCGTCGACACCAACCGGGCCTACTTCGCGACCGACACCCGCCTCGGCCCCATCCTCCTCGGCGCCGCCCTGGCCGCGGCCACGGCCGGGCGGAACCGGCGGGCGGAGCCCCCGCCGGCCCGGCGCGACGCCGCCGCGGCGCTGGCCCTGGCGGCGATGGGAGCGGCGTGCGTCGTGGTCGACGGCCGGACGGGCGCCTACTACCGCGGAGGGCTGGTGCTGTTCGCGCTGGCGTCGCTGGTGGTGGTGGCCGGGGTGACCGGCGGGCCGCCGGGCGTCGTGGCCCGGGGCCTGTCGTGGCGGCCGCTGGCCCGGCTGGGCACGATCAGCTACGGCGTGTACCTCTGGCACTGGCCGGTGATCGTGTACCTCACGCCCGAGCGGCTCGGCGCCGGGCGGCTCGCCACCGACGTGGCCTGCGTGGCCGTGACGCTGGGCCTGGCCCTGCTGTCGGCCCGGCTGGTGGAGGGACCGGTGCGGCGGGGGGCGCTGCCGGGCCTGCGGGGGGGCGCTGCCGTCGCCGCCGTGGTGGCGGTGGTGGCGGTGGCGCTCGTGGCCGTCACCCGGGGACCGGGGGGTGGTGGGACCGACGTCGCCGCCACCTCGGTGGGCACCGTGGACGCCGGTGGGGGCGAGCGGCCGCTGCGGTCCCTGCCCACCGACGTGCCCCCCGGGGCCACCCGGTTGCTGGTGGTGGGGGACAGCGGACCCATGTTCCTGGTGCCGGCCCTGGCCGAGGAGGCCCGGCGCACGGGCGGGGCATGGGCGATCGGCACGTCGTCCATCCTCGACTGCTCGCCGGTGATCGTGAGCAGCCAGGTCCGGTACCCGACGGGCGACGTGGTGGGACGCCGGCCGTGCCACGAGCGGCGCCGGCGGACGTGGGCGGCCGATGCCCGCCGCATGGGGGCCGACGTGGTCGTGGTCTACCTGGCCAACGCCGGTGGGCTGGGTGAGCAGTGGGTCGACGGCCAGTGGGTCACCGACTGCGACCCGGCCTTCGACGAGCTCTTCGTCCACGAGCTGGGCGAGGACGTGGCCGCCCTGGCGGCCACCGGCGCCCGCGTCGTCCTGGCCTCGAGCCCCGACGTCGAGGTGATGAGGAGCGACTCGAACCTCCTGACCGCCTGCCGCAACCGGTCCTACCACCGCGTCGCCACCGACCGGCCCGGCACCCTCGAGCTCGACCTGCACGGCAAGGTCGCCGAGCTCGGCCGGCTCCACCCCGGGCTCCCCCTGCTGCGCGACTTCGTGCACCTGAGCGAGGAGGGGACGCAGCTGGTGTCGTCGTGGATGCTGCCGGCCGTGGCCGACCTGCTGCGGCAGGCCGGTCCGGTGCGCTGA
Organism: Acidimicrobiales bacterium; assembly: GCA_036279475.1. Taxonomy (GTDB): domain Bacteria; phylum Actinomycetota; class Acidimicrobiia; order Acidimicrobiales; family VFJN01; genus ZC4RG19. The sequence continues at coordinate 8,521 of DASUJB010000027.1, read as the reverse complement.
TCTCCCCGCGGATTGCATGACTATGCACTGTTGCGCGTATGATCGACGGGTGACCACGGTGGGCATCATCGGCGCCTCCGGGTTCACGGGCGCCGAGCTGCTGCGCCTGTGCGCCCACCACCCCGACCTCGACGTGCGCGTGGCCACGGGCGACTCGCAGGCCGGCACCCGGGTCGCCGACCTCTACCCCAGCCTGGCCGCCGCCTACCCCGACCTCCGCTTCGCCCGCTCCGACGTGACCGCGTGCGAAGGGCTCGACTTGGTCTTCCTCGGCCTGCCCCACGGCGCCTCGCAGCGGATCGTGCCCCAGCTGGTGGGCCGGGTCGGCCACGTCGTCGACCTGGCGGCCGACTTCCGGCTGCGCGACCCGTCCCTCTACCCGGCGTGGTACGGCGACGAGCACACCTGTCCCGACCTGCTCGATTCGTTCGTGTACGGGCTGCCCGAGCTGTTCCGCGACCGCATCGCCGGTGCCGAGCTGGTGGCCGCCCCCGGGTGCTACGTGACGACCGCGGTGCTGGCCCTGGCGCCCCTTCTGCGGGCGGGGCTGGTCGAGCCCACCGGCATCGTCGTCGACGCCGCCAGCGGCGTGTCGGGGGCCGGGCGGGCTCCCACGGCGACCACCGCCTTCTGCACGGTCGACGAGAACCTGACCGCCTACGGCCTGCTGGCCCACCGGCACACCCCCGAGATCGAGCAGGGCCTGGGCGACGTGGCCGGCCGACCGGTGCAGGTGCTGTTCACGCCGCACCTCGCCCCCGTCAACCGGGGCATCCTCGCCACCTGCTACGCCCGCCCCACGGGCACGACGACCACGGCCGAGCTGCTCGACCTGCTCCGCACGGCGTGGGCCGGCGAGCCGTTCGTGGTGGTGACCGAGGGTTCGCCGTCGACCAAGGCCGCGCTGGGCTCCAACACCGCCCACGTCACTGCCGTGGCCGACCCCCGCACCGGCTGGGTGGTGGCGCTCGCCGCCCTCGACAACCTGGTCAAGGGGGCGTCGGGGCAGGCGGTGCAGTGCGCCAACCTGGCGCTGGGCCTCCCCGAGGCCACCGGCCTGCCGGTGGTGGGCACGTGGCCGTGACCGGGTGGGCCCGCCGCGAGCCTGCCGCCACTGCCGTCCCCCCGCCCGCGCCGCGCTCCGGGGCAGGGCCCTGCCGGGCACCGGGGGAGGGGAGCCGGTGAGCGTCGTCGCCCCCGCGGGGTTCGTGGCCGGCGGGATCGCCTGCGGGATCAAGCCGTCGGGTGCGCCCGACCTCGCCCTGGTGGCGACGGCCGACGGCCGCCCCGTGCCGGCGGCCGGCGTGTTCACGCGGAACCTGGTGGTCGCCGCTCCCGTGGTCGTGTCCCGTCGCCACCTGGCGGCCACCGGTGGCCGGGCTGCCGCCGTCGTCCTTAGCAGCGGCAACGCCAACGCCGGCACCGGCGCCCGGGGCGAGTCCGACGCCGAGCGCATGTGCGCCCTGACCGCCGCCGGCCTCGGCGCCGCGCCCGAGGGCGTGCTGGTCTGCTCGACGGGGCTGATCGGCTACGAGCTTCCCATGGACGCCGTCGGCGCCGGCATCCCAGCCGTCGTCGCCGCCCGGGGCGGCGATGCCGCCCACGGCGCGGCGGCGGCCGAGGCGATCATGACCACCGACACCCGCCGCAAGGAGGCGGTGGTGCGGGGCGAGGGGTTCGTGGTGGGCGGGCTGGCCAAGGGGGCGGCGATGCTGGCCCCCGACATGGCGACGATGCTGGCCGTGCTCACCACCGACGCCGCGGTCGAGCCCGGTCCGCTGCACGCCGCGCTGGCGGCGGGGGTGGCCGACAGCTTCAACGCCATGACGGTCGACGGTTGCACCTCCACCAACGACACGGTGATCCTGCTGGCGAGCGGCCGGGCCGGCCGCCCCGACCCCGGTGCCTTCGCCGCCGCCGTCGCCGCCGCCTGCGAGGACCTGGCCACCCAGATGGTGGGCGACGCCGAGGGCCACACCAAGGTGGTGGAGGTGCGGGTCACCGGGGCACGCTCCGCCGCCGACGCCCGGCGGGCCGCCCGCCAGGTGGCCGAGAGCCAGCTGGTGAAGTGCTCGTGGTTCGGGTGCGACCCGTACTGGGGGCGCGTCGCCAGCGAGCTGGGCACGGCCGGCGTCGCCCTCGACCCCGGCGCCCTCACGATCGCCTACGGCGGCACGGTGGTGAGCCGGGCCTGCGTCGGGGTCGACCACGACGCCGGCGCGGTGGCCGCCCACATGGCGGGCGAGCACCTGGAGCTGACCTGCGACCTGGGCGTCGGCTCCGCGGCCGGCCGCGTCCTCACCAACGACCTCACCTACGGGTACATCGACGAGAACAGGGGCACCTCGTGAGCGCGGCCGGCGCCTCCACCGCCCGCCCGACCGGCCCTGAGGCCGCCGACGGAGCCGCCCGGGTCGGGGTGCTGCTCGAGGCGCTGCCGTACATCCAGCGGTTCCGGGGCGCGGTCGTGGTCGTCAAGTACGGCGGGAACGCCATGACCGACCCCGCACTGGGCCGGGCCGTGGCCGACGACGTGGTGCTGCTGCGGGCCGTCGGGCTCCGACCGGTCGTGGTGCACGGCGGGGGGCCCCAGATCAGCGACCTCATGGCCCGGCTGGGCAAGCAGCCCGAGTTCCGCGACGGCCTGCGGGTGACCGACGCCGAGACCGTCGACATCGCCCGCATGGTGCTGGTCGGCAAGGTCAATCGCGACATCGTGTCCGCCGTCAACGTGCACGGCCCGCTGGCGGTGGGGTTGTCGGGCGAGGATGCCGGCCTCATCGTGGCCGAGGCCCGGGCCCCGGCCCTCGGGTACGTGGGCGACGTGCGCTCGGTCAACCCCAGCATCCTCCGGCGCCTGCTGGCCGAGGACCTGATCCCTGTGGTCTCGACCATCGGGTCCGACGCCACCGGCCAGGCGTACAACATCAACGCCGACACCGTGGCCGGTGCCGTGGCCGAGGCGCTGGGGGCCGAGAAGGCGGTGTTCCTCACCGACGTGCCCGGCCTGCTGGCCGACCTGGACGAGCCCTCGTCCCTGATCGGCCACGTGACCGCCGACGAGCTCGAGGCCATGGTCGCCGACGGCCACCTCACGGGCGGCATGCTCCCCAAGGTGGCGGCCGCCCTCCACGCCGTGCGCAACGGCGTGGCCTCCGTCCACCTGCTCGACGGTCGAGTGCCCCACGTCCTGCTGCTCGAGCTGTTCAGCGACGCCGGGGTGGGCACGATGGTCACCGCGGCCGACGCCCCCACCGACCCCGAGGGCCGCCCATGACCACCCCCACCGCCGCCGGCCCGCTGATGGCGACCTACCCGCCGCCCCCCGTCACCTTCGTGCGGGGCGAGGGCTCCTACCTGTGGGACGACGCCGGCCGCCGCTACCTCGACCTGCTCTCGGGGCTGGCCGTCACGTCGCTGGGCCACGCCCACCCGGCCGTGGCCGAGGCCCTGGCCGCCCAGGCCCGCACGCTGCTGCACGTCTCCAACCTGTTCGGCACCGTGGTGGGGCCCGAGGTCGCCGCCACGCTGGACCGGCTGATCGGCGACGGGACCCCCGCCGGCGGCCGGGTCTTCTTCTGCAACTCCGGCGCCGAGGCCAACGAGTGCGCCATCAAGCTGGCCCGCCGGTTCGGCGGGCGGGGCCGCCACGTGGTCGTGTCGGCCTACGGCAGCTTCCACGGCCGCACGCTGGCCACCCTGCACGCCACGGGCCAGCCCACCAAGCACGAGGCGTTCCAGCCCCTGCCCGAGGGGTTCCGCCACGTGGCCTGGCACGACCTCGACGACCTCGAGCGGGCGCTCGACCCGTCGGTGGCCGCCGTCCTGCTCGAGCCCCTGCAGGGCGAGGGCGGGGTGCGGCCGGCCGGGAGCGCCTACCTCCAGGGCGTGCGCCGGCTGTGCGACGAGCGGGGCATCCTCCTCATGGTCGACGAGGTGCAGACCGGTCTGGGCCGCACCGGCCGCTGGTTCGGCTTCCAGCACCACGGCGTGGAGCCTGACGTCGTGACCGTGGCCAAGGCGTTGGGCAACGGCGTGCCCATCGGTGCCTGCTGGGCGCGGGCCGACGTGGCCGCGGCCTTCGAGCCGGGCGACCACGCCACCACCTTCGGCGGCCAGCCACTGGCGGCGGCCGCGGCCCGGGCCGTGCTGGCCGTGATGGAGGCCGAGGACGTCCCGGCCCGGGCGGCGGCGGCCGGTCGCCGCCTGTCGGCGGGCCTGGCCGCCCTGCCGGGGGTGGGTGGGGTGCGGGGCGAGGGGCTGCTGCTCGGCGTCGAGCTCGACGGGCTCGACGCCGCCCGGGTGACCGCCGACCTGCTGGCCGCCGGCGTCGTCGTCAACGCGGTCACGCCGACCGCCCTCCGGCTGGCGCCCTCGCTGCTGGTGACCGACGACCAGGTCGACGAGGCGGTGGCCGCCGTCGGCCGGGTGCTGGCCGCCGCCACGCCGCCCCCCGGGGACGCGCCGTGAGCGTGCGCCACCTGCTCGACGTCGACGACCTGACCCGCGCCGAGCTCGACGAGGTGCTGCGCCGGGCGTCGGCGCCACCGCCCGCCCCGGCGGCGTCGGCGCAGCCCCTGGCGGGCCGCACCGTGGGCCTGTACTTCGAGAAGCCGTCGTTGCGCACTCGCCACTCGTGCGAGGCGGCGGTGGTCCAGCTCGGTGGCCACCCGGTCATGTTCCGGCCCGACGAGGTGGGGAGCGGGGAGCGCGAGCCGCTGGCCGACATCGCCCGGGTGCTGTCGGGCTACCACGCCGCCCTCGGGGCGCGGGTCTTCGACCACGGGCTGCTCGAGGTCATGGCGGCAGCGGCCTCCGTCCCCGTCGTGAACCTGCTGTCCGACCTCGGCCACCCCTGCCAGGCGCTCGCCGACCTGCTGACCATGCGCCAGCTCTTCGGCGACCTGGTGGGGGCCACCATCGCCTGGGTCGGCGACTTCAACAACGTGGCGCGCTCGCTCGCCGCCGGGGCCACCATGTGCGGGATGAAGGTGCAGCTGGCCTGCCCCCCCGGCTACGGCCCCACGCCGGCCGACCTCGAGCGCCTGCGCGGCCTCGGCGCCGAGCCGTCGGTGACGTCCCGGCCCGCCGAGGCGGTGGCGGGGGCGGTGGCGGTGCACACCGACGTGTGGGCGTCGATGGGCCAGGAGGACGAGGTCGCGGCGCGGGCCCTCGCCTTCGAGGGCTTCCAGGTCGACGACCGGCTCATGGCAGCGGCCGATCCCGCGGCCGTGTTCATGCACTGCCTGCCCGCCCATCGGGGCGAGGAGGTGGCGGCCAGCGTGGTCGACGGCCCGCGCAGCGTCGTGTTCGCCCAGGCCCACAACCGCCTGCACAGCGCCCGGGGGTTGCTGTGGTGGCTGACCGACCAGGTCGGGTCGTGACCGCGCCGGGAGGCGAGGCGGTGGGCGGCGCCCCGGCGGGCGACGGCCACGGGCTGCGCACGCTCGGCAAGGCGCAGCGCCAGCACCGCATCGCCGGGCTGCTGGCCGACCACGCCGTCACCAGCCAGGCCCAGCTCGTCGAGCTCCTGACCGCCGAGGGGGTGGTCGCCACGCAGGCCACGGTGTCGCGCGACCTCGAGGACCTGGGCGCCGTCAAGGTGCGGGTGGCAGGAGGCGAGACCGCCTACGCCATCCCCGAGCTGCCCAGCGACCAGCGCGTGCCCGTCGACCACCTGCACCGCGTGGTGGGCGACTGGGTGGTCGAGGTGAACCGCTCGGCCAACCTCGTGGTGCTGCGCACGCCGCCCGGCACCGCGCACGTCGTCGCCTCGGCGCTCGACCGCTCGGGGCTGCCCGACGTGGTGGGCACGGTGGCAGGCGACGACACGATCATCGTGGTCGTGGCCGACGGCGTCGACGCCGGCGCCGTCGCCGGCCGCTTCGCCGAGATGGCCGGCCTCTGACCGGCCCCGGTCCCGGCCCGGGCGACCCCGGGCCGGGTGCACGTCCTCCGGCCCGCCCCCCGGGCCGGCTCACACGGGAAGGAAGACACGACATGGCGAAGCGAGTGGTCCTGGCCTACAGCGGTGGCCTCGACACCTCCGTGGCCGTCCGGTGGATGATCGACAACATGGGCGTCGACGTGGTCGCCCTCGCCGTCGACGTCGGGCAGACGAGCGAGGACTGGGACGTGGTGCGCAGCCGGGCGCTGGCGGCGGGAGCGGTCGAGGCGGAGGTGGTCGACGCCCGCGAGGAGTTCGCCCGCGACTACTGCGTCCCCGTGCTCAAGGCCAACGCCCTGTACGAGGGCCGCTACCCGCTGGTGTCGGCCCTGTCCCGGCCGGTGATCGTGAAGCACCTGGTGGCCGCGGCCCGGGCCCACGGCGCCGACGCCGTCGCTCACGGCTGCACCGGCAAGGGGAACGACCAGGTGCGCTTCGAGGTGTCGACCCGGGCGCTGGCACCGGACCTCGACGTGCTCGCCCCGGTGCGCTCCTGGGGCATGACCCGTGAGCAGTCGATCCTCTACGCCTACGACCACGACATCCCCATCCGGGCGACGAAGGAGGAGGTGTACTCGATCGACGACAACCTGTGGGGCCGGGCCATCGAGTGCGGCGAGATGGAAGACCCGTGGGCGGTGCCGCCCCCGGGCGTGTGGCTCATGACGAAGCCGACCGAGACCGAGCCGTGCGACGTCGTCGTGGGGTTCGACCGCGGCGTCCCGGTGGCGGTGGACGGCGTGCAGCTCGGTCCGGCGGAGGTGATCGCCACCCTCGACCGTCGGGTCGGCGCCTACGGTTGGGGGCGCATCGACATGGTCGAGAACCGGCGCGTGGGCATCAAGAGCCGCGAGACCTACGAGTGCCCGGCCTCCCTGGCGCTGATGATGGCCCATGCCGACCTGGAGTCGATCTGCCTCGAGCGGGACCTCCAGCGCGAGAAGAGCCGGCTCGAGCCCCGCTACGCCGAGCTCGTCTACGACGGGTTGTGGTTCAGCCCCCTCAAGCAGGCCATCGATGCCTTCGTCGACCAGAGCCAGAGCCACGTCACGGGCGAGGTGCGACTCCGCCTGTCGCCGGGTTCCTGCCAGGTCACCGGTCGGCGCAGCCCCCACAGCCTGTACGACTACGAGCTCGCCACCTACGACGCCGCGGACAGGTTCCGCCACCAGGACAGCGAGGGGTTCGTCCGCTTGTGGGGCCTCGGCATCCAGACGTGGGCGTCGACCCAGGGCACGAGCTCCTCGTGAGGGGTGCCCCCCGATGAGCACGCTCTGGCACGGCCGGTTCGAGGGGCCTCCTGCCGACGAGCTGCTGGCGTTCACCGTGAGCCTCGGGGTGGACCGCCGGCTGGCCGCCGACGACATCGCCGGCAGCCGGGCCCACGTCCGGGGGTTGGCGCGGGCGGGCATCCTGGCCGACGACGAGGCCGACGTCGTGCTGGCGGCGCTGGATCGGGTCGAGGGCGAGCTGGTGGCCGGCACGTTCGCCTTCGAGCCCACCGACGAGGACATCCACACCGCGGTCGAGCGCCGCGTCACCGCCCTGGCGGGAGCGGCGGGCGCCAAGCTGCACACCGGCCGGAGCCGCAACGACCAGGTCGCCACCGACCTTCGCCTGTGGGCCCGCCGCGAGCTGGGCGGGGTGGCCCGCCGGGTGCTCGACCTGCAGGCCGTCCTGCTCGAGCGCGCCCGGGAGGCGGGGACGTCGTACCTGCCCGGCTACACGCACCTCCAGCGGGCCCAGCCGGTGCTCCTGGCCCACCACCTGCTGGCCCACGGGTGGGCGCTGGCCCGGGACGTCGACCGGCTGGTCGACTGCCGGCGGCGGCTCGACGTGTCGCCCCTCGGCGCCGGTGCGCTGGCCGGCTCGTCCCTGCCGCTCGACCCCGACGCCACCGCCGCCGACCTCGGCTTCGCCGGCCGGTTCGAGAACAGCCTCGACGCGGTGAGCGACCGGGACTTCGTGGCCGAGGCGCTCTTCGCGCTCAGCCTGCTGGCCGTCCACCTCTCGCGGATGGGCGAGGAGGTCGTCCTGTGGTCGACCGCCGAGTACGGCTTCGTCCGCCTCGACGACGCCTACTCCACCGGCTCGTCGATGCTGCCCCAGAAGAAGAACCCCGACATCGCCGAGCTGGCGCGGGGAAAGGCGGGCCGGGTGATCGGCGGCCTCACCGGGGTGCTGGCCATGCTCAAGGGGCTGCCCCTGAGCTACAACCGCGACCTCCAGGAGGACAAGGAGCCCCTGTTCGACGCGGTCGACGAGGTGGGCCTGGCCCTGTCGGCCCTCCGGGGGCTGTACGCCACCCTGGTCTTCCGCACCGAGGTGATGCAGGCGGCCGCCGACTCGCCCGACGCCGCCGCCACCGACCTGGCCGAGCTGCTCGTCCAGCGGGGCGTCCCCTTCCGCGAGGCCCATGCCCTGGTCGGTGGCCTGGTGCGCGACAGCCTGGAGCGCCACGTGCCGCTCGGGGAGCTGGTGGCCGCCCATCCCGACCTCGGCGAGGAGGGGGCGGCGCTGCTGGCCCCGGGGGTGGCGGTGGCCCGCCGGCGCACGGCGGGCGGCGCCGGGCCC